>PWMW01000366.1 GCA_003559095.1 Clostridiales bacterium | reverse complement strand
TCTTAAGGAAATCGATGGCTTGAAGAACGTATGGCGCCAGACGCGCTTAGTCGACGATTCCCGACGGGAAAACGATGCCGAGCATACGTGGGAACTGGTGGTCATGGCGTTGACCCTAGAGGAGTATGCCCCGGCAGGGACGGATCTGCTGCAGGTACTGCGGCTGTTGGCTCTCCACGATATCGTGGAGTTGGATGCCGGCGACACGTTTGCCTTCGATGTCGACGGTCACGATGATAAGCCGGCTCGCGAAGCAGCGGCGGCGGAGCGCATCTTTGGACTGCTGCCGCCAGACCAGGCGGTGTATTTCCGCTCCTTGTGGGATGAATATGAGGAACAGACCACGCAAGAAGCGCAGTTCGCGCTGTGTATCGATCGGCTCCAACCTTTTCTGCACAATGTCTATACACTGGGCGGAACATGGTCCGAACATGACATCCGGCGGGACCAGGTGCTGCAGCGTAACCGCCCTTGGGCCCCGCACGTACCGGCGCTGTGGCAGTTGGTGCAGGATTGGACGGAGCAAGCGGTCAAGGATGGTATTCTAAAGGAATAGGTGGTGGTTTTGTGAACCAGGAGTTGGCACAACAAATGCTGCAGTTATGTACTACGGGTTTTGAAGGATTGAAGCATGTCCACCAGCGCAATGTGGAAGGACATTTTGAGTCCACGACACCGTTGTTTCACGATGTGGTTTGGGCGTTTTCTGAGTTGGAGCGGGTCATGGAACAGGAACCTGATGCGATGTCTGACGAACTCCGGGAAGCAAAAGCCGGTCTTCTGCAGTCGTTGACCAGAATGGTGGATGCTTACGAAGCCAAGGATCATGCTCGTATCTTGGAGCACATGGAAGTGGAGCTCATGCCTAGATATGAACAGTGGCAGGCTGCCCTCCGTGATGAACTGCAGGACTACCTTAACTGAATCTGCGTTGAAATGTTGCGGCAGGCAAACCCGCTGGTCCGCTTCAGCCCATGGTTTTCCCTCACCCAGTGCCCCTTGGCCTGGGTGTTTTTGCCGTGTGCCGCCGACGGTGGTTTGGTGCTAGGATCTGTGTTGCCACCACGGACAGTCTCGCATCCTGGTTGGCCCCGCAGGCAGCGACGATGGTGCATAGGAAGGCTCTCGACAAAAGCGAACATACGTGCTAAAATGAAGATAGCAGAATATATGTTCGTTCGTCGAGGAGGTCACTGGCCATGGACTTGGTGCGTTCAACGTCGCGGGATACCAATGCTCGCATGCGAATTCTGGCAGAAGCAGCTCGCTACGACGCGTCCTGTGCATCGTCGGGCAGTACGGGTCGCAGTGGTTCTGGAATGGGGGCTGTGCAGCTGTCGGGGATCTGTCACAGCTGGTCCGATGACGGCCGCTGTATCAGCCTGTTGAAGATTCTGTTCACCAACGATTGCATCTTCGATTGCGCCTATTGCGCCAATCGTTCCAGCAATGATCGCCCCCGTGCCACATTCACGCCGGAAGAGCTCGCGCAGATCACCATGGACTTTTATGCCCGCAATTACATCGAGGGCTTGTTCCTTAGTTCGGCGATTCAACAGAGTCCGGATTACACCATGCAGCAGCTGGTTCGTACCTTGACACTGTTGCGGCAGCGCCACGAGTTCCGGGGCTACATACATGTTAAAGCCATTCCCGGTGCTGACCAGGACCTGCTGCGCCAAGCAGGCCTGCTGGCCGATCGCGTGAGTGTCAACATTGAACTGCCCTCCGAAGCCAGTCTGCGCCGCTTGGCTCCGCAAAAGAAGCTGCCAGCCATTATGGGTCCGATGCGCCAGTTGCACCATGGGATCTTGGAAGCCAAGGACTCCCCGGACAGCCGACATCCCTTCGTACCCGCAGGCCAGAGTACACAATTGATTATCGGTGCCAGTCCCGATAGCGATCAGACGATTCTGGCACTGTGCGAAGGTCTCTACACGCAGTATGGTCTGCGTCGGGTATACTACTCTGCCTACATGCCCACAAACCAGGATCCCCGGCTGCCTTGGGGCATACCACCACCCCTGGTGCGGGAACACCGACTGTATCAGGCCGATTGGCTCCTGCGCTTTTACGGTTTTGCCAGCAGCGAGCTGACTGTGCCGGAGACTCCCAATCTTGAACTGGATCTGGATCCCAAAGCCGCTTGGGCCCTGCGCCATCGCGAAGTGTTTCCTGTGGAGGTAACCAGTGCCGATTATTGGACATTGCTGCGGATTCCCGGCGTCGGTGTCAAATCTGCCAAACGGATCGTTGCCAACCGGCGGCTGTTTCCGCTGCATTGGGACACGCTGCAGCGCATGGGCTTGGTGATGAAACGGGCTCAGTACTTCATGACGCTGCGGGGGCAGTACTATGGTGAAGAGGATCTAGACAGTGCCAAGCTGCGCCACCGACTGCAGCAGCACAGTGGCATGAATCGTCGGGCCGCTGTGGGGCAACTGCCGCTGTTCCCGGATCTACCGACGCAAGGGGCCCACGGTGCTCTTCAGAGCGCTGAACAAGCAGCAAGCTATGGTTAACAGCCTGTCCGGAGGTGATTCCGTGCTGTCGCCGATGTCGTCTATGCAATACACCTATGACGGTAGTTTTGAAGGTCTGCTCACGGTGCTGCAGTTAGCCCTTAACCATGGCCCAGCCGTAGACATTACCATCTGCAGCGAGTCAGCCGCTGAGCCG
>PWMW01000100.1 GCA_003559095.1 Clostridiales bacterium | reverse complement strand
TTTTCAAGGATTTACCCGGAAGTTTTAAGAAGTCTGAAATTTCCTTAAATAAACTATAAAGAAAACTATAGACATAATAGTAATTATTGATCCTGCGGCATAAGAAATATTCTTACCCAAATCAAATCCTTCGGGAGCTAAAAACAGATAGGTAGAAATCACGGCATTCATAAAAATTGCCGGTAGAAATGTAATCCAATAATTCTTCTTCTGAGTAACCAGGTAAACTGTGATGGTCCACAACACTATAGTTGCCAGAGTCTGGTTAGACCATGCAAAATATCGCCAGATAACACTAAAATCAATTTGTGTGAGAAAGTATCCAATAACAAAAAGAGGAATACTGATAAGTAATCGATTTATTATTGGTACCTGTTTCAATTTCTTAAAGTCAGCAACTATTAATCTAGCGCTTCGAAAAGCCGCATCTCCGGAAGTAATTGGTGCGGCTACAACACCTAATAACGCAAGGAACCCACCGAATACACCAAGTAAAGAGTTGGAAATTTCATTCACCACCCAGGCTGCGTTTCCCTGATGTTCACTCATAATGCTATTTAAATCGCTTACTCCTCCAAAAAAACTCATGCTTATTGTATCCCAGATCATAGCCACAACAGCTTCGATAATCATTGCCCCATAAAACACCCTGCGCCCATAGCTTTCTTTTGTGATACACCTGGCCATAAGTGTAAGAGCGCGAATTAACCCTCGACGCCCCATTTCTGGTTCTCCAAGTACATATAATGTTTCAGATGCAATTATAATTACATTGGGTAAAGCATCTTAAAGTGCTTGAATCAAAATAGGAAATGCTTCCCGGGAGTGCTCGCCCAATACTAACATTCCTGTAACTCCCCAGTATCTTACTGCACTTTCTTCTGACCTTATAATTGATTTGATCTCCTTAATATTTTTCGGCTCATATTCCTCATCTTTACCAAGAAACATGCATCCGGCCAGTTGAGCCAATAAAAAAATGCCACCAGCAAATACAAAAGATCCTTTTAGAAAATTACGACTATTAGTACTCATAATTAACTAACCGACACGTAGAAACCAATATTTTAATCATTAATTATTTTAAGGATCTTTCCTTCCTTAGCTTTTTTGAAGTATTTGACCATCCTCTATTAATTGATTTTTTAAATTCTCAAATGACAGATCTTGCACAGCCTGGCTGGTTTCAATCGCCATTACAGCTGCAGTAGCGGCACTTTGCCCAAGAATCATAAATACAGGCTCCATCCTAATTGAGCCAAAAGCGATATGTGATGAAGAAACAGCCACCGGTACAATCAGGTTTTCACACTCTTGTTTTTTAGGAATTATGGCACCATAATCGATGGGGTATGGAGCTCCCGGGTGGATTTGTACGTCCCCCTCAGCACGGACATGTGGCTTGCCAGCTGCGTCATATACAATATGGCGCTGTACATTATGGGAATCCATATTGTACGAACCCATTCCAACTGACCGATGTGTTGGATCGAACAACCGAAGGTGATTTTCATTGACAACCAAATCACTTACCATTCTGCGCCCAACACGAACATAGATTTGATGTGGCCAGTGACTGGTTTGCAGAAACTCATCAGATGCCAAACCCCATCTGCTATGTTCTTCCCGAAGTTTTTCCGGAACTCTTGGATGATTCCTCAGTGACCAGGCCATTCCCTGCTGCCAATATTTTTGTTCTTCAATGATTTCACGTCTTCGTTCATAAGATCCATCAGGATAGTCATAGTTTCGCCCGATTAAATTGGTAGACATTCCACTATCGTTGTTAGAGTCTGTTTTAAAATTTGGCAATGGGCTGAATTTATAAAATCGGGTTGATTGTCCAGCTTCGATTGATCGAAATAACAGCTCAAAATCTTTTTCATCATACCCTTCAGGCTGTTCAATAGGAACCATATTGCCCTTGACATTCGTCAAACACATCCGAAAACAATAGGCTTGTACCCGATGATCTCCCTCTCCATTTTCACCTCCAGGACCGGAATTGATTGGCGGCCACAGAATAACTCCGCTATCCGGGTTCCCGGCTTCTATGTAAGGGTCGACTCCCCAGGGCATTTGATTGGTATTTCTTCCGGCTTGAATTCCATTTATAGTTTCGCCATACATCGAATTCGGTTCTCTCCCCGTTGTGTATGAAACACCGGCTGTAGCCAATAAATCTCCCTCATAGGTGGCATCGATAAACACTTTGCCACGATAATTTTTACCTGAAAGTGTTGTGATAGACCTTATACGGCCATTACGAATTTCTACCCCCCTGCTCCTATCCAGCCACTCATCACGGTCAAGTTTAATATTGTACTCTTCAATAAATTCATTATAGATCTTTTCAGCAACCGATGGTTCGAAAACCCAGGCTGTTTGTTCTTCTTCATTAAAAGCCGTACCACCTTGTCCCTGATCTATATTGAATTCTTCGCGTGTTTGCCAGGACCATGCATCACTGGATTGATAGTGTTTCCATACACGATGATAAAACTCTTTTGAAAGTCCCCCTATTACGCTCCTGTCGCCTGTATCGGTCCATCCCAAACCACCAGAAGTCAAACCGCCCAACTGTTTGTCGGGAGAAACCAAAACTACCGACTTACCCATTTTAACTACCTGTACAGCGGCTACAACGCCAGCGGAGGTTCCTCCATAGACAACAACATCA
>PWMW01000382.1 GCA_003559095.1 Clostridiales bacterium | reverse complement strand
GTTTCATGGCAGTACTACCTAAAGGAGAGGTGAGGGCCGTTGGCAGTAGCCATTCAGCAGGGCAAGAGGAAACGGGTCAACTACGGGAAGATTAAAGAAGTCCTCGAGATGCCAAATCTCATCGAGATTCAAAGGAAATCCTATCAATGGTTTCTTGATGAAGGTTTGCTGGAAATGCTCCGAGATATTTCGCCCATCCAAGATTTCACGGGCAACTTGGTATTGGAGTTCATCGATTACCAGTTGGGAGAACCGAAGTATCCGGTGGAGGAGTGTAAAGACCGTGATGTGACCTACGCAGCACCCCTGCGTGTTCGCGTTCGTTTGATCAACAAAGAAACGGGTGAAGTCAAGGAACAAGAGGTATTCATGGGTGACTTCCCTCTGATGACTGATCAAGGAACATTCATTATCAACGGAGCTGAACGGGTCATCGTCAGCCAGTTGGTCCGCTCTCCCGGTGCCTATTTTAACTTTAGTGTCGATGCTACAGGTAAGCCCATGCACACGGCCAGCATCATTCCCAATCGCGGGGCCTGGCTGGAATTTGAGTTGGATGCCAACGACGTGCTTTCGGTCCGTGTCGACCGGACACGCAAAATCCCCGCCACCGTTTTGGTGCGGGCTTTAGGTGCGGGCAATAATATCAAGATCCTCGACATGTTCAACAGTGAAGAGGCTATCAAGGCTACGCTGGAGCGGGACAACACAGAGACCGAAGCGGAAGCGCTGATTGAAATTTACAAGCGGCTTCGTCCTGGGGAACCGCCAACGGAAGAAAGTGCCCGCAGCCTCTTTGATACGCTGTTCCACGATCCTAAGCGCTATGACATGGCCGGTGTGGGACGCTACAAAGTGAACAAAAAGCTGCGCTTGACGGAACGCCTTATTAACCGCGTATCCGCCGACAATGTCGCCGATCCCGAAACGGGCGAGCTGCTCTTGGAAGCAGGACAGAAGATTACCCGCAAAGCTGCCGAAAAGGCGCAAAAAGCAGGAATTGGCGCTGTCCGCATCCAGACCAAAGAAGGTGACGTGTACAAGCTTTTCGGCAACAACCAGCCTGAATCCTCTATCAAGACCATTACGAACGAAGACATTCTGGCGACTATCAATTACCTCCTATACCTTCCCAAAGGCGTGGGGCATACCGATGATATCGATCATCTGGGGAATCGCCGCCTGAAGAGTGTTGGTGAGCTTCTGCAGAATCAGTTCCGCATTGGCCTCAGCCGCATGGAGCGGGTCGTGCGGGAACGCATGACGATTCAGGATGTGGAGATCATTACGCCGCAGGCGCTGATCAACATCCGGCCCGTGGTAGCCTCCATTAAAGAATTTTTCGGCTCCAGTCAGCTTTCGCAGTTCATGGATCAGACGAACCCGCTGGCCGAACTAACGCACAAGCGTCGGCTCAGTGCCTTGGGTCCCGGTGGCTTGTCCCGGGAACGGGCAGGCTTTGAAGTACGCGACGTTCACCACTCGCACTACGGCCGCATGTGCCCCATCGAAACCCCTGAAGGCCCTAATATCGGGCTTATTGGTTCGCTGTGTACCTTCTCCCGCATCAACGAGTTCGGCTTCATCGAAACGCCGTACCGAAGAGTGGAATACGGTAAAGTAACCCAGGATATTCTCTATCTGACAGCCGATGAAGAAGACAATTACACCATCGCCCAGGCCAACGAACTGATGCAGGACGATGGAACCTTCCAAGAGAGCAAGATTACCGTTCGCGACCGGGAAGTTATCCATAACCTGCCTTCTACAGCCGTGGACTATATGGACGTTTCGCCCAAGCAGATTGTCAGTATCGCGACGGCTTTGATTCCGTTCTTGGAGAATGATGATGCTGCCCGTGCCCTCATGGGTGCTAACATGCAGCGCCAAGCAGTTCCGCTGCTGCGCTCGGAAGCGCCTGTGATTGGCACAGGAATGGAGTATAAGGCTGCCATTGACTCCGGTGCTGTGGTAGTGGCTCGGCGGTCCGGTGTTGTGGAGTGGGTGACCGGCTCTGAGATCAAGTTGCGCTGCGATGATGGTTCGCTGGACACATATAAGCTCCTCAAGTTCAAGCGTTCCAATCAAGGTACGTGTATCAATCAGAAACCCCGTGTGGCTGCGGGACAGGTTGTCAGTGTCGGTGATGTACTGGCTGACGGCCCCTCCACCGATGAAGGTGAATTGGCGTTGGGACGCAACGTCATCGTGGCCTTCATGCCCTGGGAAGGTTACAACTACGAGGATGCCATTCTGCTCAGTGAAGAATTGGTTAAAGAGGATGTTTTCACATCCATTCACATTGAAGAGTATGAAGCCCAGGCCCGCGATACGAAGCTGGGTCCGGAAGAGATCACCCGCGATATTCCCAACGTGGGCGAAGAGAGCCTCAAGGACCTTGATGAGCGGGGTATTATCCGCATTGGCGCCGAAGTCAAGCCTGGAGATATCCTCGTAGGTAAGGTAACACCCAAGGGTGAAACGGAGTTGACGGCGGAAGAGCGACTGCTGCGTGCTATCTTTGGCGAGAAGGCTCGGGAAGTGCGCGACACCTCGCTGCGGGTACCCCACGGTGAAGGGGGCATCATCGTTGACGTGAAGGTCTTCAACCGCGAAAGTGGTGACGAGCTCTCACCGGGTGTCAACCGTCTCGTACGTGTTTATATTGCCCAGAAGCGTAAGATCTCAGAAGGCGACAAGATGGCTGGCCGCCACGGTAATAAGGGTGTTATTTCTCGCATCCTGCCCGTGGAAGATATGCCCTTCCTGCCTGATGGCACACCGGTTCAGATTGTCTTGAATCCATTGGGTGTTCCCTCCCGCATGAATATCGGGCAGGTTTTGGAAACACACTTAGGCCTGGCCGCACGTTACCTGGGATTTCACGTGGCTACGCCGGTCTTTGACGGAGCTACCGAAATCGAAGTTATGGATACTATGGAAGAAGCAGGTATGCGCCGTGACGGAAAAACGACACTTTTCGATGGCCGTACCGGCGAAGCCTTTGACAATCCGGTGACTGTTGGTTTGATCTATATTATCAAACTGGCACACTTGGTGGATGACAAGATTCATGCCCGCTCCACGGGGCCGTATTCCTTGGTAACCCAGCAGCCGTTGGGTGGAAAGGCACAGTTCGGAGGCCAGCGCTTTGGTGAGATGGAAGTATGGGCGCTGGAAGCTTACGGCGCTGCCTACACGCTCCAGGAAATACTCACGGTCAAGTCCGACGATGTGGTGGGCCGTGTGAAGACGTATGAAGCGATTGTTAAAGGTGAGAATGTGCCAGAACCAGGAGTGCCCGAATCCTTCAAGGTACTCATTAAGGAACTACAGAGTCTGGGTTTGGATGTGCATGTTCTCAGCGAAGAAGAGCAGGAAGTTGAGCTTCCAGATGAAGACGATGACGTCAGTGAAATGGCGAAAGAGTTGGGCCTGGAAATTCACGGCCGGGAAAGTGACAAAAAAGAAAGCAGGCCTCAGCCTCCCGCAGACAGTGATGAACCCGAGGAAGATGATGATCTAGAAGAATCCTTGGAAGACTCCTTCGAAATCGAGGACCTGGATGCCGATGGCAAAGCCAGTGAAGACGATGAAGACGACGAAGACGATGACGAGGAGCGGTAAGCATTGCAGTGGAGGATACGAAGGAGGGACGGCGCTTGCTAGATGTCAACAATTTTGACCGCATTCGTATTGGACTGGCTTCACCGGAGCAGATTCGGGGCTGGTCCAGCGGTGAAGTAAAAAAGCCGGAAACCATCAACTATCGTACGCTCAAGCCGGAACGGGAAGGTCTGTTCTGTGAAAAGATCTTTGGTCCCACCCGCGACTGGGAGTGCCACTGCGGTAAGTACAAGCGTGTACGCTACAAGGGCATCGTCTGTGACCGCTGTGGAGTGGAAGTAACCCGTGCCAAGGTACGGCGTGAGCGTATGGGCCACATTGAACTGGCGGCTCCTGTATCGCATATTTGGTTCTTCAAAGGCATTCCCAGCCGTATGGGCTTGATCTTGGATATGTCGCCCAGAACTCTGGAAAAGGTTCTTTACTTCGCCGCTTATATCGTGGTCGAGCCGGGTGAAACACCCCTGGCCAAGCAGCAGCTGCTGACGGAAGCGGAATACCGCGACTACCGCGACAAGTATGGTGATGAGTTCACCGCCGGCATGGGAGCCGAATCCATCAAGCGTCTGCTGGATGACCTGGATCTAGAAAAACTTGCAGCTGATTTGCGCAAAGAGATCAAAGATACCACTGGTCAACGCCGTGTCCGTGCTGTGCGGCGCCTCGAGGTTGTGGAAGCGTTCCGCAACTCTGGCAATTCGCCAAGCTGGATGGTTATGGATGTGGTGCCGGTGATTCCACCGGAACTGCGGCCCATGGTGCAGTTGGACGGCGGCCGGTTTGCCACTTCGGATTTGAACGATCTGTATCGGCGAGTCATTAATCGGAACAATCGTCTCAAGCGCCTTTTGGAGTTGGGCGCTCCCGATATTATTGTCCGTAACGAGAAACGTATGCTGCAGGAAGCCGTGGACGCCCTGATCGACAACGGACGCCGAGGCCGGGCCGTGACCGGTCCCGGTAACCGTCCTTTGAAATCCCTCAGTGACATGCTCAAAGGTAAGCAAGGACGGTTTCGGCAGAACCTCTTGGGTAAACGTGTGGACTACTCCGGCCGCTCAGTGATCGTAGTAGGCCCACGCCTGCAGATGCATCAGTGTGGTCTTCCGAAAGAAATGGCTCTGGAACTGTTCAAGCCATTTGTTATGAAAGAATTGGTAGCCAAAGGTTTGGCCCATAACATCAAGAGTGCCAAGCGCATGGTGGAGCGGGTAAAACCAGAAGTTTGGGACGTGGTGGAAGAGGTTATTCAGGAACATCCCGTCCTCCTGAACCGAGCTCCCACCCTGCATCGTCTGGGTATCCAAGCCTTTGAACCCGTGCTGGTTGAAGGCAAGGCAATTCAGGTGCATCCGCTGGTTTGTACAGCCTATAACGCTGACTTCGACGGTGACCAAATGGCCGTTCACGTGCCTCTATCTGCAGAGGCCCAGGCAGAAGCTCGCTTATTGATGCTGTCCACCAACAATATTTTGGTGCCATCCAGCGGGAAGCCCATCGTGACGCCAACCCAGGACATGGTTATCGGTCTGTACTACCTGACTCTCCATAAGGAAGGCGTTCAGGGCGAAGGTTCGTACTTTGGTTCTGTGGATGAACTGCGCCATGCCTACGATGCCGGAGTCATCAGCCTTCATGCCCAGATTCAGATCCGTTTTCGCGACAAACGCATCACAACCACTGTGGGTCGGCTGTTCTTCAACGCAGTCCTGCCCGAAGAACTGCCCTACGTGGAAGAGGAAATGGACAAGAAGCGATTGGGCACCCTGATCGAGGTTCTTTACAGCAAAGTCGGTTCTGCCCGCACAGCCACGACCTTGGATGCCATCAAGGACTTGGGCTATCGCTTCGGAACCCGTTCGGGAACCACCGTGTCTGTGGCGGACATCATCGTGCCTGAGAGCAAGCACCAACGAGTAGCAGACGCTGAGCAGCAGGTGGAGACCATTGAAACCCAGCATCGCCGCGGTCTTTTGACGGCTGACGAGCGTTATCAGCGAATTTGCGATATCTGGACCCAGACCAAGGATCAGGTTACCCGCGAAATGCTGGCTAACTTCAGTAAGTTTAACCCTGTGTTCATGATGGCCATTTCCGGAGCCCGCGGTAACGAATCACAGATCAGTCAATTGGCCGGTATGCGCGGCCTGGTGGCTGACCCAACGGGAAAAACCATTGAGATTCCTATCAAGGCCAACTTCCGCGAAGGGCTGACGGTGTTGGAATACTTCATCTCCACCCACGGTACCCGCAAAGGTTTGGCTGACACGGCCCTGCGCACAGCCGACTCCGGTTATTTGACCCGCCGACTGGTAGATGTCTCTCAGGATGTTATCGTTCGCGAGCTGGACTGTGGGACCGAAGACGGTATTTGGGTAGAAGCTATTCGCTCAGGTACATCGGATACGGATGAAGATATCATTGAACCACTGTGGGAGCGTCTTTCAGGCCGTATTCCAGCTGTAGACATTGTGCATCCCGAGACCGGCGATGTTCTGGTGCCCGCTGGGCAGATGATGGAAGACGATACAGCCAAAACAGTGTCAGATGCAGGCGTTCAACGAGTTCTGATTCGCTCTGTCCTGACCTGCAGCTCCAAGTTCGGTGTCTGCGTTAAGTGTTATGGCCGCAACCTGGCCAACGGCGATATTGTGGATGTGGGCGAGTCCGTAGGGATTATCGCTGCCCAGTCCATCGGTGAGCCCGGAACCCAGTTGACGATGCGTACCTTCCATACCGGTGGTGTAGCCGGTGACGATATTACCGCTGGTCTGCCCCGCGTCGAGGAGTTGTTCGAAGCCCGCAAACCCAAAGGCCAGGCCGTTATTACCGAAATCAATGGGCGAGTCGAGATTACGGAGACCAAGGGTACACGCAAGGCTCATGTCCATGGGGATGACGGCGTGGAAAAGACGTACACGGTTCCCTACGGAGCACGCCTGCGAGTGCGGGATGGTTCGGTGGTGGAAGCAGGCGATCGCCTGACAGAGGGGTCTGTCAACCCCCACGATATCTTGGCTGTCAAGGGCGCCAGCGGCGTGGAATCCTACCTGGTACAGGAAGTTCAGGAAGTGTATCGTTCCCAAGGTGTGTATATCAACGACAAGCACATTGAGGTCATTGTCCGCCAGATGCTGCGCAAGGTCAAAGTGGACACGTCCGGTGATACCATGCTCCTTCCCGGAAGCTTAGTGGATGTTTTCGATCTGCAGGAGGAAAATCGTCGTACCGTGGAAGCCGGTGGTGAGCCAGCAGAGGCCAGACCAGTACTTTTGGGCATTACCAAAGCTTCGTTGGCCACAGAGAGCTTCCTCTCGGCTGCTTCCTTCCAGGAAACCACCCGTGTTCTTACGGAAGCTGCTATCAAGGGCAAGACCGACCGTCTGCTGGGCCTCAAGGAAAATGTCATCATCGGTAAGTTGGTTCCCGCCGGTACCGGCATGAGTCGTTACCGAGACTTGGCCATCGAGGTTGAAGGTCAAGAGGAATCCGACTGGATGGTGGACGATGACGAGGTTGTGGAAGAAGCTCCTGTGGCTGAATCCACGCCGCAAAACGCATGATAAATGCTTGACACTGGTTGTAGCCGGTGTTAAAATTAGTGAGTGTGTGAACCCGCAGGGCTCTGCCCTGCGGGATATGTAAGTGTAAAAGGGGAGACCAAGATGCCCGGGATGCTTAACACTACCCCGAAGATCGTGGGAGCCAAGCAGACCACCAAAGCCCTGCAAAATGGGCAGGCTCACAAAGTGTACTTGGCCCAAGATGCCGATGTGCATGTAACGGAGCCGATTAGGAACTTGTGCCGCAAGCACAATGTTCCCATTGTCGAGGTCGCAACCATGGCCGAACTAGGCAGAGCCTGCTCAATTGCGGTAGGCGCTGCTGTGGCGGCAACTATTAAGTAAGCCATCGAAGGGAGGTTATCTGTTATGCCAACCATTCACCAACTGGTAAGAAAAGGAAGAAAGTCGCAAAAAGGCAAAAGTGATGCCCCTGCAATGCGTTATCTGCAGAACACACTGAAAGATCAAGTGAACCAAACGAAGGGTGCTCCTCAAAAGCGCGGTGTTTGTACTCGCGTCTACACAGCTACTCCGAAAAAACCAAACTCGGCGCTGCGCAAGGTTGCTCGTATTCGTCTTACCAACGGTATCGAGGTGACTTCCTACATCCCCGGAGAAGGCCATAACCTGCAAGAGCATAGTGTGGTATTGATCCGTGGCGGTAGGGTAAAAGACTTGCCTGGTGTTCGTTACCACATTGTCCGTGGTACATTGGATACAGCGGGTGTGTCGGATCGTCGTCAAGCACGGTCGAAGTATGGAGCGAAGCGTCCTAAGTAATGTGTAAGACATGGGACACGTAAAGCCAAGGTAAAGGGGTGAATAGATTGCCAAGAAAAGGAAATGCTCCCAAGCGGGAAATCATTGCTGATCCGGTGTACCAGAGCAAATTGGTGGCAAAGTTCATCAACGCTTTGATGCTGGACGGCAAGCGCGGCTTGGCTGAAGGCATTATGTACGATGCACTGAGTATCTGTGCAGAGCGTACGGGCAATGATGGTTTGGAAGTTTTGGAAACTGCTATGAAGAATGTTATGCCGGTTTTGGAGGTTAAGTCCCGCCGTGTCGGTGGTGCCACATACCAGGTTCCGGTAGAAGTGCGGCCTGAACGCCGTGTTGCATTGGCTCTGCGCTGGTTGGTTCAATACGCCCGGGCACGTGGTGAAAAAACCATGGTGGACCGTTTGGCTGGCGAACTGATGGACGCTGCAAGCAACCAGGGTGGTTCTGTCAAGAAGAAAGAAGACACCCACCGCATGGCGGAAGCCAATAAGGCCTTTGCCCATTACCGTTGGTAAGAAGCATTGCCGATGGTAATGGCAGAGGTTTGTAGTCTCATCTAGGAGGAGTAATCAAGTGGGTAGAGCATTTTCAATTGATAAAACTCGGAACATCGGAATCATGGCCCACATTGATGCTGGGAAGACCACGACTACCGAACGCATTCTGTTCTACACCGGGCGAGTGCATAAGTTGGGAGAAACCCATGATGGCGCTGCTACCATGGACTGGATGGCCCAAGAAAAGGAACGTGGTATTACAATCACGTCCGCAGCCACCACCTGCCAATGGAAGGGGCATCGAGTTAACATTATCGATACGCCCGGTCACGTGGACTTCACGGTTGAAGTGGAACGCTCCCTGCGCGTTTTGGACGGCGCAGTGGCCGTGTTCTGTTCCGTAGGTGGTGTGGAACCACAGTCCGAGACGGTTTGGCGTCAGGCTGACAAGTACAAGGTTCCCCGCATTGCCTATGTGAACAAAATGGACCGAGTAGGGGCTGACTTTCAGCGTGGCCTCGATATGATGAAAGACCGTTTGGGTGCCAATGCGGTACCGATTCAATGGCCCATTGGTTCGGAAGATACGTTCCGAGGCATCGTGGATCTTATTGACAACACTGCATACGTCTATGAAGACGATTTGGGCACGCGCACGGAAGCCGGCCAGGTTCCCGAGGATATGGTAGATTTTATTGCTGAGAAGCGGGAAGAAATGCTGGAAATCATCGTCGAGAGCGATGAGACGTTGATGGAAAAGTACCTGGAAGGTGAAGAAGTGACCGCCGATGAACTGCGGGAAGCTCTGCGACGTGCCACCTTGGCCGTGAAGATTGTTCCCGTGCTGTGCGGTTCATCATTCAAAAATAAAGGAGTCCAGCTTCTTCTGGATGCTGTTGTGAACTACCTACCGGCTCCTTCGGATCTGCCTGCAGTTGCGGGGTTGAACCCTGATACCCAGGCAGAAGAGCTTCGCAGCCTGAATGACGAAGAACCTTTTTCAGCCCTGGCCTTTAAGATTGTATCGGATCCTTTTGTTGGCAAACTGGCATACTTCCGGGTGTACTCCGGTGTACTCAAGGCAGGCAGCTACGTGTATAACGCCACCAAAGGCAAGAAGGAACGCATTGGACGCATTCTGCAGATGCATGCTAACCACCGGGAAGAAGTGGGCGAGATCTACTCCGGCGATATTGCCGCAGCAGTGGGTTTGAAAGACACCTCCACCGGCGATACGCTCTCAGCGGAAAACCATCCTGTTCTTTTGGAAGCATTGGAGTTCCCCGAGCCCGTGATTAACCAGGCTGTGGAACCTAAGTCCAAGGCGGACCAGGATAAGTTGGGCCTAGCTCTGCAGCGGTTGGCCGAAGAGGATCCTACGTTCCGTGTGCACACCGATGAAGAGACCGGACAGACCATTATTGCTGGTATGGGTGAGCTTCATCTGGAGATCATCGTGGACCGACTGCTCCGGGAGTTCAAGGTGGAAGCTAATATCGGTAAACCGCAGGTGGCTTACAGAGAGACCATTTCCAAGCCCATTAAGACAGAAGGCAGGTTTGTCCGCCAATCCGGTGGACGCGGTCAATACGGCCACTGTGTTTTGGAGATGGAACCCACCGAGCCTGGTGAAGGGTTTGAGTTCATCAACAAGATCGTTGATAGATCCATTCCTAGAGAATACATTCAGCCAGTGGAAAATGGGGTCAAGGAAGCTATGCTGTCTGGTGTGATTGCTGGCTACCCCGTGGTGGACGTCCGGGTTACGTTGGTTGATGGGTCGTACCACGAAGTGGACTCGTCCGAAATGGCCTTCAAAGTTGCTGGTTCCATGGGCTTCAAGGAAGGTGCACGCAAAGCTGCACCGATTTTGCTGGAACCGGTCATGAAAGTAGAAGTAGTGACGCCGGAAGACTTCATGGGGGATGTAATGGGAGACATTAACTCCCGCCGCGGCCGTATCGAAGGTATGGAGCCCCGCGGTAACACCCAGGTGATTCGTGGTTATGTACCTTTGTCTGAGATGTTTGGTTACGCCACAGACCTGCGGTCCATGAGCCAAGGCCGCGCTAACTACACCATGCATTTCTCACATTATGAGCAAGTGCCGGCAAGTATTGCCGAAGATATTCGGGAAAAAGCCGGAGCTTAAATAAACTTAAGAAAATCCGACTCTGAGGAGGAACGTATTCAATGGCAAAGCAAAAGTTTGAAAGAACCAAACCGCACGTAAACGTGGGTACCATCGGTCACGTTGACCATGGTAAGACCACAACCACAGCAGCGATTACCCTGCTGCTGGCCAAGGGTAACG
>PWMW01000038.1 GCA_003559095.1 Clostridiales bacterium | reverse complement strand
GGCTGCTCCGCCGGGCCCCCACCCTGGCCGATACCGTGGTGGAGCCATGGGAGGAGGGGGAGTTCTTCCTCCGGCTCGAGAAGTTCCCCGGCGTCCCCTGCCCTGCCTGGTTCCGGTTCCACCACGGCCCGGAGTGAGAGGTCACCCACCCCACGGTCTGGAACCCCCGGCTCATTCACCTCCGGTTCGATCGCAGGTAGGGCACGAGGCCCGGTCGCCCCTTAGCGCCTATCCCGGTTGACCTGGGTGACAGGTGCCTCGGTACTCCACCTCCGCGTCCCCCTCCTGGGTCGTTCCGGATCCCGTGACGATGAGGTCGCAGGAAAACCATGGCGCATCCTCACCGGCGTCCGCACTCCTTCCGAAGTGCACGGACCCGATGGTCTCGCCGCTCTCCAGATCCACGTCAAAGCGGAAGCGGTCATCGTAGAGGAGGACGGGCCCCGACCCCGCCACCGTCCCCGAGAAGACCTGCTGCCCGGTGACCACCAGGGTCCCGGCCTGGAAATCGAACTCCGACATCGGGTGATAGAGGACGAACCCCTCGAGGTCTCCCTCGAGGCGCACGATATCGCTCGATCGCTGGATCATCCCTGAGTCGGTGGGCTCCTCCCGGTGGACGATCTGCGTGCTGAAGTAGTGGACGCCGGTCCCGGACACCTCGAAGGGAGGGCCGGGCTCCAGCACGGTGGCAGGAGCGTCCCTGGGTGCGGCCTCCGGGGACGGGGGAGCTTCGCAGCCAGCGAAGGCAAGGATGGAAACAGCCGCGAGGCCGGACAGGGTGCCTTGGAAACGCATGGCTCCTCCGGGACGGCGTGGACGGGTGTCGCAGGGCCTGGGGCTCCGGCGAGTGGACGCAGGTCCCCACCGTTGGGGGGTCTCGGGAGTTCCGGAAGCACCGAAGAGCTCATCTTCCGCTTGCAAAACTCAGCCCTCAGTGGTGCGGGGTCACGCCGCCCGCTTCAATGGGCACCATCACATGGACCAGCGGATGCCCCGCCCACATGACATAGGGTCCTCCGGCCGTCGGGTCGGTGGGGATCCCTTCCAGGAGCGCCGGATCCGGGACGATGATCATGAGATGAGGCCCCGTCACCACCCACTCATTGTCCGGGGTCGGACCCTCCGCGTAGGGATCGATGTTGCTGGCACCTGCATCCCCCTGGAGCATGTACGCCAGGCCCAGGGAGTTGGTCTGGACCTCGTCCGCCTCGTTCAGGTAGGCGTCGAGCCAGGACATCCATTCCCCGTCCAGGCACATGGGCTGTCCCGGCATCGGGATGCAGGTCCAGCCGTTCGTGCCCTCACGAAGAATATTGCCCTCCGGGTCCATGACGGTGGCATCGGCCGAGACCTCGGGAGGCGCAGCGCTCATGGCGTAGGCCACCGGGTCGTCCGGGGCCGAGACGTCCTGGGCCAGGACCGGGGTGGGGAGCAGAAGAACGAGCCCTCCGAGAAGCGACAGACAACGAAACATGGAAACCTCCTTCGACCCGAACGGGTCGACTGAACGACGACCCCGACGCAAGACTCATCCATCGGGATCTCAATATTCAGTATACTTATAGAAAGAGGCGGACTCCGGTGCAAGGAATTTGTCGGGTTGGGACCGGCGCATCTCGTCCGTCCGCTCGTCAATGCACCTCCACCGGCCCCATGTAGCGGTCCAGCCAGTCCAGGGACTCCCGGATGAGCTCGGGTTGGGGAACGAAGTGGCCCCGCGCTGCGACGGCGAAGCGCTTGTGCTCAGGGGGCGTGCCCAGGAGCTCGTAGAAGGGGCGGGCGTGGGTCTCCAGGGGAAAGACCGCGTCCAGGCGGCCATTCAGCATGAGCACCGGCTGGGTGACCCTGGACAGATAGTTCACCGGATCCGCCTCGGGCATGGCTCTCATGCCGGTCAGCCCCGCGACATGAAGGACGGCAACGTCCAAGCGCGACTCCATGGTCAGGAGGAGGGGCGCCATGAATCCGCCCCAACTCCACCCGTAGAACCCGAGGCGGTCCGCCCGAATGTCCGGGCGAGTCTCCAGGTAATCGATGGTCCGCCGCATGTCCTGCACCTGTTCGATGGTCCGGTCCCGAAAGCGGACGCTCTCGAGGGAGGGCAGGACCTCCTCCACCTCGCCCAACCGCTCCAGCGTCCCCTTCAGCACGGGGAAGGCCAGGGCTCGACCGCTGCGGACGATGAACCCTGTGTGCAACTCGGTCTTCTGGTCGATGGAGGGGAAGAAGCGTGCGCCCGCCCCGGGCCAGTAGAGGACGGTCTGGAAGGGGGGCGGAGCGTCCCGGGGAAGGTAGAGGTGAAGCAGCACCCGCTCTCCCTCGTAGGCCGCGGCAAACGAGACCGTCTTCCGTACCCAGTGCCGCGCCGTGTCCGCCGCTTCCACCCTGGGATCCAGCGGGGTCGGGTCATAGGCGTACATGCGGCGGTAGATCTCGAACTCTTCATCCGAAGGCGGGGCGAACTCCCCGAGGACGTCTGGCTCCAGGCGAGGCTCCACAGGCGCCAGCGCCACGGGTAACCCGGGGTCCGGGTCCTGGTAGCGGGCGAGACGGATCCCATTGGTGGGCGAACGGTCGAGAGGAGGCTGGGTGTACGGTGGCCCGACAGCCGCTTCGACAGCCATGAACTCCGGGTCGTTCCATCCACCCCCCAGGATGATGCGGGAATCACCCTGCTCGTTGGAGCACCATTC
>PWMW01000104.1 GCA_003559095.1 Clostridiales bacterium | reverse complement strand
TCCACATACCTGGTAACATCCAAATATTCCCACATGCCTGGTGGCATCCAGATAATAGAATTTCGCTGTGGGCTAGACGGGGTTGGTCAGAACTTGGCCAGCCTTTTTCAGTTCCGGAAGGAGCATGTCATACGGAAGCTGCTGCGCCGTGATGCCTTCGCTCAACACGAGATCAGCCGCAATGGCAGCTGATTCGCCGAGAATCATGAAAACCGGCTCCATCCGCACAGAACCGTAGGAAACATGGGATGCGGAGATGCACACAGGCACGAAGAGGTTCTCTGTCTGCCCTGTTTTAGGCACAATAGTGCGGTACGAGATACCATAAGGCCCCGCTGGCGGTATTTGGACATCGCCATCGTTCAGCACCCGGCCGTTATGCACAAAGCGCTGGCAGTTGTGGGAGTCAATGTTATACGATCCCATGCCGATGGGATCCTCGCAGATGCGGCGGTGCATGCAGTCGTGTTCGGTAATGACATAATCACTGACCATGCGCCGGGCTTCCCGGACGTAGAGTTGGTGCGGCCAGTGGTTTGTATCTTCATATTCGTCTCGGGCCAAGCCCCACTGGCTGAGCTGTTCTCGGTAGCGGATAGGAATGGACGGATCGTTGGCAAGGAACCAATAGAGCCCTTGTTGGTACGTGACATGCTGCTGGAATATCTGCTCTCGCTGCTTGTAGGATGCCTCCGGCCAGTTGTAGTTAGCCCCGATGTAGTCGCTGTTGACGGGCCCGTGATTGTTCGTGTCCGTTTTGTGAGGTTTTATCAATTTGTCGAATTTGGCTAATTCGCCATCGGCTCGCAGCAGCTCGTTGTAGTCATCCTTTTCGCTGTTGAACCAACGGCTGGCAAGGATGTATTCTGTTGAGTCAAATCCAGCCGGCTTGATCCAATCCTGGCGCAGTTGCGGATCATTAGTCATGCAGATCCGGAAGCAGTAGGCTTGGATCCGATGGTCGCCAGTGCCCTGCATGTCCGTGACGTCCTGGCTGTTCACGTGGGGCAGCAGTCCGCTCTCAGCATCTCCTTCCTGCAGATAGGGATCCACAAAATGGGAGAACTGGTGCTTATCGAGAACCTGGATGCCGTTGTAGGTTTCACCGTACTGGGCATTGGCCTCACGGCCAACGGTGTATGTCACTCCAGCTTGGGCCATTAAGTCGCCTTCATAGGTGGCATCAATGAACACCTTGGCACGAACCACGAGGCCGCTGAGCATTCTTACTTCCTTGATCTTGGAACCGTCGCTGTGCGTCACGTCAAGGAACTGACCGTTGTAGACGGGAATCTGGGCGTCCTGCAGCCACTGGGCATAGACTTTGGCAGCGGCGTGCGGTTCAAAGTTCCACACTTCAGCCGAGGTGCCGTAATAGTTCCCAAGGTCGCGGTAAAACTGTCGCGACAGTCCCCCAATGACATGCTCCTTCCCGGCATCGGTCCAACCCAGGCCGCCAGTTGTCATGCCGCCTACATGCTGAGCGGGGTTAAGAATAACCACACTGCGGTTGCGGCGAGCCGCTGTAACGGCGGCCGAAACACCGGCGGAAGTTCCACCGTATACACATATGTCGACGTCCAGCACCTGTTCGCTGGCTTCCTGCCAGCTATCTTGGAAATAATGCAATCCTGGTTTGCTCATAATCCACAGTCTCCTCTCGTCTCGTCGTCCGTGTGCCTTGCGCTTTTTGTTGGCGTTCGGCTCATCGCGTTGATATATGGACGTTCACCATCGCTGCCACGAACACCTGCTTACATCACATTAGCTGGCTCTGCTGCACCTTCTGCAGCAGGGCGTCCACGTGGGCAGTCAGCCACCGATAGATAGCTCGGCCGCGCATCTGGAAGTAGACACTGCGCAGAAAGTTCCTGCGGTTCATGGCTGCAAGATGGTCCCGGTCCAAACGACTGCGACAGCGCAGGAACGCGTTGCCGATCAAATGCCGTTGCCAGGGCTGTTCTCCCGTGACCTAACTCCGCATTAATGGCGTGCGGATGAGACTATGGACGGTATTGCGATACAGCTCCTTCATGGCCGCCACTTAACTGCGGCTCTGGCCGTGTTTATTCGTAGCCAACTGCTCCAACAGATCCAATGCTCGTTTCACAGACTTGATGGTTGGTGTTGTGCCGGTCAAAGTCTCCTCGTCCCCACGGAATCCTTTATCCAATGTTCTAGTATTCAATACGCCATTTTTTGTTTCACCCAATGTCAGCACAAATGCTGCTTATCCTTTTAAACTTCCACTATAAACTGTAAGGCCCCTGCCCAGCACTGTCTTTTTGCTATGGGTCAGGCGAAGGTCTGTAGGTAAGCGCAACCTGCCTAAGAGACGCTTCTATCAGCAAGGAGAGCCAGGGGGACGGCGGACCGCACCCTGGCTCACTAACATGCACTTGCTCTGGTACTGCACGACTGCCCCGTCCTACTATCGGAAGAACTTACCCAATGTTTCAAAGTGATACGCCATTTGGTCCACGATCTCCGAGAACTCGGTACCGGTAATCATCTCCAGTTCCTGACGGAGCCGTCGAATCTCATACGGATCGGTGGTCTGGCGTCCTACCTGGTCCACCCGAGTGTACACCTGCTGCCAATGGGCTCGGATCTGCTGCAGTTTGGTCACATTCGTGTGGTTACCCCGCAGTGCCTCCTGGTGAATCCGGCTGTCAATGAAGGGCACCACCTTCGTGC
>PWMW01000041.1 GCA_003559095.1 Clostridiales bacterium | reverse complement strand
TGCTGGTGCCCATGCTGCACCCCATGGCACAGTCCAATGGTCGGAACTCCCCCGAAGGTATTGCATGCCCATGTGATCATGGCATTGGGATTGGCATAGTTGAGCATGATGCAGTCTTCATGGGCCACAGCTTTAATGTCTTCACAGAACTCCAGGACGGCCGGAATCCCCCGTTGGCCGTACATGATGCCGCCGGCACACAAGGTATCCCCCACACATTGGTCGATTCCGTACCGCAGAGGAATTTCTACGTCCTGTTCAAAGGCATCCAAGCCACCAATTCGGACCACATTCATGACATACTTGGCATTCTGCAGCGCTTCCCGCCGGTCCAACGTGGCCTGGATTTTTATGGGCAGACCATTGTGATCGATGTCGCGCTGACACAGTTCCGTAACCATCTCCAAATTATGTTCATTGATATCCGTGAAGGCAATTTCGATATTGTGGAACTCCGGCACGGCCAACAAATCCCGCAGCAGCGTTCGCGTGAACCCTATGCTTCCAGCACCGATAAATGCGATTTTGAATGACATAGCTCTCCTCCTATACTAAACGTTTACGTAAACGTTTCGCTTATCCATTTCGACACAATCACTGGGATTCCTTCCTAAGATGTAAAAAAACCTACCCATTGATTGGCGAAGTGTTACAACCGTTTGCAAAAGAAAAACTCCAAAACAAAGTTTGGAGTTCGGCATCAGGCATGTCGCTGAGGAACGGGGTGCACCGCCACGGGTATGACCGAATGGCCTTTGACGATGGCGGGATTCAATGTGGTTGTCAAGGGAGCTCCCGTCTGACTACCATCCATGCGAGCTAGAAGACGCCGCAGCGCTTCCTGCCCCATGTCATAGGCTGGAATCGCCACGGAGCTCAGGCGCGGCCGCAGGCTGGCAGCCATGGTGTTATCGATCCCTACCAGAGATACGTGCTGCGGAATGCCCAGTCCCGCATCGTGCAGCGCTTCACTGAACCCAACGGCTAACATATCATTGGATGCCACTAGGCCCGTGATGGTTGGCTTTTGCTCGGCAAAGTTCAAGCCCAAGTTGTAGCCTTCCTGCTCGGTGAAGTTCTCCGCCTCTAGAACCAGATCAGGCACTGCGGTTCCCATCTCCTGCAATGCTTCACACACTCCCTGCAGACGATGCTTGCTGGTGGTACTGCGACGGACCTGGATAAAGCCGATCCGTTCATGGCCGGTCTCCAGCAGATGGCGGGCGGCCAAATAACCGCACTGCACATCGTCCACTAAGACCCGGTCAACGTTCTGCAGCGAACGGGGTCCGCTCAAAACCACCATCGGGATCTTATTGCGCTGCAGTGTCTCTACCATCTCGTGGATGGATCGCAGACCTGGTGACGTAATGACGACTCCATCCACCTGGGTTTCCAAAAGCAGGTCCGTGTACCGTTGAATCCGCTCCGGGCTGGCTTCCGTGTTACATACTAATACAGAGTAACCCGCTGCAAAAGCAGCATCCTCAACGCCTTTAAGAGCAGCTGGGAAAAAGGGGTTCATCACAGACGGCAGAATGTGAGCAATCATCTGGCTCTTCTTCTTTTTCAGGGCCCGTGCCATCCGGTTGGGTTGGTACCCCAACTTTTCCACCGCATCCAAGACGCGCCTGCGTGTTGGCTTGGCAACAAACCTCGTATTGTTAATTACCGCCGAAACGGTAGCGATGGACACGCCGGCTTCCTTAGCAACATCCTTGATGGTGGCCATATCGTCAACTCCTTGCGCTGTCTCTCCACGGGTGACGTTCACACGAAGAAACAGTTCCTCAGCATTCCAGCGAAACGTTTACATGAATATTACAGATGTATTCCACATCGAAGACAGATCTCCTTCAACCGTCCTTCACATTCGTGAAAAAGCCAACGTTCACCCAAAAAGGGGGCGCTGGCCAACACGGCGTTACACATCCCAAGCCACCAGAGGGCCTGGCGGAAGATTGCCGCTGTCTTAAACAGGCTGCACGGGGAAATAAAGTTCCACAATATCCACAGCACCTGGCTGTGGATATTGCTCTTGGATGGCGCCGCGCAGGCGCAGCCCCTCGCGCGGCAGGATATCATGGAGTACCTCGCTGATTGTGGTAACCATGGCGGCCTGGGTACAGGGAGCTGCCAAGTACGAGCCACCTGGAACATGCCAGAGACTCCAACCGGCGGGCGCTTCTGTGTCAGGAGCCACATGAACGCCTGCTAAGTACTGTCCCTTTGTATCCCAGGGGCGAAACGAGCCGTCCTCACCGCGCATCGCTCCCCACAGCTGCAGTTGGCCCCGTTCATCCCGGTAGGCCAGGCCAGCGATCTCGCCGAAACGGTCGTTGGCCTCTTGCCACAGCAGCGGCACCCATTGGGCGCCCTCAGCAGCCGGTCCCTGCCCGGCAATTCCCAAAACACAAAAGTCTGCCAACTGCACCAAACGCCAATTCACGTCAGCATTCCTCCCTGCTGGATCTATCGGTATTTTCCTCATCCATGTGGCGCTGCTCTGTCATGGAATATTTCCAATCCGACGGCAGCAAAAGATACACCGGATGCTGCAATCCCGTGGGTTCATACAAAGCATCATGCGTATACTCAAAACCCAAGCGTTCCAAAATCCGTTGTGAAAGATGGTTGGCTGGATGATGGCCGGCCAGAATGGAGCGCACATTCAGGGTTTTAAAGCCATAATTCACCACG
>PWMW01000084.1 GCA_003559095.1 Clostridiales bacterium | reverse complement strand
GGCCGGCAGTGCTGGATGGCCGAGAATCTGAGAACGACCAAATACACCGACGGAGAGGATATCCCCCGCCCCATATCCAACGAATCTTGGCGAGAGGCCGGGGACAACAAAGCAGGTGCTTACGCATGCTATAACAACCTGGAAGAGAACTGTTCGGTATACGGGGCACTGTACAATGTCTACGCCGTAGCGGAGGGAATATGCCCGGAGGGCTGGTATGTTCCGAGCGATGGAGATTGGAAAGTGCTTGAAAAAGAGCTCGGAATGGATAAAGACGAGCTCGATTTGCTTTACTGGAGAGGCGGAATAGCCACCGCTCTTTCGGGAGAGGCACACCTCTGGAGTGATCCCTCAGTGGGAGAAAGAAGCAACTTCAACGCCTCCGGCTTCGGTGCCGTACCGGCAGGATACCGCTTAAGTAACGGAATATACAGCTGGCTGGGGCAAAGAGCCAACTTCTGGAGCTCAACAATCAATGCCTCCGGCTGGAGAAGAACCATCGCTCCGGAGAGCTCCGAGGCTGTGAGACGCACCGCGGCGGCCAAGAACATAGGTTTTTCAGTCCGTTGTATAAAAGAATGAGTCTTTACAGATAATGGACATACATAAAAGGCAAAAGTTATCCACAACATTGTCCTCGATCGGTCCTTTAGGACCTAAAAACCAAAAATCTGGGGAAGTCTGACTTCCCCAAGTTAAAAATATGGTAAATATAGACCTTGAAATAAGGGTTTTTTGAAGGGAGTTATTTCAAGCGGAAAATACGGCTTAAAATAAGGGTCTGGGGAAGTCTGACTTCCCCGGGTTAAATGCTCGGTTCTTCGAGGGTCAGTCCTTCCAAAGGGGTTATAAGTTTGTTTCGATGATCTTTCATTACTTCAAAAGCAAACTCTTTAAATATATCAGGTGTCGGAAATATCTCGCCCAAAACACTCTTATCAACGATCATGGAACTTCTTTCACCCGCGTAATCACTCAAACTTGAGTAAGGATATCGTGTCGCCCACTCCCAAGCGATGCTGAGATCTTTGAGGGCTTCTTTCAGTCCTCCTTCCGGATACATCTCCAGTGTGTTTTTAACCATTACATAGACAGCCAGCCGTTGTAGTTGTCGGTCCGAACTCACAGTCACAGATCTATAAGCGCCTTGAAATAGAGACCCTTGTTCTCCATATCTTTCATTAAAGCCCTTCGTCATACTTGAGCAAAGCCGTTTCATAAAATTAGTTATGCCTCCTTCCTCTGTTTCTTCAAGAATAAGGTGAAAATGATTATCCATTAGAGTAAAGCCCAAGATCTTGGTTAAATGCTCCTGTTCGGGCCAAAATGAAGGTCTTTCCATTGTCTTGACCAGACCCTCTCTCATAAGATCACGAAACCAATCCTTTGGTTGATACTTGTCATTTAAATGTCTAAGCATTAAAAGAAAGCGCCAGCGATCTCCGGGGTCCTGAACGATCTCCAGGCCTCTGGCACCACGCTTGATCACATGAATTATGTTTCCGACGGCGTAGGGCTCTTTTCGCATAAAATACTTTTTTATATGGATAACATATAAATATTATATTAGTTTTTTATTTTCTGGGGAAGTCAGACTTCCCCAAGTTAAAAATATGGTAAATATATCGCTTGAAATAAGGGTTTCTTGAAGGGAGTTATTTCGGTTGAAAAATATGGCTTAAAATAAGGGTCTGGGGAAGTCTGACTTCCCCAAGTTAAAAATATGGTAAATATAGACCTTGAAATAAGGGTTTTTTGAGGGGAGTTATTTCGGTTGAAAAATATGGCTTAAAATAAGGGTCTGGGGAAGTCTGACTTCCCCAAGTATATATAACTGTGGGAGTTTTCTTCATTTTGGGGTTTTTATACTCTATCTCGGCTATCTCGGTTGCGGTCAGACTCACTTCTAACTTCCGATGTACCAAATATGGGATGTGAACTACCTGTGGAAAAGTCAAAAATGTGTTTTAAATAAAAGAAATTAGGCAAAACAAAAACCCCCACACAGTGGGGGTTTTTGCGACCGTTCAGACCTGTAAATCTCAGATCGAACTTAAGAAAGTTGTTTAGTTGGCTGCTCTTGCAGTCTGAAGAGCGTCAACATCTTTCATGTCCTTGCTGAAGACGAAGCTATAGAATTTGCTATCATGTTCGGCGAACCAAACAATGTTATCAATCTTAAGCCTTACCCATCCAGTCTTTTCGGTGTAGGCCAAAACTTCAGCTTCTTCGTCTTCGCCTTTTTCTACTTTGTAGAAGACGATGTGACCGTTGGTGTCAGCCTCAGCGATCAATCTTCCGTCGAGTGTAAGATCGCCGTCAGTTAGAGCGAATCCGCTGGCCAGCAAGTTTGCAACTCTGGTACTGGTCGTAGCATAGGTCACTTCTTCCATGTGATAGTCATACTCGGCGATCCAGTCAGTTCCAACGGTGCCTCCTTCATCAACAACCATGGTACTGCCTGCACCGAAGTATACATGGCCTCCAAGAGCATAGATGTCAAGCTCCATGAAGGCGTTTGCGCGACCATCATCGGAGATGTTGCTTGAAGTGGTCATAACCGCAGCAGGAGCTATCACATATACTCCTTGCCAGAATCCGTTGGCATTTCCATCAAAGTCAACCTCTTTGTCATAAGCGTCATATCCAACTTCCTCATTATCACCTTCTCTGATCAAGGCTCTGGCAGAGAATCCTTGTT
>PWMW01000042.1 GCA_003559095.1 Clostridiales bacterium | reverse complement strand
CCGGATCATCGTGCGGGAGAATCTCCAGTGGATTTCTGCTGTAGCGCTCGTCTCTCCGGTTCGGGTTGGGAAGGTTTACAAAGTAACCCAGGTGCAGATGGTTATAGCTGGCTCCGGTACGTCCCACTGTACCTACTATGTCATCACTGTTCACCCAGTCGCCCACACTTACCCATATTTCGTGCAAATGGAGGTAGCTGGTGGCCAGCGTATCGGAGTGCTTTACGGTGACGGCATTGCCTGCCCCGCTGCCCGATCCTGTCCAGTGGTCGGTCTCAACAACTTCTCCCGGAAGTACGGGGTACACCGGTGTACCCTGCGGAGAGGGCAGGTCGATGCCTGCGTGAAAATCGTACCCGCTGGGCAGGTTTCTCGGGCCGTATTGTGCATAAGAAATATCGCCGTTGGGCTCCAGGCTCCGGCTGATGGGCCACTGGGCGTTGGCAACATCCACGGTTTCGCGTACCTGTTCTTCAGGATCGTTTGAATCTTCGGGAGCTGTAGTCAGACTGTTATCCTCGCAGCCGGAGAAAAGAAGTGCCGCTGCAAGAAGCAGCAGGAAAATGACTTTGAAGGGATAATGCATTGAATCGCAACAAGTGATAGTGAAAAGATTTTCCGCAAACTAATGATATATGGATGCCTGTTCAACTGTATGTTGCCGGTCTTAATGGAGCCGGTTGTGTAGAGTATAATAGAGAGGCAAGGTATGCCCGAAGGTGATGATCCGGCTTCATGCACCTATTACATTATTAATACATTCTAATGTAACGTTTCGGGGGGGGTACCTCTTGCAGTTAAGGGTGAGATTAACTTATAAATAATCAGGTACATGGAGAAAAATGATCGAATTAGTTATGAAGAGGCCTTAAGGCTGCTTTCCGTTGCAGAAGCGAAGGTTCTTGATCTTGTTGAACAGGGATACACCAACAAAGAGATCGCTGAAAAACTTGGGAATTCCCAGCGCACCATTCAGACGCACAGAAGCAATATTTGCCGGAAATTGGGTGTGAAGGGAAGGCTTGGGTTGATAAAGTGGCTGTGGATGGTTAGAAATGAAGGAAATAAGTGATAAGTCCGTGTAGTGGAATACGTACATGTGCTTAAAATAATACAGACATATGCGTATTGAAAGTAATAAGCAATTAAGGTAGTATACTCCTAACCTTTAATTTTAAAATAAGAGGAATTATCATGAAAATATTAACCCTTTTTTTCATATTTGCATTAAGTTTCTCCTTCTCAGGAGTTGAAGAGAATAAGCTTGATAAGCTAAACCTTGAAAAACTTATTGAATGCAGTGAAATGGAGTTTTCTGATAGTTGTAATTTAAACATCTGGAAAATTACTTTAAGACCAGGGGGCGATTGGGAATGTGAAACAGGCCAAAATTACCCTTGTTTGCCTTGTCTTGAAGAATTGGAAGAAGATGAGGGCTGAGCTGTTATTAAAATAATTCCGGGGAAGTATTATACTTTCCCGGAAAAATCTGAGATTAATGACTAATATTATACTAAAGCTATTTTTCATAGTTATTCTGATAACTATCGCCCCAGGTAAAATTTTTTCACAGCAATTTAGCATTGATCTGTTAGATCATGAAAATGTGACTTTAAAAGATAGCAGGTTAAAAACTGTAGAAATTGAGAGAATCTATCGTATGGACGATAAGTATATTCTGTTACACCGCAAACCGAATGGAATTAGCTTAATGAATGAGTATGGCCAGAGAGAATTAGAATTGGTAGCAGGTGGAAGAGGACCTTTTGAAATCGGAAGGCCAAGATATCTCCAAATATCTGGCAATAAATTATTTATATGGGATTCAGAAAATTTAAGGCTTTCAATATTTACAGAAGATTTTGAACCTTACAAAGAGTTTAGAGGTATAAGGCATGCAATAAATGGTTTTTCGATAAGCCATAATGGTTATATAGCTGTTTTTCATCAACCCCGCTTTCAAGATGAGTACGTACATATTTTTGAAATGGATCAGGCTAATACACTTCACTCTGTTTTAGATTTGGGATCTCTAAGTAATGAAGGCAGAACTTTACTATTCATGGAGAATACAGGTGGTTTAATATGGAACTATAATGATTTGATATGGATTGATCCATCAATGACAAAATTGTTCGTTTATAGTACTCTCGATGATACACTAAATACAATATCATTCGAAGATACTCTATTCGAAGTGGAACCCTGGAATAATCCTGACGATTTCAGTGCAAAAACATTTACGGAGATGCGGCAATACATTAAGAGGAACAGCAGGATTGTTTCAATAAGAAAACTAAAAGATTATATTTTGGTTGAGATTGAAAATTTTATAAATGGTAATTCGAGATTGACTTATCATCTTTTTGATTTGGATTACGGTATTATTGGTAATATTTTACTCGAGGAAGGTTCTTGGGTAAACTATATTAGAGGACATAATGAAAATAAACTTTATTATTGGGGTGAAGATTATCTGGAGACAGGGCTAATGAACTTTATCCGTGTTCGGGAAATTCATGTTAATGGGCGATAATTAATTAAGTCTATTTCACTTTCAGTACAATTCTAAAACTGAATCCTGATTCCGTGAGCTAATTTCTATTTAGTTGAGTAACTGTAATTCTTTCAGTCAGTTAGGAGATTTCTTATCTTCACCCAACCGGTGAACCCCGAATCTAACAGACGATCCTGTGAATTT
>PWMW01000153.1 GCA_003559095.1 Clostridiales bacterium | reverse complement strand
GACCGGCAGCGGCTGCTACACCGGCTTGGCGCATACCGCCGCCCAACATTTTGCGAATCTTACGAGCTTTGGCAATAAACTTAGTACTGCCAACCAAGACTGAACCCATAGGTGCCGCGAGACCTTTGGACAGACAGATCATGATCGAATCAAACGGTGCTGCCAAAACGGCTGGCGCTTGACTGGATGCAGCCACTGCGTTGAAAAGACGCGCTCCATCCAAATGCAGCCGCAGCCCCAACTGTTTGGCCAACTCTGTAGTAGCCAAGACTTCATCGTGGGGCAGTACGCGACCGCCAGCCCGGTTGTGTGTGTTTTCCATGCAGAGCAGCTTCGGTTCGGGAAAGTGGATATTGTCTGGTCGGACCGCTTGTTCAAGCTGGTGGCGCCGAATCAGTCCTCGATCCCCCTCGATTAAGTGCGGCACAAGACCCGCAACCCGACTAAGTCCGCCTACTTCGTAATAGTAAATATGGGCGCCGGCATCGAGAAATATTTCGTCCCCGGGATTCGTATGTGTCATGATGGCGATCAGGTTGCCCATGGTGCCGCTGGCCGTGAACAAACCCGCTTCCTTGCCTAACACCTGCGCTGCCACCGCCTCAAGGCGGTTCACCGTTGGATCCTCGCCGTAAACATCGTCGCCCAACTCGGCGCTGTACATAGCTTCCCGCATCTCTGGCGTAGGCTGGGTAATCGTGTCACTGCGTAAGTCGATACTCTGCATAGCGTCTCCTCCTAGTTAGTTCCACGAACCGTCTGTTGACGGTTCTATCTTCGTCTTGCTGTATGGGCAGCTTGGCCTTCATCAGCTTTGTGCTTACCGTGCCCTCTGCCCCTTCATTCGCCTCAACTATTGGCCCTCCCTGCCATCGCATGCTAACAATTCGTTAATCCGCAGGAATTGTCGGGCTGGCCCAGAATACATTGGACTACGTTAAAAACGATGAGCGCTGTGTGCGTTTTGAAGAAGTTGGTGATCATATGCGCCGAGCCTGGCATTATGTCAGCAGCTACATGGCGAAATGGTTGTTGGTAGCCACGCTTATGGGTATTACAGGTGGCTTATCAGCGCTGCTGCTCAACGAAGCTATAGCCTTTGTTGAGCGCTTAAGTCAAGGAATTCCCCTTTGGTTGGCTCCTGCCATCGGAGGCACTTTGGTGGCTGTGATCTACGGTTACGACAAGTTGGCCCGCGGGTTTGGAACGAATCGTTACATATTTTCAATCAACCGGCGCAACGGCGATATGCGCAATCGAACGTTCTTGACCAAGCTCGCGGCCACCGCCCTCACACTTGGTCTGCGGGGCAGCGGTGGTGTGGAAGGCCCCATGTTGGTCATCGGCGGCAGCATTGGCAACCTGCTGACCAAAGTGACTCCTCTTAGGCATCTTTTTCGCCGTGATGACCTGCGCTTGCTGAGCATCTGCGGTGCAGCCGGTGCCATCGGTGCGATCTTTCGCTCACCCTTGGGCGGCGGTATTTTTGTTGTGGAAGTGCTGTATCGTTCTTCACTGCATTATTCCGATCTGTTTCCTGCTATCCTGTCGTCAACCATGGGTTTTGTTGCGTATAGCTTTTTGGCCCACGCCGAACCTTTATTCGTCATCCCGGCCTATGTCCCCGATGTAGGCAATGTTCCGTGGTTTCTCGCCGCAGCCTCCCTGGCCGGGGTCGTTTCGTTCGCCTTCATGGAGCTTTTTAGCGTCATCCGCAGCGCCTTCAAACGCATTCCATTCCGAGGACTGCGGCCCATATTAGGTGGCGTTCTGACTGGCCTGATCTTGGTCTATGTACCCCAGGCGGCCGGCATTGGCACCGACTTCATTCAGGGCTTAATCACCGAAGTCCAGCCCCTTCGCCTCATCGTCCTCCTGCTGGTTGGCAAGACGCTGGCCACATCATTCACAGTGGGCTCCGGTGGGAGCGCTGGCTTAGTCATTCCAGCGCTCTTCGTGGGGGCATTGGTAGGAAATTTCACGGCCTGTTTGGCAGGCGCAGACGGGTCTCCGTTAACAGCCTCGTTGGCCGTGTCCGGCATGGCAGCAAGCTTAGCCGCAGTGGCCAATGTCCCCATCGCGGCAGCGGTTATGTTGGTCGAGATGGTAGGCATGCAGCTTGGCGTACCAGCAGTGCTGGGGAGTGTCGTAGGTTACGCCATTGGTCGCAGCCGCACCATCTACGGAACCACGCGCCAGTACGAAGAAGAATTCGAAGAGGGCAAGGACTTTCGCAAGTTGGAGCGGCAGTTGGAGGATCATTGAAAACACCGGGGGCCCACTGGAACATACTGGGCCTCCCGGTGTTTGTTTATGCAAAGGCTGACCACTTCCTGGTCCGGCTGACCTATGAAACACGATAAACCACTACTTCAAACGGTTCCAGGAGCAGACTACCATTCTCAAACGTTCGCGGCCCCTGATAGTTTGTGAGCAGCATCTCCATGTCTGGTTTTGTCTTTAACCATGGGATAAGATCCAGCTTCACTTCTTTGTGACGGAAATTCCCCGCGACGAGGATTGCTTCTCCACTTTGGGTACGGAGAAACGCATACACATCCTCACTGTCGGGTACAATTTCTTCAAAACGCCCATAGATCAGGACCGAGTTAGCTCTGCGCAGCGCCAGCAGCTTGCGGTAGAAGTTGAAAACGGAATGTGGTTCATCCATTTGGGCTTGGGCATGAATCTCTTTGTAGTTG
>PWMW01000181.1 GCA_003559095.1 Clostridiales bacterium | reverse complement strand
TTTATTGCTGATCAGACCATTCTCGCTTTTTTGGATCAGTCTTGGATTGGTGACCCCAGGTACTCCTTCTACGCCATCCTGCTGGTCTCGCTCTGGGGCGGAGTCGGTTACCTGATGGTCATCTACATTGCAGCCCTGCAGGGCGTGCCGCAAAACCTTAAGGAAGCAGCGGTGATTGATGGAGCGAGTCCGGGAGCGGCCTTCCTGCACGTGACCCTGCCCATGATCCTGCCGGCTCTGACCGTGGCCGTTTTTGTCGCTATCAACTCCGCCTTCAAAGTCTTTGATGTGGTTTTCAGTCTCACCGGAGGTGGACCGGGCCGAGCCACTCAGGTCATTTCTTTGAACATTTTCGCCGAAGCCTTTCGCATGAACAATCGCTACGGCTACGCCAGTGCCAAGGCGATCATCCTTTTCCTAGTCATATTTGTCATTACCCTGATACAGCTGCGGTTGATGAAGAAACGGGAGGTGCAGATGTAATGAAGATCCTCTCGAAACACGGTGCGTCCTTTGTGATTTGGTCAATCTTAGCTGCCTATGCTCTATTCACACTGCTGCCCATTCTCATGGGCTTGTTGAACTCGCTGAAAACAGAGGGCGAGATTCTCAACAACATCCTGGCGCTTCCGGCCTCACCGCAGTTTGACAATTACCTGACGGCCTTTCGGCGCACCAACTTCTTCCGCAGTTTTCTCAACACGGCCATGGTGGTGACGGTGGGTGTCAGCGGCATTGTCTTCTTCGGTGCGCTAGCCGGGTATAAGCTTTCCCGGACAGCTGGCAAACTCAGCGTGTTTCTCTTTGGCGCCTTTGTCATGTCCATGCTAGTGCCCTTCCATTCCATCATGATCACGTTGGTACAGGTGGCCAACAGGCTGCGTGTCCAAGGATGGCCTGTAGGCCTTGGTCTTGTGTATATTGGCTTAGGCGTACCCATGGCCGTCTTTCTTTACCATGGGTTCACCAAGACCATCCCGAAAGATTTGGATGAAGCGGCCATCATAGATGGCTGCGGTGAGTTCCAGGTCTTCTTCAAAGTAATCTTTCCCCTGCTGGGACCAATTACGGCCACGGTGGTGGTCATTAACACTCTGTGGATGTGGAACGACTTTCTCCTGCCACTCTTGATGCTCAGCGATTCTCGCCACTATACACTGCTGCTGTCCACGAATATGCTGTTCGGGCAGTATGTCAATGAGTGGTCCATCATTTTGGCCTCGCTGATTCTTACGCTGCTGCCCGCCATTTTGCTGTATCTCATATTGCAGAAGAGCATTGTCCATGGTATCTCAGAAGGTGCCATCAAAGGTTAACAGGATTACTCCAAACAGGGCTACTCCACAGACGTGCTCCAACGCTCGCAGGGTTCGGGCCCGCTCGGTGAAACGCCAACAAACGGCGTTTCGAACTCGATTGCATACCACGCAGGGCTCTCTTGGAGACAATCCTGCGAACAGGGGTTGATGTCCGATGAACAGTGAAGTTAACGGTTTCCTGCGTGCTCAAGGCCAAGCCATTGTCAACGGCCAAGGGCAGGAAGTCCTGCTGCGGGGAGTGGGGCTGGGCAGCTGGCTGCTGCCGGAGGGATACATGTGGCGCTTCCCCGAACAAGGCGATAGACCACGGAGAATGGAACATATGATCAGGCAGTTGATCGGAGAGGAGAAAGCGCAGCAATTTTGGGAGCTGTACTACACTCGGTTCATAACAGAACTGGACATTCGCCAAATAGCGCGGGAAGGCTTTAACTCGATTCGCATACCCCTCAACTACCGCTGCTTGCGGGGCACCAACGACACTGAGGCGTACGACCAAAGGCACCTGGAGATCCTGGATCAGGTCCTGGATTGGTGCGAAACCTACGGCCTATACGCCATTCTCGATCTTCACGGAGCCCCGGGGGGACAGACGGGGACCAACATTGATGATTCGGCCCGGGATGAACCGGAACTCTTCACCGTCGTAGAGAATAAACGCCGCACCATCGAGCTGTGGCGGATGCTGGCGGCCAGATACCGTGATCGCTGGATTGTTGCTGGCTATGATCTGCTCAATGAGCCCCTGCCCGACTGGTTTTCCCAATACTACCAAGATGTTATGCCGCTGTATCGCGAGATTGCCAGTGCCATCCGGGACGTGGATTCGCGCCACATGATCATTCTCGAGGGTGTCCATTGGTCGACCGATTGGTCCATCTTCACCGAGCGGATCGATGACAACCTGATGCTCCAGTTTCACAAATACTGGAACAATCCGGATGTGGAGAGTATCGAACAGTACCTGGCAGTGCGGGAAACCTGGAATGTTCCCATATTCATGGGTGAAGGTGGGGAGAACAACAAACTCTACTACACAGGGCTTTTCCAACTTCTAGAGGACAGGAACATCTCCTGGAACTTCTGGACGTGGAAGAAGCTGGAGACCACAAACTCCCCCTGTTCCATCCGCAAACCCGAAGGTTGGGGCGAGCTTGTCCATTTTCTGGAGGGCGGAGAGCAGCCAGATGCGGAAAGGGCTGCAGGAATTCTCTGGGACTACCTCGACAACATGCTTCTGCCCAACTGTGAATATCATAGTGATGTGGTGCGGGCGCTTTTCCGCCGGCCCAGTGTCCAGATTCCTGCGGTGTTCTATGATTACCTAGGTGAAGGCGTCAGCTATGGCGTGAGGGAAGCCTGTTTGGAACCAGTGGTGAACTTCAGAACCAAAGAAACGACGAG
>PWMW01000370.1 GCA_003559095.1 Clostridiales bacterium | reverse complement strand
ATTCCTGAAGTGCGGATTACCGACAAAGGATTGGTGGATATTGTCCAGCAGACGCTGTATCCGGTTTATGCCTAAGCAAGCAGCGAAAGCAGGGTTTTTCCCCAAGGGACTGCAGCGCTTACACTGGACGCCAGCGGCGGGATGGGTTGGAGACAGCTGTCGAGAATTTCGTGATCGTATGAGCCTCAGCCCTGGAAATCCGACGGATTTCCAGGGCTTTTTCGCGGATTTCCTTCGCAAACGTAACTTTCACTCGAATGATTTGTTAATTTATGCGAAAACACAATGTAAACGGAAGGAGAAGCAGGTTTTTCGTAGAATAGTACCTGAAATCCTATGGAGATTCACAAAAGAAAGGAATGATCGTATTGAAAACAAACAGTCGGCGTTGGCAGATGTTCAGTTTGATCGTAATTGGCTTGGTTCTTATGGCAAGCAGTGTTGTCGTAGCGGAAGATCCTATTAAGATTGGTGTCATTTCTCCCCTTACCGGACCGGTATCCTCCTATGGCCAGAGTGCTCGCAACGGCATTGTCATGGGCTTTGACCACGTGAATGCTGATGGTGGCATCAATGGGCGCATGATCGAGTACATCGTCCTTGATGACCAAGGTGATCCCACGGAATCCGCCAACTCAGCCCGTCGTCTTATTGACCGTGACGGCGTATCCTTGATTGTCGGTCCCATTATCACCCCAGCGGTGATGGCCGTGGCTCCCATCGCTCAGGACGCCAGCATTCCGCTGATTACCCCCACCGGTACCGGTGATGCCATTACCGGCATTGGCGACTTTATCTTTCGGGCTGCCTACAAAGACTCCTTCCAGGGTCAGGTTATGGCACGGTTTGCCTTCGAACGGCTCGGCTATGAGACGGTTGCTATCATCTATGACATCGCCAACGACTATTCTGTTGGTCTCAAGGAAGCATTCGAGTCCACCTTTACAGGCCTTGGCGGACAAGTGGTGACGACACAGTCCTATGCCACGGGCGATGCAGACTTCAGTGCGCAGCTGACTTCGATTCTTATGGCCAACCCAGATGCGCTCTTCATCCCCGACTACTATTCCACAGCGGGTCCCATCATTCTGCAGGCACGGCAGATGGGTCTAGAAGCGGAACTGCTCGGTGTCGACGGCTGGGATTCTCCCGAACTGACTTCGCTGGCCGGTGGCTTTGAGGAAGGTGCGTTCATCGTCAACCACTACTCCATCGAAGACGAAAGCCCCTCGACCCAAGCGTTTATCGATGCTTACCAAGCTGAGTTCGGTGTAATGCCCGACGCCCTGGCAGCCCTGGGTTATGATGCTGTCCTGGTTGTGGCTGCTGCTCTGCGGCAGGCTGGCACTACCGATCCTGAAGCTGTGAAGGAAGCTCTCGGTACGGTTCAAGGCGTAGAAGCCGCCACCGGTACCCTCAACATGGATCCTGAAGGCACGCCGGTGAAGGCCGCCGTTATTCTGGAGATGGTTGATGGCAACTGGACCTTGGCTGACAAGATTGAACCGTAAAACCTTAGGCGGGGGTCAACCCCGCCTGTTTTCCTTTGGAAAGGTGGACAACCGGTGGACTTGAATGTGATCTTTTTTCAGCAATTCATCAATGGCTTAGCCCTCGGAAGCGTCTATGCACTTATTGCACTGGGTTACACCATGGTTTATGGCATTATTAAGCTCATTAACTTTGCCCACGGCGAGATTTACATGCTGGGTGCTTACTTTGGTTTTTATGCCATCTCCGTGTACGAGATGGCCCTTATCCCGGCCATGATCGTCTCCATGACCTTGGCCGCTGTCATCGGAGTGACTCTTGAGCGTATTGCCTATCGGCCGCTGCGCCAGGCACCCCGCATTGCCGCACTGATCACGGCCATCGCCGCGTCGCTGTTCATTCAAAGTACAGCCCAGTTGGGTTTTGGCGCGTCGTTCAAAGCGTTTCCCCAAGTGATTCCCTTCGCCCGTATTCAGATCGGGCCTGTCTTTTTGACCAACCGGCAGCTGATCATCTTTGGTACTTCGATTTTATTAATGATACTTCTGCACGTGATTGTGAATTATACCAAGATCGGCAAGGCCATGCAGGCTGTGGCTATGGACAAAGAGGCAGCCCAGTTGATGGGCATCAACGTGGACCGTGTAATATCCTTTACTTTTGCCTTAGGGTCGGCGCTGGCCGCTGCGGCCGGTATTTTGGTCGGCATGTATTACAACCGTATTGATCCCTACATGGGCGTTATGCCGGGACTGAAGGCCTTTGTGGCAGCTGTTCTGGGAGGAATTGGTGTTATTCCCGGTGCTGTCATGGGTGGGTTTTTGATGGGTGTGGCAGAAAATCTGGTGGTGGCCTTCGGGTCATCGACCTATCGCGATGCCGTAGCCTTCGCCGTTCTTATCCTGGTCCTCCTTCTCAAACCCGGCGGTCTGCTGGGCTCCAACTATATTGAAAAGGTGTAGGTGATCATATGCGTTCACGATGGATTCTTCCCCTAGGCCTATCGTTGGTGTTCTATGGCATTGTGTACATGCTCATCCAATCAGGGGTTCTGCGTCAATATCATCTGCAGGTTCTGTCTTTGGCCGCCATCCACGTGATGCTGGTGGCCAGTCTGAACTTGATCAATGGGTTCACGGGACAGTTTTCCCTGGGACATGCTGGTTTTTTTGCCATCGGTGCGTATCTATCAGGGTATCTTACCCTGGTACAGGGGTTCCCCTTTGCCGTAGCTTTGCTGATTGGCGGCATGGCAGCCTCCATTATTGGCATTGCCATCGGCCTGCCGGCCTTTCGCCTGCGCGGTGATTATCTGGCCATCTCCACCTTAGGTTTTGGTGAGATCATCCGGGTCACCATTCTCAATATCCGGGCTGTCGGCGGAGCCCGGGGGTTTTCTGGAATTCCCCGCCATACTACCTTTGAACTGACATTCATCTGTGCGGTGCTGACAGTGCTCCTGATTCGTAACTTTCTCGATTCCGACCACGGCCGGGCCTGCTTGGCCATTCGGGATGACGAAATTGCCAGCAAATCATTGGGTATCAATACCACATTCTACAAAGGAGCGGCCTTTGCCATCGGCTCTTTTTTCGCAGGCATTGCTGGCGGTTTGTTTGTACACTATATGCAGTACATTGCTCCCACTCCAGGACAGATCGGTTTCTTGAAATCCATTGACATCTTAATTATGGCCGTTTTGGGCGGCCTGGGAAGCCTAACCGGCTCCGTCATCGCCGCCGTCGGCCTTACCCTACTGCCCGAGTTTCTGCGGGGATTCGCAGAATACCGGATGGTCATCTACCCCATACTGCTGCTGCTGGTAATGCTCTTCCGACCCCAAGGCCTGATGGCCGGGAACGAACTGAGCTTTGCTTGGCTGGACCGGCAGTATCGCAAACTTAAAGGAGGACGAGCCCATGCATCCCAACGGTGATCTGCTTGCTCTTAACGAGATGACAGTAAAATTTGGCGGTTTGACAGCCGTGAACAAGGTCAGTCTTTCAGTACAACAAGGCCGCCTCGAAGGGATTATCGGACCCAACGGTGCTGGCAAAACCACGGTCTTCAACGGCCTTACGGGCCTCTGCCACGTCACCAGCGGCGACATCGCCTTTGGCGGCAGCTCGATCCTCAACCGCCCGGCCGATCGCATCTGCCGGTTGGGTATTGCCCGCACGTTCCAGAACATTCGTCTCTTCAAGTCCCTGTCGGCCCTGGACAACCTGCGCATTGCTTTTCACCAGAACCGGCATTACGGCATGTGGCCGGCCCTGCTGCACCTGCCCAGCTATGCCCGGGAAGAAAAGAGCATTCGTAAGGAGTCCCAGTATATGCTGGAGTTCGTCCAACTGGGCAGCAGAGCTCAGGAAAAGGCGGGCAGTCTTTCCTACGGCCAGCAGCGGCGGCTGGAGATCGCCCGAGCTTTGATCACCAAACCGAAGCTGCTGCTCCTTGATGAACCGGCGGCGGGTATGAATCCGCTGGAAACCCTGGAACTGACAGATCTGATCCGGAATATCCACCAAAACTTGGATGTAACGGTGATTCTTATTGAACACGATATGAGTTTGGTCATGAATCTCTGCCAGTACCTGCATGTTCTTGATTACGGCAAACTGATTGCTCAGGGTACTCCCGATGCCATTCGCGCTAACGCCAAGGTCATCGAAGCATACTTGGGCGAGGAGGTGCCTGCTTGAGTGCGCTGCTTTCCGTTGAGGACCTCAGCGTCCACTACGGTGTAATCACCGCGTTGGACAAGGTCTCCTTCGAGATCCAAGAAGGCGAGATCGTGACCCTCTTGGGTGCTAATGGTGCCGGCAAAACTACCACTCTCAAGGCCCTTTCCGGTGTTCTGCCAAAATCCGGCGGTTCGGTGGTCTTTGACGGCAAGAATATTTCGCAGTCTCCGCCCCACGCCATTGTCGGTCTGGGTATGAGCCAAGTTCCCGAAGGCCGGCGGGTATTTCCGCAGTTGACCGTCGAGGATAACCTGCGCTTAGGAGCCTATCTGCGCAAGGACAAAGAAGCAATCCGCGGCGACCTCGAGAGCGTCTATGGTACCTTTCCCCGCCTGAAGGATCGCCGCCGCCAGTTGGCCGGCTCCCTCAGCGGCGGTGAACAGCAGATGCTGGCCATGGGCCGGGGTCTTATGAGCCGTCCCAAGCTGCTGCTTTTGGATGAGCCGTCCATGGGTTTGGCACCAAAACTGGTACGGGACATCTTCCAGATCATCGCAGATATTAAGGACGAAGGCACCACCATTCTGCTGGTGGAGCAAAACGCCCATCTATCCTTAGGTATATCCGACCGGGCCTATGTCTTAGAGACCGGTAAAGTCATGTTCTCCGGCCAAGGCAAAGAATTGGCCAAAGATGAGCGCATCCGCAAAGCGTATCTGGGTGGTTGAACAGCGAAATTTTCGATTGGCGACATCCTGCTGGGGCTGCCGGCGGCCCCAGAGCTGCACCGGATCATCCCTGGCAGACTAATTCGACGTCGGAACCTACGATGCTCGGCCTCCTTTTCGCAGGGACAAACCCACAGATCTTCGGGATCTGTGGGTTTGTCCGTTGCGGGGCAAGCCATGGCACCGTATCCCCGCCGGGGGTCCACCCAACGGCCTGCCTGCGTCCCTGTACCAACTGCGCCGCCCAGCGGGGGACGTCTATGGGAGTATATGGGCGCAAAGGCGAGCACAAAGCTTCTGGCCTCGCTTCGCGGTGATGCAACCGGAAAACAACTCCAACCATCCGTGAGCTAATGGAGGCAGTGTTTAAATTCTGAAGGAGGGAAACTCCTGTGAGAATGATGAAAGATCTGCGCAACATCGCGTATGGACAGCAGCTGCCCTGTGAAGGGTATAGTGATCAGCCCTACGTCGTTCAAACCGATGATGGGTGCTGGCTCTGCGTAATGACCACGGGCCCTGGTCGCGAAGGCGACGCCCGCCAGCATATAGTGGCCACCAGCAGTGAAGATCAGGGCAGGACCTGGTCACCAATGCGGGATATTGAGCCGTTGGGCCCACCGGAGGCCTCGTGGGCCATGCCGCTGAAGATACCCAGCGGCCGCGTCTACGTATTCTACACCTACAATAAAGACAATGTGGAGAAGCTTCCCGGTTGGGAAGGGCCCGGTCGTCACCGGGTGGACACCTTGGGCTACCTGGCCTACAAGTATTCCGATGACCACGGGCAGACGTGGTCGCAAGAACGCTTCTATGTGCCGATGCGCAAAATGCGCATTGACCGGGAGAACGGCACCGAAGGTAAGGTACTGTTCTTCTGGGGTGTTGGTAAACCGATCATCCACGACGGCACGGTGTACTTGGGAGCAGCCAAAGTTGGCGACTTCAACACTGTGGGTTTCATGGCCGAATCGGAAGGCATCTTCCTCAAGAGCGACAACATCCTGGAGGAGTCAGATCCAGGAAAGATCCGCTGGGAAACCCTGCCCCACGGTGATGTGGGCCTGCGAGCTCCCCTGGGGCCCATTGCCGATGAAGCGAACTTGGTGGCCTTAAGCGACGGCAGCCTTTACGCCACATACCGGACCATTGAGGGCCACAACTGCCATGCCTACAGCCGTGACGGAGGCTCCACCTGGGAAGACCAGCAGTATGCCTCGTACTTCCCCGGCGGGCCCTTGTTCAAGCATCCCCGGGCGGCCAACTTTGTCCGCAAGTTCAGCAATGGCAAGTTCATTCTCTGGTTCCATAATCACGGTGCCCGCTGGTACCAAGATCGCAATCCCGCCTGGCTCTGTGGAGGCGTGGAACGGGACGGGTACATCCATTGGTCGCAGCCGGAGATCTGTTTGTATGACAAGGACCCGGACACCCGCATCAGCTATCCGGACTTTGTTGAAAAAGACGGCCGTTACTTTGTCACCGAAACGCAGAAGTCCGTGGCGCGCTGCCACGAGATGGATGCCGCGCTTTTGGAAGGAATGTGGAGCCAATTAGACCCCACGGCCACCCCTCTGCAGCCAGTGACGCCGCACCTGCACATATCCCCCTGCGAACCGGGGACAAGCATCGACGTTGGCCGCCTGCCCTCCCTGGGGGCTGACGGCGGCTTTGCCTTGGAGTTTTGGCTGAAAATGCGGGGTTTGGGCATGGAAGGCACCCTCTGCAGTACCCTAGACCAGGACGGCCGGGGAATCACCGTCAAGACCACGGTCACTGGCACCCTGCAGCTTACCCTCACCGATGGTGAAGTGACACTGGACGCCGCAACGGATCCGGGACGCTTACAGGGCGGCAGCTGGCATCACGTAGTCATGAACGTGGATGGGGCCGCGGGCATAGTTAGTTTCATGGTGGACGGCATCCTCTGTGACGGCGCTGATGTCTGGCAGCGGGGTTGGTACCGCATACCCCGGGATTTGCTGGATGTTAACGGCTCCCAACAGCTGACCATCGGCTCATGTAAGGGCGAACTGGGCCAGCTGCAGATCCACCGACGTTACCTGCGCAACTATGAGGCCATAGCGAACTATCGCTTGGGATTCGCGCCATCATAAGCGGTTATCTGAGCACAGCCCACGGAGGCCCAACTAGTTGGGCCTGCTCCCAGCTGGGTCCGAAGCCAGCGCCCCTACCGACTACAGCTGGCAGGCAGGTTATACCAAATCTTAACATGGGCTTTATACGGATTCGGCAAAGAATTGGGCGAGTTTCGCTATAATAAAGATAGTATGAGCCTGATTTCGTGAGGTGACATGCATGGCCGCAGATATCCACATCCTAGTGCCCGCCTTCAACGAAGGCCCCCGCATTGGTGACGTTCTTGAGACCATATGTTCCTACCCCCAGAATAAACGAATTGCAGTGATCGATGACGGCTCCACGGACAACACCCAGATGGAGGCGTCACGTTTTCCTGTAGACATTCTCACCCATCCCAAAAACCTTGGTAAGGGAGCCGCCCTGCAAACGGGCCTGGACCACTTACCGGACACTCCTTACTGGCTGTTCCTGGATGCCGATCTTATCGGCTTGGATCATGATCACATGGACCAGCTCTTGGAACCGCTCTATCGCAAGCAGGAAGTGGCCATGACCGTGGGCATGCTGGTGGGTCACAACGCCCGTGTCAATGCGGCTCAGCGCTGGTTCGGCATCCTCAACGGGCAGCGAGGCCTATCGGGGCGCTTCGTGGAATCGCTGCCGTCGTTGAACTGGTCCAAGTTCGGTGTGGAGATCTACCTTTCCAAGCTGGCTCGGGCCCGAGGCTGCAAAGTCTGTACACCTGTACTGCAGAATCTGACCCACTATACCAAAGAGCAAAAGCTCGGCTTGGGGCCAGGAGCTCGCTATCGGCTGCAGATGTATAATGAATGCCTTTATTCTTACTTTCATTGGCGCAGCCACACTCCTGACGGTCTTATAGCCAAGGACTCCGGAAAGCCGCAGACGAAGATGGAAAAGCGCACCCACCACAGCAACCCTTAAATGACAAAACACCCACCTGCCACAGGCAGCTGGGTGTTTTTTGCATAGAATTCGCAGCCGACATGGAAATGTTTGTCAGCTACCAGGTACTTGGAAAATAATCCCACCTACCTGGTTCGTGGAAATGAAACCCAATTACCAGGTATCTAGAAAATATTACCAGTTACCAGGTATCTGTAAAAATCTGGAAGACACTCCCTCGTGGCTCCCAACTACCTCAGCAGCCTATCCCCTTCTCACCTACGGACTGCAGCGGCAATGTCCTTCACGCCCATGGCCTTGTCGTACTGCAGAATACCTCGCTCAAAAATGCGAGCACCGAGGAAGACAAAGAGGGCTATGGACAACAGCAGGGCCGTCATGGAACTGACAATCTGCCACACGGGCAGGTTCGTCGCAGCCATGCGCAGCAGCATCATGGTGGGGATAAACGGGGGCACGTGACTGAAGATCACTGCCCAGAGGGCATCGGGATTGGTCATGAGAATGCCGCTGGCAAACATTGGGGCCACCGGAATCAGAACCACCAACCCTTGGGCTTGGCTGCTCTCCTCCGCTTCCTTCATGGTGGCTCCCAGGGCAGCAAACATCGATGCCAACAAGAAAAAGCCAAAGAAGAAAATGACCAGTGAAGGTGCCAAATCCAGCAGGGAAATGTTCAGTGTCCGCAGATCGATAAAGCGCCCGCCGATCACAGCGGCCACAACGACCCAAAGGAGGATCTGCAGCAAACTCAAGCCCCCTACGCCCAGCACCTTGCCCATCAGCAGGTCGGCTGACGATAACGAAGAGAGCAGAATCTCCACAACACGGTTCCGCTTTTCTTTGATGACACCGTACATGAGCATCTGTCCTGAGAGCAGCGCCGACATAATCAACACCATAGCCACCGCCAGAGGAACAAACATCCCAGCCAAGGACATATCCGCCGCTTCCCCGTTCTTAAGTTCCTGAACCTGCAGATCTAATGGCTTGGTGGCTTCCAGGACCAGTTGCGAGTCCAATCCCAGTTCATCCAAACGATACTGCACCAAGGGCGGCTGCAGCAGATCCCGCAGCAAGTTGGGATGTACCTGACGCATGTCCGCAGCGTACAGCTGCAGCTGGCCCGCATCCAGACCCTCCTGGGTGACCTTCAGATAACCATCAAGGGTGCCATCGTCCAGAAGTCCCTGAAGTTTAGCCTCATCACCAGAAGTTTCGGCAAACACGATATTATCCGGGAAAGCCGCCTCGGCCAAATACTGGCTGAACTGTCCCTCAGCTTCGTAAACGCCCAGCTTCATCGGCCGGTCCCGCTCCAGCTGTTCTGCCAGAAAGCCGGCACCGCCAGCTACAATCATGATCACAGGCAGCAGAAAGGTCATGAACAAAAACATGGGACTGCGGGCGCCTTTCCAGAATTCCCAACGGGCTACACGCAGTACATTAGGCCATTTCAGTTTCATCGATCTGCCCTCCCTGCTGTTTCACAGTGTTAACGAAGATATCATGCAGCGGCGGTTTTTGGACGGAGCATTCACTGATGTTCATCCAGCCGGCGATGCCGCTGACCAGGTCCTTGACGGTTTCGGGTCCGTCATAACGCAGCAGCAGGCGCTCCTCCCGCTGAGTTTCCAATGTCATGCCCGGGAACTGCTGCACCACTCGTTCCACATCCGCTGCTCCTGTGTACCGGATATCCAGCATCCGTTCACTATAATTGTCTTTAATGCTGCGCATAGTGCCGCTTAAGACCATGCGGCCCCGGTGGATCATGGCTAAGGAGTCGCAAAGTTCTTCGACTAAATTCATCTGGTGGGCGGACAGCAGTACGGTAACACCCTGCTCACGCAGTTCTTGAATCAGTTCTTTGAAGAAGTTCTGGTTAATGGGGTCCAGTCCCGAGAACGGTTCATCCAGCATCACTAAGTCCGGCTTATGGAGTAGGGCTGCAATGAACTGCACCTTCTGCTGCATGCCTTTGGACAGTTTGTCGAGGCGATGGTTGGCCCACTCACCCAGTTCCAACCGCTCCAGCCACTGCATGGCCTCGGGGCGCGTTTCCTTAGGTGACCGACCTTTAAGCTGTGCTAAGTACAAAAGATTTTCGATGACCTTGGCATCGTAATACAGGCCCCGCTCTTCAGGAAGATACCCGATGCGCTCCTTAGGGATGCGGCCGTTACCCCCGGGCAGGTCAAAGTGGATGGTTCCTTGATCCGCTGCTAGGATCCCCATGATCATACGGATAGCCGTGGTCTTCCCGGCTCCATTGGGACCCAAGAGCCCCTTGATCTCCCCTGCTTCCACGCTGAAACTGACATTGTTGACGGCCACTGTGGCCCCGAAGGCCTTGCGAATGTTCTCAACGGTGAGTATGGCTGCCATGGCGTGTCCTCCTCTGCCATCGTCTATTGTCACTGCGCCCTCGAATGGGCAGTGAATCGTTCCTTGTTAAGTATGTCACGAAGACTAAGGGGCGTCAATATCTTCCCAGCAAAATGGTGCTGCCGGCGGGTTGGCGCATCCGTCTCGAGACGGAGTCCTCAAGATCCTTTGGCCGGCTGCGCAACCCATGCACCCTATGCCGTCCGACGCGAAAACAACCACCTGTGGAGGGTTCTCCTCTGCAGGTGGTTTGGACTGCGTTTTGTGGTTGCCGCTGCCGCAGTGTTCTCCAACTGTGTGCAGTGTTCTCCAACTGCGTGCAGTGTTCTCCAACTGCGTGCAGTGCTCCCTACCCGCAGTATTCTCCAACTGTGTGCAGTGCTTCCTACCCACAGTATTCTCAAACTGTGTGCGCTGACTTAACGACCAACACCCAGAGCCACCGCCGTCATCAAGCTGCCTCCCGTCCTTACAAGACCCTTACACGTGCGTCTGTTCGGCACAAGCCCCCCCGTCATCCCCGGGGTGGCCCGCTGGTGGCACCCACGATCAAGGATACATCGATCTGCACCT
>PWMW01000096.1 GCA_003559095.1 Clostridiales bacterium | reverse complement strand
CATTCCGCTAGCTGCACACTGCAGCAACGAAACAGGCTCGGTTCCGGATGGTTGTGGTTGATGGGTAACGGGTGCTGTCTGGGACCACTCCCAGGTTGTAAGCGTCTAGATGCGCTCGCGAGCCATAGAAGCCGCTTCGGCCGCATCTTTGCTGTAGAAGTCTGCGCCAATGTCGGCAGCGAACTTATCGGTAACCGGTGCACCGCCCACCATAATAGTCACCGTATCCCGCAGGCCTTCGGTCTCGATAGCCTGAACCACCGAACGCATTTCGCTCATGGTGGTGGTTAAGAGCGCCGACATCCCTACAAATTGCGGCTGGTACTCTTTCACCGCTGCCACGAACTGCTCGGGCGCCACATCAATACCGAGGTCCTTTACCTCGAAGCCAGCGCCTTCCAGCATCATCTTGACGAGATTTTTGCCGATGTCATGGAGGTCACCCTTGACAGTACCGATGACCACTTTGCCCACGGGTTCCACGCCGGTTTCCACCAGTTTCGGCTTCAACACTTCCATGGCCGCATTCATGGCTCGGGCAGCAATCAGCACTTCCGGTACAAAGATCTCGTTGGCCTTGAACTTCTCACCGATCTCGCTCATGGCCGCCAACAGTGAGCCTTCGAGAACTTCCCGAGGGCTGATGCCTTCCTGCAGTGCCAGTTCAACGTCTTGGCGGATTCCATTGGCATCACCTTTTTGCAGCTTCTCCGCAATTCCTTGCAGTCGTTCCATGGATTCTTCCTCCTCTGTGCACGGATGTGCAGTTTCTGGCTGTCGCCGTTGGTCTATGAATAGCTACCGTGGATGCGAGCGGCTCGCAGCATGGCCTCAGCCTTGCCGAAGTCCAAGTTGGCCGGGTACTCACAACCCGTAGCCAAAATGAAGCCGCCACCGCGTTTATGGATTGCTAATTCTTTCGCCGCTTCGGCCTCCACTTCCTCCTCCGTGGCTTCCAAAAGCCAAGTGGGCGGAATATGGCCGATAAATGTGGTCTTGTCGCCATACTTCGTCTGCATCTCTTCATAACTGGCACAGTCGTCTGCCACATGCAGGAATGAGATGGCTTCGGGCTTCATAGTCGCAAGCTGTGCATCAAAGTAGATGCCGGTGCCGCAGTTGTGAACCATGACCATACAGCCCGCATCATGGATGATCTCGGCCAGTTCTTGAACATAAACCCCTTCCATCTCACGCCACATCGCTTTGGACATGATGGATTGGGATGCGAAAAGGGTGTCCAGCATAATGGCATGAACTCCCGTGGCCATCAGGGCTCGGCAGTAATCCTTGAGCGTGGCCTGTATGGCGTCCAGCCCTCGTTTCACTGCATCGGGATCATCCATAATATCCATGAACATCTGCGCCTGGCCCCGCATCATACTGAGAATGCCCAAGGGCCCAAAGACGAAAGCTACCACCGGTGTGTCTTTGGCTCGACGATTCACCAGCCGCTTACACAGCTCAATGTGGCCGGACATCCGTGGTGTTTTGGTAGGATCCACGGGATCCACCTTGTCATAATCGGCCGGCGCTTGCAGCAGAAGCTGGCTGAAATCCGGGTGGGCTGCTTCGCTCTTGGGGTAGATAAGCTTCTGGCCAAAATCCGCAGCTTCCACCGAGAGGTCGATCAGCGTACAGATAACGTCCAGCTGAAAGCGGTCGGTCACCGCTTCGTAGGCATCGCCGCAGATCTGCATGTCCGTGGACCAGGTAGGATAGTCCACACCGACCAGTTTGCGGCCAACGCCGTTGAGCAGTGGGTATACGGGTACGCGATCCGCTTCCTGGTGCTGCAGGGTCATTGCTACCCGTTCTAGTGCTGTCAATACGTTCACCTCACACAATTCTGCAATGTTACTACCAGTATACCGCGAGCGGCCGGTCCGGTCTGGTAAGATCTTTTCGTACTTTGGCAATATCGCGCGGTCTTCTCCCGCCGCAGCCGTTATTTAGTAATCCCGGTTGGCCTTCCAGACATCGAGGACCATGGTGTAGCGTTCCGGCAGCATGCCCTTGAAGGGAATGTTACTGGTACAGAAGATATAACCTCCGCCCGGCTTGCCGTGATCCAAGGCATACTGGGCACTGGCAATGACCTCTTCATCGGTGCCAGTCTGCAGAGCTGCACAGTGTACGTTTCCTGCCAAGCAAACCTTGTGGCCCACCAACTCCTTCACGACCTTGATGTCCACCCCGGCCATGGGATCCAGCGAATGCAGGGCATGGGGTTCACACTCCACCAATTGGTCCAGAATGGGCATAATGTCGCCGTCCGTATGCTTGATGGTATAGGCTCCAGCCCGCTTGGTCTCAGCGATGATCCGGGCCAGATACGGCTGGATGAAACGTCGGAACATCTGTGGTGACAAGAAAGGTCCGGCATTAAAGCAGTAGTCCGAACAGAGGATGAAGCTGTCAATCCCGGCATCGATGAGCCGCTTGTTGCGTTCAATGGCCCGCCGGGCCATGGCATCGGCCTGGGCCTCCACTTCCTCGGGGGCATCGGCGATGCGGTAGACAAACTGCTCCAGTTCATGTCCATCAGGAATGGCAAATGTCCCATCCCCATGGGCGGTGAGCATCCATTCGCTGCCCGTCAGCTTACGAATGTGCTTGGCGGTGGCGGCAATGCCCGCTTCATCCAGATAGTGCAGGGGCAAAATGGAATACTCCAAAGCCGTGTACACTTCCACCATATACTCAGCATTTTCGCAGATACGCTGTT
>PWMW01000367.1 GCA_003559095.1 Clostridiales bacterium | reverse complement strand
GGTGGGACAGCAGCTCATGGAGAGCGGGGACTGCCGGCGCGCCGATGTAGCCAAGGGCCAAACCGGCACCCAGTGCTGGTTCCTGGAACTGGAGATCCTCGTGCTGGATCAGCTGCAGCAGCGCCTCCTGGGCCGGGGCAGATTGTTCCCCGAAGAAGCGGAACATGATCTGCACAGCACCAGCTGCGACCCGCCAATCGCTGTCGTCGAGAACCTCAGTGAGCTGCGGCAGGGCTGGCAGGGCCTCTTCTCCCATCAGCGCCAACGCTTCCACAGCCCGCATTCGCACGCGGTCATCGGGATCGCTGAGAGTTGCAGCGATGGGCTCCACCCGCTGTACTAGCAGATGCTGCGGATACTCCCGCAAGGTCCGGAGAACCTCTGAACGCACCGCTGGATCCCCTGCGTTCAGAGCGTCTATGAGCTGCGCATCGGCAGCAGCGGCAGATTCTTCTAGGGAGCACAGCGTTCCCAGGGCTGCCATTTGGACGTCTGAATCTACGTCACTTAGGGCTTGGCCTGCCGTTCTTGCGACCAACTCTGGATCGTGATGCAGGCGGCTCAGGGCCGTCGCTGCCAATCGGCGTACGTCCACGTCCGTGTCCTGCAGAGCTGCTGCAAGACCTTCCAAGAGGGAATCAGCATACTGCTCTGGCCGGGTGCCCCGGGAACTCAACGCATCTGCAGCCAGCCGGCGCAGTTCAGGATCCGCATCCTCAAGAAAATCCAGCAGAGCCGGTATGGCCGAGTCAGGGAAGTACCAGGCAGCGGCCACAATCTGCAGAGCTCCTCGTTGGAGCTCTGGATCCGTATCCCGCAGATAGTCGACGAAGATATCCATGTGTTCGTCAATCGGCCGTTGGCCAACAACAACACCGTCAGGAGGTTCGCTGCCCAAGCCGGTCAGAACCTGCATGGCCCGCCGGCGGAGTTCGGGTTGGTCACTTTCCAGCAGGGCAAGTACCTGCGGAACTGCCTCTCGCCGCCGCTGCCAATGGCTTAGTTCCTCTGCAGCCATCTTCTGTTCGTCTGCACCGCCGCTGGTCAGCAGCTCTAGAAGCTGCTCGGTGTCCGCTTCTTCAGGAACCAATGCATCCGTTTCGGCAGGGGCAGGTGCTGGTTCGGGAACGTCGGGCATCTCGGGCATTTCTATGCCAGGCAGCATGCCCGGCAGTGCCTGCAGTTCCATGGTCAGTTCCACCGTTTCCCCGGCCTTGACTTCCACCGACGACTCAGCAGGCATAGCCATGGTTTCCTCACCGGCTGGTATCGCCATAACGTCATAGGTTCCGGCCGGAAGGTCGACGATCTTGGGCGTTCCCGGAGGCAGCACGTGAGGCATGGCTCCTTCCATAATCATGACCTGCACATCATCCGATACATCTTGACCATCCAATGTCACCGTAATTTGCAGTTGTCCTGAGGCCGCTGCCACGGAATTACACAGCAGAATTAGCAGCATCACCGCTGTCAATTTCCAAGGTAGTTTGGCCACTGACATCACCTCCAGAGAAGTTTTTCATTCGTCTGCCTCTACCCGCGGTTCCAAATCCCGGGTAAAGGTCCATTGCAGTTCATTGTGTACCATGATGGTCGGTCGCGCCCGGTAGTTGGGGCGGACGTTGAAGGCGTCAATGCGGGAGGGCCAGCGCACCGAGTCCGACAGGGTTTCCGTGTTCCGATCAAACTCCGGCCAGCGCTGATCAGCTACCGGCATGAAATCGCCCCGTCCTGACTGCAGCAGCGTTGTCACGGCTGGCGCAAGGACACCCCCTTCCTCAGCTAGGCGCCGCTCGCGATCCGGGTTGGAATGCGCACCTTCACAATCCCGCCGTACAAAGGACACTTCATTGCTGTCCAGATGCAGGGTGCCTATTCTGGGGATCATCGTCACATTCACCTTATACTGCTCGCCGTCGGTTTCGAGGTGAACGACAGGGCGGGCAGCTAGGTTCCCCGCGCTTATGCTGGCTGTGCCATGCCGATCGATATCGATGCGCTGTTCGGCGATGCACTGGTCGTGACCTTCTTGCGAGCAGCCTTCCCAGCCCTCCTTGTACTGGCTGAACTGGTGTGAACCACTGAGTGCTACCTGCCAGGAAGCGTGGTCACCCTGTGCATCCGAACTGGTCTCGTCGCCCGCGATCTCCAGCTGTGGGCTCTTCGCCTGCAGGAGCCAATCTTCATTGGTGTAGTAGTAGGTGGTGCGGTAGCCTGGCACATCACGGTCTTCGACGCCGTCTGCGCCCACATCCACATTGATGACAACGGAGCGGCGAAATTCCACGCTGCCTTCCCACGGTACCGGTTCGAGCCCTTCAATGTGGATGGCCGTATCGGTGGCTCCGAGCCCCGTGACGCCCTGCAGCCAGTCGGCCACGCCAAAGGCCACTTCCTGGTAGCTCCAGATACCACCGTCGTGCATCTGGGTGATGGGATGCACCCGCAGACGAGCTCCGGTTTCACCAAAGACCCAGTGCGGCCTGCCGCCCCAGGTCGCAGCTGGTTCTTCTTCCATGCGCAGACCGAAGTTCACTACGGCTTGGCCATCTTCATCGGTCAAGGCCAACATCAAACCGGGCTTCATCCACTCCTCGGTATCGATAACCAAGGTCTTCATGCGCAGGTCTTTACCATAACGCAGCTGGACCGGTACGTTGTCGCGCGGACCTGGTTCCGGAAACTCCAGCTGTGACATTTTGTCCAATGCATAGTGGCCGAAGAGCCAGGG
>PWMW01000025.1 GCA_003559095.1 Clostridiales bacterium | reverse complement strand
TACGGCAGTGATCCCGGCGCTGGCATCATGGCCGCCACGGATGATGCTCTCGATGCCTACGGATTGCACTTCAGCGTTATGGATTCCAGCGATGCTGCCATGACCATTCAACTAGGCCAAGCCGTGGCCAACGAAGAGTGGATTGTGGTAACAGGCTGGGTACCGCATTGGAAGTTTGACTCCTATGCTCTGAAGTTCCTCGACGATCCCCAGGGCATTTACGGTGATGCAGAAAACATTCACACCATCCTGCGGGACGGCTTTTACGAGAGCTTCGCTCCGGAAGTAGCTGCATTCATGGAGAACTTCTCACTGACCCAGGATCAGCTGCACAACATGATGAATATCATTCGGGAAGAGTCCGGTGATGAACTGTCTTTGGCCCACCAGTGGGTTGCAGACAATGCTGATGTTGTCGAAGCCTGGATGCAGTAAATTACCAGTATAGCGCATGTACACCCCCAGAGAAGCCGCAACAGCGGCTTCTCTTTCTTATCGTATCCCAAGGCAGGAACCGATCCGCCGCGCGTCAAATAACTAGATATACCATTTTTTATGAAATAAGCAATTGCCTGGAGGGAATGGCTGTGCTCAAAGAGTGGTGGGACCGGCGAATTCGGCCCGACAAAGACATCGATTGGTTCCTGCAGCATCCGGATTCCCTGCAGGCGGGCAGCCATGCCCTGCGTATAGCCGCTATCTACCTGGTGGTGGGTTCCCTGTGGATTCTTGTCTCCGATGCCATTCTCTTTCTCATCTTTCCGGATCCGAACGCCTACCATACGGCCCAGCGCTTCAAGGGCTGGTTCTACGTGGCCGCCACCGCGGTCATGCTCTACGGTCTCATTTATTGGCGCATGGAGCTCTTGAGTCAGGCAGCCCAGACCATCGGCGCCGCCTATGAAGATCTGCAGGCTGCCCATGAAGAGCTGGTGGCCGCCGAGTCCGAGCTGCGCTACCAAAAGGACATGGCCCAGCATCTGGTGGACGATGCGCCCGCCATCATTCTGCTCTGGCAGTTGGATGGGAAAATTATCGAGCTTAACCCCTATGGTCAGAAGCTGCTTGAAGTGGATCGGTCCCCAGATGAACTGCCCCTTCCCGAACTGCTGGGTACATCCACCGCTTCTTTGGCGAAATCCCTGGTCTCCGGTGAAGCGGTTGTCAGTGAATTGGGACCATGGGAAGCGCCCTCCGGGCGGCAAATTTATGTGTGGTGGAACAGCCGCCTCATTACAGACCCCTCGGGCGGCGAGGAGAAGGTTGTATCCGTGGGCACCGATATCACGCAACAGCGCGAACTGGAAGGGCGGTTGCAGCGTCTGGCCTATTATGATAACCTCACACAGCTGCCCAACCGCCAGCGGATGCAGGAGACCATGGACCAGTGGATTGCTGCTGAGCGACCATTCACCTTAATTCTGATGGATCTGGATCACTTTCAGGACATCAACGACACCTTAGGTCATGACATTGGCGATCTGTTCCTGCAGCACGCTGCCCAGCAGCTGCGGAGCATCACCAGGGACGGCGAAGTGCTGGCGCGGATGGGTGGCGACGAGTTCGGAATGCTTTGGCCCCATGTGACAGATCCTGACCAAATCCAAGGGCGTACGCAGGAAATTTTCGAGGTTTTCGGCCCATGGCAGATGCTGGATCATGAGTTCATGATGTCCCTTAGTGCCGGGGTTGCCGTCTATCCCCGCCACGGCGATACCACTGTCGATCTGGTAAAAAACTGTGACACAGCCTTGAACAACGCCAAAAAAGAAGGACGAAACCGCTTTTTCGTCTATTCCGAGGATGTTCAAGAACGCAACGTGGCTGCTATCAAGATGAGCAGTGCCATTCGCCGGGCCATGGAACAAAACGAGTTCGAGCTGTACTACCAACCCCATATCCATCTGGAGACCGGGGCCATCTTGGGCGCCGAAGCTCTCATCCGTTGGCCCCAGGCTGACGGGAGCTTCGTGGGGCCACCGGATTTCATTCCTTTGGCAGAAGATACTGGGCAGATCTACGATATCGATCTTTGGGTTCTGCAGCAGGCCATCAACGAAATGAAAGAGCTGGCTGCCGCTGGCTATCCCCATTTGGTTCTGTCCGTCAATATTTCGTCTCGGACCATTAACCAGCCCCAAGCATTGGCCCAGATTGTCCAGACCATTGCTGCTGAAGATGTGGACCCGCAGCGTTTGGTATTGGAAGTGACCGAGACGGCCATTCTTGACAGGGACCATTCGGCCGCTGCCAATCTGCAGCAGCTGAAGGATCTAGGGGTCTATCTGGCCCTAGACGACTTCGGTACCGGCTACTCGTCGTTGGAGTATGTGTCCAATTGGCCCATCGAAGTGATCAAGATGGATCGCAGTTTTATCGACAACATCGGTGTGGACGAAAAGAAAGAGGCTGTGATTGCCGCTGTACTGCGCTTAGCAGCCACGCTGCAGTATCGCGTCGTCGCCGAGGGCATCGAAACGGAAGAGCAGCGCACCTTCCTGATGCAACGGGGCTGCTCTCAAGGCCAAGGCTATCTCTTTTATCGGCCCTTACCCAAAGAGCACTGGCGCCTTGCCCTCGCAGACAGCCCGGCCCCGGATACCCAATCATGACAGTTGAGCGCTCGACTTAACCCTCGAAAAATGCCATCCTAGCATTCTTTCTTCGGGTTAGGGGCTGCAAGCCTTACTTAGGCATAGCCTTGCTCAACCAGCCTCAGTCTGTGTGCAGACT
>PWMW01000080.1 GCA_003559095.1 Clostridiales bacterium | reverse complement strand
TTAGGTGGCTCACTTATTCGTTAGCGTTCTTCAAAACGATTTGTCTTGAGTGGCTCACTTTTTCATGAGCAGAGCATGTGTTATTGGCTCACTTTTACATTAGCATAGGCAAGCGGTCAACCATACTCGCCGCATCTGGCCTCTCCAGGCACGATATGCCCTGTTGAGCTGGCCAAGCAGCACACACCAAAAAACCACCCGCAAACATGCGGATGGCTCGGTATTGAACTGGTTTGCCAGGCTTCTAGTACCTACCGTAAGTCTTGGCGGTCTCAATCAAGGCGGAGATGTTTTCATCGGGTGTATCTCTGCCACATTGATCTCCTGTGGAGAGAATGAACCGGCCGCCATCAGCGGCATCATCAATGGCCTGCCTGGCTGCTTCACGGACAGTTTCTGGAGTTCCCTGCAGCATGACCGTTGTGGTGTGGAGATTTCCTTTCAAGACAAGCTTATCTCCGTACAGACGCTTTAGTTCCTTGAGATCACAGTCGCCCATGGGTGGGATCTCCAGAGGATCAATGACGGTCAGATCGGTTTCTTCTGCGAGGATCTTTACCAAATCCTTTTCGGGTCCACAAGAATGAACATGCGAAGGTAGGTTATGCTGCCTGCACAAACGGGCAATCTTCTTAACAATCGGAAGGCCCAGTTGGCGAAAGGTCTGGGGCGATTGATGGATCAATGTCCCTGAGGACCCCGTGCAGATGAAGTCCGGCTTATGCTCGAGCGACATTAGCTTATGGAAACGTCTTGTATAGTACTCCAGCAGTTGGTCGCGCCGTTCATAGTACGTTTCGGGGTGATCAAAGAAGTCATAGATCTCCTCTTCCGAATGGATCAATTTGCTTGTTCCGCAGTTAACACCCACAAGGCCGTGATCGCCCAGCTCCTCTTTGACGAGCTTCAACAGCTCCTCGCCGGTAGGCCATTCTTTGCGCCCGTCCACGGGCTCGTACGTATCCGGTTCATTCGCTAACCCTATCTGGTTCGGATAGATCGCTGCCGGCGGATTGTCACGCGCATAGACGTTGACTTTGCTATCCCAGAACAGCTTCTTGTTGGCTTGACGGTATTTTTGGGTAACAATGCGCTCCGCGTTTCGTTGGACGATCACTTCGGTCCACTGGTCATCAATCTCATCCAACTCTGCAAAGGCAATCCTGGCATAGCCGTCCATGAGCGAGTCAAAGCCGAAGTATTTCACACAGTCTATGTAGGCCTTCCAAATCGGGGGATCTTGGTACAGGTAGAGCTGCCAAAACGGCTTTTTGGTCAGCCGGGCTGGAATCATGTTGGATGTGTCCGGAGCCACCGGAACATGATCGGGGATTTCTCCATTTAGCACCTTCAGCAGACGTTCTCGTGATGTCATGAACTAGCCCTCCACTATGGCGTGCGCTCATATGACGCGGTGGAGCAGCACCCCTGGTTGAATGCATGTAGTCGTGATTCTGGCAGGCCTGTTGCACAGACGTAGTTCAACGTCCAACACTTCCGCGTCTCCTCGGAAAAATGCCTGCTAAACGGCGTTTCGCGCTCGGTCGCAAACCACGCAAGTTGCTCTATGAAACAGGTCTGCTAGGGCAAACATCAATCTTTCCTGCACGCGTACACACATCCCCATCAGCATCCTCACTTGCACTGTTTGGCAGCAATTCTGCCTGTCATGATGGCCGTGGGTCCACCAGCCGGGCTGTAGACCCATTTGCCGGCGGCATATACATCCGGCAGCGCGGTCTTGACGGAACTGCTCATCTTGAACATGCTGGTCACCGCAGGAATCTTGCCTTCGAATGACCAGCCCACGATGGAGCCTTCGGAACTGCTGACCCGATCATAGATGGACCAGGGCGAAGCGGAAAAACTGTGCAGCACCTTATTCCTGAGGTCGGGATAGAGGCCAGCGGAGACGGTAGCAATGAAGAGCTCTGCAAGCCTCTGCTTGAACTCTTCATACCAGCCTCGGTCACGAATGCGTTGGGTCAACTCGTAATCAAACAAGGTACTGATGATCATCCCTGTCTGGCCCGGAGGTGCTGCATCGGGATCGCGAAGTGCCGGTATGGATATCTCAAAGGTGTTGTACTGACAGAACTTCTCCAACCAGGCATACAGATCGTCCTTGGCAACTGTGTCCCAGCGCTGCAGCAGGGCCTGCAGTTCGGTGGTATGCAGGGTTCCTAACCCTTGGCGATCTGGCGTATAAAATACATGGCCGCTGGCCTTTTCGCCGAAATATTCCGGCGGCAGATCCGCTGCGAGAAAGACCGAGAACACTGATTCCGCACCCGTGTGGGCCAGCACGGCCTGTTTCTTGGCTCGGAACTGACTGAGCGATGCTTTGGCCAGGCCTTCCTCGCTGGTCATGGCATAGAGGGCCTTGAGATCTGCGGCCCAGATCATCTTGTTATAGCTGTACTCGGTCCCAGTCGCATCCGTCAGTACCTTATTCTTGGCATCGACGTTCACAATTTCCGTCTGGTAACGGATCGCGCCGCCTCGCTCTTCGTAAGCCTCCACCAGTTTCTGCATAAAGGCACCCACCCCGCCTTTGGGGTAAATGTAGTCATTGTAGAGGGCGAAATAGCTTAGGGCAAAAAACACCGGCGTTCTGCGGAAAAAATGCTGACCAATAATATCCTTGAGCGACTGGTTGTCCGCCAAAGCGTCCAGGTAGTCTTCGAAGGGAGTATCCATCTTGGCAATTCGGTACATAGTTCTGATGGACTTCAACGTCCAGACGACAACC
>PWMW01000098.1 GCA_003559095.1 Clostridiales bacterium | reverse complement strand
CTTCAGCGCTTTGACGGGTATCAATACAGTATCGCTTCGGCTTAAGCAGCCCCGTCGAGCGTTAATTAAAGGCCATCGATCGCCCAGCACTGGCGCACTATGGCTAACGCTTTGGCGTTTCAAGGGGGTCGCAACCTCCATGTTGCTCCAAGGTTGTCAACACTGGTTCTCCGTATTATACTGAATTTGAATGCACTGCCATGGCTTACTCCGCGCTCGCTGCAAGGCCCATGCGGCACAGGGACGCTTGCCAACGTGGCACTGGTACAGGGACGGCGCAATGAACGTGGATGGGCCCAGGACACACTTAGGAGGATCACGACCATGCAGTCTCTCAAGGAATGGCTGACACCCCACCGTTTGTTCATGATGGCTGCCGCCCTGGTCGTGGTCTATTTTTCTCGGACCATTATGACCATTCTTTTCCCTTTTCTATCAGCGTTGTTTTTGGCAGCTATCTTGGAGCCTGTTATCGAGTTCCTGGAGAAGAAGGCTAAGTTTCCGCGCTCCGCAGCTGCCTTGGCAACATTGACTGCGTCTGTCCTTTTATTCGGATACCTAGTAGTGAATGTCTTTACCAAGTTAATCGCTGAGTTGACCGACTTAGCGAATCTGCTGCCGCAGCACCAGGCGACCCTGACCCGGATCGTTACTGAGGTTCTGAGCCAGTTTGAACAGTTCAACGAATCTCTGCCGCCCATCGTCCGTTCCAACATTCAAAGTAGTTTTGATGAACTGATTCAAACCGTGGAGATTGCTAGTCGCGATTTGATCAACAAAGGTTTGGGATTGATGGCCAGCCTTCCTGTGATTCTGATCGTCACCACTGTGATTATCGCCGCCGCGTACTTCATCTCCAAGGATAAGCAGTTGCTCACAGCAACCATGATGCGCTTTATACCGCAGAGATGGCATACGCAAGCCGAGGACATACGCGGCCGTATTGCGGTGGACCTCGTCGGGTTCATTAAAGGCCGTCTGCTCATGCTCGTTATCGCCTCCGCCATTGCTGCCGCTGGGCTTATCGTCATCGGCAGTCGCTACTGGCTCATCCTTGCCATACTCATTGGTGTTCTGGATAATATCCCCGTGGTAGGACCAGGAATCATTTTTGGTCCCTGGGTCGCAGCGGTGTTCTTTTTAGGAGATGTCAACCGTGCCATCTACTTGACCCTTATCTACACAATCATTTTCTCAGTCCGGCAGTTCGCCGAACCCAAGGTCATGGGAGATTCCGTAGGCATTCATCCCCTGGCCATGCTTGTGGCTCTGTACGGGGGTATTGTGGCTTTTGGTGTACTCGGGCTATTCATTGGGCCCATATTGGCCATTATTATCAAGGCTATCTACGGTCGTCCCAGAGAGGACGCCAGCATGGTACAAAAAAAAGACGAGAGCCCCTGAGGTTCCCGTCTTTTCTTTTCCTTGGTGTCTGCGGCACACTAGATCTTCGGCAGCTTCTCGGCCCAAGATTTGCGCTCGCGAAAAATCCTGTACTCTCGGTAACCGCACTTCCCCGCCAACACAGCTGCATCCTCCCAAGCAAAGCCCACATCTTCCGGAACATGCGCATCAGAAGCAAAGGTAATGGGAATCTGTTTTGCACAGGCCATACTAAGAATTTCCTCGGCAGGATAGATCTCGCCCACCGGTTTCCTGAGGCCGGCGGTGCTTATCTCCAAAGCCAACCCATGATCCCGCATGGCATCCAATACCGGCTCATAGTGCTCTACCATACTGCTTCTGGGACGATGCCCAAACACCTTGATAACATCAAAGTGTGGGATGATATCAAAAAGTCCAGACTTAACAGCTTGCAGCAATGCTGAGTAATACTCCTGGTAAGCCGTATCCACGTCTCTTCCAGCCCATCCGCACTCGGGATCATAATCGAAACCCCACTGACCGATGACGTGGATACTACCCAAAATGAAGTCAAAGGAATATCTGCTCAAGATGTCTGTGATCCGCTGCTCCTGCTCACGAAAATAGTCCACCTCAATGCCGATCTTTACGGGTATTCCCTGGGCACGAGCCTCGTGGAGCAGCGTTAGGTAATCATCAATACTACGGTTGAAGTCCTTGGCCATCCAATCCTTCATGTACTGATAGCCCACATCAGGCTGAAGTAGGTGCTCAAAGGTGGGCCGGAACTCGCGGAAGTTGTGTGTGTGATCGGTGAAACCGATCTCCGAAATGCCCCGCTCTTTAGCACGTTCCCAAAACTTGACCAAATAGTCAATGGCGAACGGTCCCCGCTCTAAATGCATATGATAGTCAATCATCTACAAACACCTCCACACGCCGAAGCGCTGGTCTTTTTAGCAATTACGGCAAAGCGATGCTGATATGTCAGGAACTGGCCGTTGGCAATGACCTCCCTGTATAAGTCCTCAAGGCGAGCCACGACCACAGGGTCCACCAAAGACAGCCCCGGGATCTGCCACGGGATCGCTTTCAAATAGTATATCACAGCAGAGATGTCATGGAAACAGAAGGGCAAAAATGATTCTGCACTCCAAACCACTTTGAATCCCGCCGCTTCAAACTCAGCGACTGCAGAGCGAACGTGCCAAGCAGCTTCGTCCCGCGATGGGTCTCCGAAAAACCGATTAAGATCAGCTGCATCCAGCGAGCCAACCTGCTGCGTCACAAGAACCCCGTGAGGCCGCAGAATACGCCAAACCTCTTGGGTATTATACGATTCGTGGCGATTTAGGACAACATCGAAGCCTTCATCCGGAAGGGGCAG
>PWMW01000222.1 GCA_003559095.1 Clostridiales bacterium | reverse complement strand
TGCGGTCAATGTTGAAACTAATGTTAGAATTCGAGTATATGTATTTTTAGTTAGCGAAGCGTACTAATGTGCAAGCCTTAGTACGAACACACCCAAACCTAAATAACGCCGTCCATACTTGAGATATGCGCGACGGCTGTTGTTTATCCACTCGTTCAGTGCTGATGTGTCGGGATCATTGGGTTTGTTTCGTAAGAAGTCATCTATAGCCATCCACCGTGGTGCTTCGTACCGATCCCATCCATAATGATTTGCTAGCACCATCTCAACAAGTTTTAACCCCGAAGATTCTAGCCGGTCTAACGTAATATCTAATGTGACATAATCATTTGGGTTAACTCCCAATGCTTCGTAAGCTGATTCCGGAGGCTTGTCGATCCAATATGGTTCGCCAATGAGCAATAATCCGTTTGGAGTTACGGCTGGTTTCATTAATTCAATTGTTCCTGCCGAACCGTTACCAATCCAGGTAGCCCCAATGCAACTTACTATGTCATAGGCATGCACTGCTGGAGAATAATTCCCTGCATCGTCTTGAATGAAGGTCAAATTTTCAGAGACATTCAACTCATTTGCTCTTTTTTTTGCAGAATCCAAAAATACAGAACTGATGTCTACACCAGTACCATGTAAACCATATTTTTGTGCCCAACGACATAACATCTCCCCCTTGCCGCAGGCAAGGTCAAGCAACTTAATGCCTGGATTCAAGTGACAAATTTCGCCCAACAGCATCAACTGGTCTTCAGTGAATGGATTCAAGATACGATGATAAGTTTCTGCGATTTCATGAAAACGTAGCGACATAGTAATATTCCTTATTTATTTATATTGATTGTAAAAGGTATATGAGATAAACCATAAATTCTAACGACATGGTTCATTTCCAATTACCCATGCATCACTTCCTGGAATGATCTCAAATGCATATCCCGGCTCTATCTCCGCTTCATTGCCGAATGGATCTTTGACTTTCATACGTCCAGAGATTAAATAACCAATGTGGTTCTCAGATTGCTTACCCGTTTGTGCCCCTGCATGTAAAAACCATCTCCAGCCTGGTTTATATGTTTCAATTCCAATAGCAGCAGTTCGTAGAGTTGTTTGAGAACGTATACTGCCGTCAACAAATTTCCGTGTGCTATTTGCGGTCCCTGGATTACCATTAATAATTCCTGGCTTAAAAATTCTATTCGATTTCGATATAACAGACTTATTAAATTAAGCCACCTACCGACCCAAATAACCCTCACACCGCGGCGAAATGAAGACACAAGAATGTTAACACATCGGCACTATTTGGGTGCTAATAAACCGTTTCATACACCATCGTCACCCGATTATCCATCCGTAGCCCACGTTCCAGTTCCGAAGCCTCAAGCCGCATGTGCGCTGGCGATAGCATTGAACTATCAACAACACGAAACCCCCGGTTGTGATAGAACGGAGCGTTCCACGGGACATCCCTGAACGTCCGGAGGGTGACTGCCGGATAGCCCTTCTCTTTCGCCCATGAGCACACCCTGGCAAGCAGCGCCGACCCAATCCCCTTGCCGCCATATGCCGGGAGAACATCGATCTCTTCCAGATGCGCATACTCCTCGATCTCTATGACTAATGCAAAGCCGACGAGTTCCCCACCAAAAACGGTAGCGACCCACAGAAGGCCAGCCTTTTGCGCTGCAGCAAATGTCTCGACTGTGGAGGGATTTTCGTATATGTCTTCAGAAATGCCTAGGTCTCCAGGATAGGATTTAAACATATACCCGGCTAACCGCTCAATCTCAGGGAGAACAGCCACATCCTCTGGTTTAGCACTTCTGATGTTAAACTTTTTTGAGTTCATTTGGGTCATATCCGGTTAACGTTGGAACTACGCCGTAGCGTGGCGCGGACTTTGCTATTTAGGCAAAGGGCGTGATATGCGTCACTGTCGGCTTGAGTGATTTGTTATGTTCTTTATCAAAACTTATTCGTGCCCTATCATTTAATTTCCTTTCTGACAATGTTCAAAAAGCGTGTTGTAGAAATATAACGATCTGTCAATAATTTCCCATCATGGATTAGATTAAAAACACCATACAGTGATGGCGCCTTTTGCGCCTGCATAGCTGTTTCGATCTCAATAACCGTAGGCTCCAAATTTTCTTTTTCAAGGATTGGTTTCACTTCCTCAATGAATCGAGCAACCCAGGGACATTGTTTTGAATATATGATTGTTAGTCCTTTATATTTTTCTAATTCGTTTTCCTTGTTGCCGATCGTAGGCAGTGGACCATTTCTGAATTGCTTCACCATCAGTTGTTCTTTTCCGGATTCCAATATTCTTTTGTAGCCATTTTTCATAAATATTTCACTGGTAGCCATAAAAGAATTGTTGCTGGTGATAACGGCAACCCCCATCATGTTTTTGGCATCTTTTTCCACTTCCTCAATTAAAAGGCTGCCTAATCCCTGGTGTTGATGTTTCTTGCCATTTGTCCAAAGACAGTGAATAAACATATATCCATTTGCATGAACTGCCCTCCAACAATGTTCACCAGGCACGTATTCAATAAATCCCGACGGTTTTTTTTCGTTTTCAAAATAAAGCAGTTTGATTTTTAGTCCATCTTTAAATTGTTTTTTTAACCAGTCGACCTTTTTGTAATAAAATTCATGTTTTGGATTTATGAAGCATATTGCCTGCGGGTGTTCAGCAATATTGTTAGCCGTAACTTCCACAATATTTGTTTTGAATTTCATTGACTCCGTT
>PWMW01000158.1 GCA_003559095.1 Clostridiales bacterium | reverse complement strand
TGCAGTGATTTCGGGAAAATAGACTGCAGTGATTTCGGGAACAGTCCGTGCAGTAAAAATGGGAACAAGAGTGCAGTGACTGTTCTGTAAAAGTAGAGATATTTTTTGTCAGGGTTGCCATTTTTAAAAGATTGTTTTTCTGTTCTGCATTCTAAAGCTATCTCCCTCAAGCATGACCAGTTGGCACTTATATAGCAGCCTGTCCAATAATGCTGTAGCCAGGGTTTCATCATCGAGTGACCTGGCCCACTCAGCCGGAGATTTGTTTGTTGTGATAATAAAAGAAGTTGTTTCATAAATCTGGTTAATGAAAACAAAGAAACGATTGCCGTCCTCTTTGTTTAAAGGCAGGGTCATTACATCATCAATGATAACCAGGTGAGCTTCACTGAGCCGCTTGAACTCTTTGGACGCGCTTGGTGTGAGTTCTTTCAGGCGCAGGGTTGACAAAATATCACTAATGTTGCGAAAGTACGTTTTATATCCCCGTTGAATGGCATCATACCCCAGTCCGGCAGAGATGAAGGTTTTGCCTGTTCCAGAGGGACCGCTGAGCATAATGTTGTAGCATTGATCCAGCCAGTTTAGTTCTCTTAACTGGTTTAGCTGAGTGGGCGACAACCCAGCTGCGAATGAAAAATCGTACTGGTCCAGATCGTGCATTACGGGCAATTTTGCAAGCTTCATGCGAATGACCATCTGCTTAGCCTCACGTTCTTTGACCTCATGGGAAAACAAATTGTAAATCAACTCATCATAACTGGGATGATCCTGTTCTGCCTGCTCCAGCAGCTGGGCAATGTTGCTGCCAATGCTGGAAAGACGTAACCTGGTTGCATGTTTTTTAATTTGTGGAATATACCGGCTCATCAGACAGAGGTGTTTTGGTTAAAAATCAACTCATACCGGCCGATGTCCGACCTTTTGGGCTGCATATTCACCATCAGTTGTGTCTTGGCATCTCCCAGGGGTTTTATACTCACTGCAGACATTTCGGGCTTTTTGTCTGTGTGTTGGGCAAGAAGGATAGCCTGAAAGTCACCAGCGCTGAACAAACTGTTTTGTACACAAAATGCCAGGGCCATTTCAGCACGCAAATGACCGCACTTTTCAGCCTGAGTGAGCACATTGGTGAGCTGGTCACGCACATAACGGGGGTAAAGCCGGTCAATTTGTTCCACAAAAACTTCTATATGTGAACTATGCATAAAATATGCCCGCACTTTTTCTCTGAGGCTCTCAAGCCTTACGGATGTATCCCGGCGATGGTTGGTGTTGACCACATTACTGCCAACACCCGAAGGGATCAGGTGAGTCGCAATAATGGCTGCAGTGTCATTGCGAACAACCAGCTCGTTATCTGTTTCTGTTACATATACCCTTGTCTGTTCATTTTTGTAGGAACCAAAGGGAAGCGAATAACTGTTGCCACGGTATTTGATGGTGTTTGTTTTAAGCACCTTGTACCCGTTTGGTCTGGACGTTGGGAACAAAGGCATCCAGGGGAGCAACTGGAGCTGCTCGATCAGCCATTGCTGGTGAGGGATTTTGCGCGTAGTACCGTGCACCATGGCATTGCCTGTGCGATTGAGCCATCCCAGGGCCTGCTCATTGAGCAAATCATTATTAATGAAAGCGCGGTGAAAAAGAAAGTTCTGTTTGAGATACTTTACTACGTTCTCTACTTTACCCTTGCTTTCCGGATCAGCTGCCCGGCAAAAGACAACTTTAAACGGGCGGCTTTGCTGGTAGCGGTCAAAAACGTCGGTCATCTTATAATCACCCGCGTTCTCCCTGAAAAGAAATACGCTATCCTGGTCATAGAGGATCTCCCTGGATATCCCTTTAAAAAATTCAAATGCTTTTTCATGGGCCTTTATGGTGTCCTCGGAGGTAAAGGGAGTGGTTTGAAACAATACGAATTTGTGGCGGCTGTAGCACAAAAGCATGGTGAAAAAATGAACCTTTACCCATTGGCCTGTACTGGTACGCAGCTTCTTCTGACCAAAATCAACCTGAGCCTGCTCTGCGGGTGGCACATCCGGAACAGCGGAATATTGCCTCTGTGAAGCGGCAACCTTAGGAATATTAAATGAAACCCTCATTTGCATCACGTAATTGTAGACCGTTTTGGGGTGAACCAATGGAAAATCCGGGTAATGCTCCTTAAGCCGGTCGTGTATTACCGCCGAAGGGCTGTCTTCATACTTCTTCAGGTAGTGAACGATAAAGTCTCTATAGAGGTCCAGCAGCCGGCTTTTGGCACTTTTTTGTTCCATAAACTCGTCAAAAGCCTCTTCCGTCATGCTCAGTAGCTTTTTAACTGTACGGAAGTTCATTGAATAATGATCCGCAATGCGTTGAATCGAAAACCCTTCAACCTCACGAAGTCGCTTAATCTCGTGGTACATGATGATAAGTTGTTTTTGTCGTGCGTCCATTACAATCCATGTTTAAATGAGAATTGCAAGGTAGCACTTGGTGGATAAAAAACTTGCTTATCACTGTACTCTTGTTCCCGATTTTACTGTATTGTTGTTCCCATTTTAACTGTATTCGCGTTCCCAAATTCACTGTATTTGTAATTCCCGGTAACAAAGGCTGATGATGAGGCTGACAGGGAAAAGGTAAAGGAGGAACTGGCTGATGTGTTTGCTTTTGCTTTTCTGATGGCAGAAAAATATAGCTTTGATGTGAAGGAGATCGTGCTTGATAAGATCAGGGCCAACGACAAAAAGTATCCGGTTGGAAAGGCTAGGGGAACG
>PWMW01000108.1 GCA_003559095.1 Clostridiales bacterium | reverse complement strand
TTCTGGATCCAACTCATTGTTTATCTCCTTTCCTCATAGCCTTCCAACAGTCCTTCTTCCTCCAATCCGATTGATATCATAGAGGTTGCGGCCATAGGTTTTACATACTTTCGAATAGTGCATTGGTCAGGTCGAATGAACTCAACAAACCCGTTAACCATTTTCGGCCGCCAGAAGCGAGAGTAGAGTTCACTCTTCCCGAATTCATCGGGATAGTCGAAGCCGTGAAACATTAAGCCAAACGATAACTCTCCATACTTATCATAGAAACCATCACCTTCAGCAAACTTGCATGGCTCCACGTAACTCTGGCATTCCCTCGCGCCCAGGAAAATATCTCGTCTTCCTCCTCGTTCAATCATTCGCTTGGCGACGAAATAGTGTTTGTTCTCGTTTCTGTCATTTGACATATCTTCTCGATGCAGATTCCACTCGAAGTGAGCCTGCACCTGATACTCGACGTCGGCTAAGTACGTATAAATCGCTAACGAATTTCCGCCGCCGTAATCAATCGGCTTGGCGCTTCGCGTCTGCGTTTTGATCGGCTTCATCACCCGAACTTTGTCAATAATCCAGATGATGGTCGGCTTCCAATACACCGAGCTAATAATGCCTTTCAACGCCTCGTATGTTGGAATTTGATACGAACATTTTTCACCGCCAATTTTTGTCAGCGGATCGGTGAAAAGTGCGTGCTTGCCCCACACCTTGAACTCTACAATGTTGTCCATAAGTACTCCTTATTTGTTGTTCGAAACGATAAATGTTTCCATTTCATTGACGATTTCCTTACTCAAGCCGATCTCATTGCTATAGTATTGAGAATCGAGATAGAAAATCCCCGTTCCCTCCTGTGCTTCGCGAATAGCATTTCGTCTGCCAAGGTCTTCAAATGTACGGGAGAAGACGTTGACCGAATACCTTTGTGCCTTTTTCACTAAACGATATTGCTTTTCGAGATCGAATGCAGCACAAAGTTCATTGATGATTTCGTTTCCTCCATCGCCGTAAGGAACGACAATGCCGCGTGTCGGTGAATCTATAGCTCGGAATGCTTTTGCAGCCGTTTGAAACGACTGCTTCAACGGAATGAGCAATTGTCTTCCATCATTCTTCCTTTGATATTCTTCGACCGATTGCCCGTTGGTTGATAGTAAACGAAACAAATTGTCATCTACGCCGATCAATTTATTGCTCACCGGATAGCTCATTTTGTCTTTTCTTTGATAGAAGTAGTAGAAGTAATAACGACTCATGGTTGTTGGGCTGAGAATGTCATCATCAAACCGCTCCGGATTCTTCTTGTATTCATCCAACACTCGTTCGGCAATTTCTTTTCCTATTTTTATATCTTCCAATTTCCCAAGGTTTTCGTCTTTTGGGTTGACTATATAAACATTACCCATTTGTCTCAATCCGTGACGGTTACAGCGTCCGGCGGCTTGTGCGATAGAATCAAGTCCGGCCAAGTATCGAATGACTGCACCAAAATCGATGTCCACACCTGCTTCAATCAACTGGGTACTGACACATATTGTTGGTTTGTTATTCTCAAGGCGATCTCTTATTTCCTCTAATACATTCATTCTATGTGCAGGGCACATGTTGGTACTTAAATGATATATCTTGGCTGTTTCAATTACATTAAGCTCTTGATAAAGATTCTGTGCCGATGCCTTCGTATTTACGATAACGAGCACGCTACCGGCTTTCTTAATTTCCTTTTCGACTATTTTCCTTATACCCGATTCATTCCATCCTCCAACTTTTCGTTTATCGAGCACTTTAACTCGTTTAAGATCCCTAAAGAGAGTTTTAACATCTCCGATCATCCGTTGTTCGCGATGGATACTTAACGATCGTTGATTTGGTTCAACCTCATCTAAGAGTGGTTGAGTTGCCGTACATAAAACAACTGTCGAGTCACAACTATGTACCAGAAACCTGATAGCTAAATTAAAGAGATGAACACACCTCACCGGTATCGTTTGCACTTCATCAAAGATAATCACTGCATTAGCAAGCTGGTGCATCCTTCGCGCCCCCCGCGTGCCTGCCGAAAACAACGCTTCGAGGAATTGAACTTGAGTGGTGAAGACAATAGGTGCATCCCAATTTTCGGATAAAAGATTTTGACGCTTTGTTTCTTCATCGGGTGTTAGATTTGAGTGGTGCTCCAAAACGACTTTGTCGAGATAAGCTCCACTTTTATCTTTTTCCTCAAGAACCTTGCGTACCTCTTCTGCATTTTGGTCAATAATTGAAGTGTACGGGATGATGTAGTAGATTCGATCCATCTCGTGGCGCCTTGCGTGATTTAAAGCGAATCGCAAGCTGGCGAACGTTTTCCCCCCTCCTGTCGGAACCGTCAATTGATACAGCCCTTTCGTTTTCTCAGAAAAATCGAAACATTCTTGAGAAACCTTTTGTCGCAGAGTATCCACATTGGTGCGGATCTCGAATTTCTTCTCATTGAAGCGGTCAATTAAATTTTCCCACGACGGGTACCTGTTTTCATTCCGCAATTTCTTGTTGCCGGGAAATTCAAAATCCGCAGTGCTAAGTCGGTCTGCATCTATGAGACAGCTAAAGAGAAAACGAACAAGAAGTCCAAACTTGAATATCGCAGTGTCCTGATGGTCGACCTCTTCCTTCAGCGATTTGAGTTTCGACAGCAAGTCTTTTACCAATGTTTCGCTTGTGATAAATTTTTCTATTTTCTGCTTTTTGCTTTTTTCGAGATCGGCCCAGATATCTTTCGTGTGTGTT
>PWMW01000318.1 GCA_003559095.1 Clostridiales bacterium | reverse complement strand
GGTCGCCATTACAAGTTCGGCATCCACTTTTTTGGCTTGCTCCAGTGCCATTGTAAAGGCCTCCTTCTCTTCCGGGTTTGGGGAAACAACGGTGGGAAAGTTTCCATCTACAATGTCCTGCACCGGAACGTTATATACAGATTTAAATCCAAAAGCCCTAAGTGTTTCTGGTACCAGTCGGACCGTGCTGCCGTGGATGGGTGTGAACACGATCTTCAGGTCGCTGTGTTTATCAACCAGGTCAGGTGCCAGCGACAGGGATTTCATTTTATCAATGTAGATGGCATCGAATGACTTATCAAGTGTGGTGATCAATTCGGGTTTACCCCCAAAAAGGATCTGTTCCGCTTTAACCCTCTTGACCTCTTCGATCACATTTTTATCGTGCGGCGGCACCAGCTGTCCACCATCATCCCAGTACACTTTGTAACCGTTGTATTCGGGTGGATTATGGGATGCGGTTATCACGATCCCTGCCTGACAGCCCAGTTCGCGCACTGCGAAAGATAGTAACGGCGTTGGCCGCAGGGCATCGAAAACATAAACCGCTATTCCGTTGGCTGAAAGGATGTTGGCGGTGATTTGGGTAAAAAGCTCACTGTTGTTGCGACAATCGTGTGCGATGGCCACTTTGGGATGATCCATTCCGGGAAAGGATTTCAGCAAATAGTTTGCTAGTCCCTGTGTGGCCATTCCCACCGTATATTTATTCATCCGGTTGGTGCCGACACCCATCACGCCGCGCAAACCGCCCGTTCCAAATTCCAGGTCCCGGTAAAATGCATCACTCAATGCATCGGGGTCATTTTCGATGAGCTTCCTGACCGCATCCTGCGTTTCCTCATCGTAGGCATCGGTGAGCCATTGCTCAGCACGTTTCAATGTTTCAGAATCCATACCCTTCATAATCGTGTGTTGTTTGTTTTTATTTGATTTGAAGAACAAGTATAATGATTTTTTTCTTTGGAAATGCTTTTATGGGAAAATTCCTGTTCAATATCATTCCAATGTAATTCGCACACCATTGATTTTAAATTATTGAACAGCTACAGTTTTTTCCTTGCTCTACCTTTAAGGTGCAGCGCACCGATAACATTTCTAGACCGACAAGCATTGCAACAACAAATGAGGTGCAGCGCACCGATGATATTAAAATCTCTAGCATCAAAACCTGATTGGTTTATTGACGGACAAAATTTTGGAAATAGTCAGATCCAAAAAAAGACCCGCCGATTTTTACCGACGGGTCCAAAAACCTAATTGAGAGATATGAAGCGAATTACTTTTGTTATGGGAATAGGGTCGTTTGCTTGCTATTTTACCTCATTGTAAACCTTCTCCAGGTCAAATGGAAGCTCCTCTTCCACTTCCGGTTTGGTTAACTGGCTCAGATCAAACACCCTGTATGCCATGTTGTTGCTTATGTTTTCAATCTCCTTTTCAACGGTAAAGGGAACTGGTTCTGTTGCTTCTTCCGGCATGATGGGCTGGATCAGTTTCTGTCCAAGAGCATTCCAGAATGTAAGGGTGGTTTCGGTTGGGTTTGCCATTGTTGCCGTGGTGATGTTGAAGATGATGGCTGCTGTGGTGATGATCATTTTTGCTTTCATGACGTTAGGTTTTATTGTTCGTTGTTTATTGTTTATTGTTTATTGTTCTTTGTTGTCTTCGCATAAGTTATATCCAACTCTGTGCCAAATATCTTATATACCTGTTTATTAAACACATAGAAAGACATGCCGTTAAAATAAAGTTAAAATATATGTTCGAATGCGTACATATTATTTGCATAAGCGGACGCTGTTTAGATGGGTAGAGAAAACTTCTTTGGATAGAGTTACTGTTTTCAGATGGCATAAATGCCGCGTCTAATTATTTTCGAACGTATTATGATTTAAAGTTTTGTAATTGATCTTCGTTAACCCGTTGCATCCGTTTCATCTGCGTTCTATTTGACCATATGGAACACGGATGCCGCTGATGCAACCGATTAATACGGATAAAATCATCATTTATTTTTTCGATACGTCATGATTTGACGGAGTGAAGTCCCATTTTTGAAGAAAACATCATAATGTCATGGAAATTTTAAGAGAAGAAAATCATCAGGAAATAATCAACGGATACACCCGTATAGATTGGAAGCCAATGTTTGACATGATTCCCAGGATAGAAAAAACAACATCTTTTGGAGAAGAAATTGGTGGCGGAATGGATGATGATGGCGTTTATCATATTCCAACCTGGTCATCATCAAAAATCGTTTACGAATTCCTGGATGTCGTATATGACATTCCCATTATCATTGATTTTGATTGGAGCCGTTGGGATGAAGGGCGAAAAATAGCCCAGGATGAAAATTTTGATTATGACACCATCGACATACCCACCAAGTGCAAGTTAATTACCGCCTTTGTCAGAAACGACAGATTCCGTGATGGTGCACTTTCCGGTGCATTTCAAAAAGGCACGATCTTAAAGATCCTGAAGTCAATAGAAAGGCAGGCATTTTAAACACAGCATAAATGCCGCGTCTATTGATTTCTGAGGCAGAAACAACAACTAAAAAAAAGAGGCAATGCTTTTAAAAGCTGCCTCTTATCTTAAAAACGAAAATGTTTGGGAGCGCCTCCCCAGCCAACATGGCCGTAAACATTTGATCTGTTGGTAGTCAGATCATTTATTGGTGCCCGGAAAAGGACTCGAACCTTCACGACCTTGCGGTCACTAGTCCCTGAAACTAGCGCGTCTACCAATTTCGCCATCCGGGC
>PWMW01000178.1 GCA_003559095.1 Clostridiales bacterium | reverse complement strand
GATATGAGATTGATCTTTACCGTCCAGTTTGGGAAGCCACTGATAGCCAAACTCATTGCTTGCTTCGGCGTGTTTGCCGTAGAAAGCCTTGAGCAGACTGACAAAGTATTTGGGCCGGTTGGTCCACCAGCCGGCCGCTGGCGTTTCCCGCTTAAGATAGTCGTCCAGGCGGGCGTGAGTGGCTTGCTGAGGAGTACTCATGTAACCGGGGATGATGTGATAAAGTATGGCCATGTCTGTCGCACCCTGAACATTGGACTGGCCCCGCTGTGCATTGACTCCGCCACCGGCTATTCCCATATTCCCCAGCAGTCCTTGGATGATCCCAATGGCTCGCACGTTTTGAGCACCGTGCGTAAACTGTGTAATGCCCATGGCATAGAGAATATTCCCTGCCTTGCCTGCCGCACCAGTGCTGGCGAAGAGGCGATAAGATTCCTCCAGTACCTGCTGTTCACAGCCAGTGATCTCCGCGATGGTATCCAGCGTGTAGTCGGCATAGTGCTTCCGCAATAACTGCAGCACACAGTTGGGCGACTGCATGGATGGATCGGTACTAGTCTCTCCATGTTCATCGCTGCGGTACTGCCATGACGAGCGGTCGTATTTCTTTGCACTGCGGATGGGATCATCTTCAATCCCAGAAAACAAGCCGTGAACCGCGTCAAAGTCAAAATCATCGTGGATCAGGAATGAGGCATTGGTGTAATGACGAACATAGTCCTCGTGATAGAGTCCATGCTCGAGGATATACCGAATAAGACCACCCAGATACGCCGTATTGGTGCCGGGCCGCAGCGGAACATGCAGGTCAGATACGGCTGCTGTACGGGTAAAACGGGGGTCGACGCAGATTAGTTTGGCACCTTTGGTTTCCCGAGCTTTCTCGATCCATTTCATGGATACGGGATGGTTCTCCGCGGTGTTGCCACCGATGGCCATAATCACGTCGCTGTGCTGATAGTCAATCCAGTGGTTGGTCATGCATCCTCTACCAAACGTGGCGCCAAGACCGGCGACCGTGGAAGAGTGTCAAAGACGGGCGCAGTGATCCATCTTTGTAATGCCGATGGCCCGTGCCATTTTGTGAAACAAATAGTTTTCCTCGCCGGTACAGAAGGCACTTCCCAACCAGCCGATGGCCTGTGTACGGTTGACCGTGACTTCACGGCCGGCCACATCAACGGAAGCCTCAAAGGTGGCATCACGGGTCGCCTTGATGCGCTGGGCGATGGTATCTAATGCCCAATCCCACTCCACTTCCTGGTAACGATCGCCTCCAGGTTCCCGGTACAGTACCTTGGTGAGCCGGTTCGGGTTCGGCTTGGGTCGGCCAGCCTCGTCGAAGACATACGAAATATTACTGATGGAACTGCCTTTGCTGCAGAGTGTCCCTTCGTTGATGGGATGGTCGGGATCACCTTCGGCGTTCACGATGACACCGTCCCGAACATGGCAGATTATGCCGCAGCCCACCCCGCAGAAGGTACAGATGGTATGATACTCCTTGGTGTACCGGATCCGCAGTCGATTCTGGGATGCGTCCGCTGCATGCGGCCATCCAAGACCGCTCAGAGATGCCGCGGCAGCTGTTGCTGCTCCGATCTTGAGAAACTTGCGTCGAGTAATCCTCACGCGTCCAACCTCCTCCTCACATTACCGTGGGTCCACCACAAATGTTACATTAGAGAACCCACCAGAACCGCGAAATCCCTGCACTTGGGATTTCCGTGACCTCATGTTCCCAATAGCCCTCGACGAGCATACCTTTCCTGTGGACACCGTGGGTCCACCGCAAATGTTGCATTGGAGAACCCACCAGAACCGCGAAATCCCTGCACTTGGGATTTCCGTGACCTCATGTCTCCAATAGCCCTCGACGAGAAACGTTCTAGAATGGACCTCTACACCTCAGCCCTCCAAGACAAACCGGATCCGGGACGAAACCCCTCGTCTTCCGCCACAACATCATGATCCAGTGACGCCAGGTGATGAATGAACAAAACAATGTCTTCCTTGCCCATTTCTCTAGTATCGAAGATCTTGTAGTATTGGCTGCAGCGACGACAGAACTGGACTCGACATACACTCCTGTCCTCCACGGTGAAATACCCCAAGTCAGTGTGCTCGCTAACGTCGCAGAAAGGACACTGAAGTCGAGTATGCTGCCACTGGGTCCCGCAGAGCCAGCACTCCAACTGTTTGACCCCTTGTTCCGAGTATAATCGCCCGAAGTGGGGACGTTGACCACAAACCGGACAACTGCCCTTCTGCCAGAGGCCCAGATCCCAATCGATCTGGTCTTCCAAGGCACGCAGCTGGTAGAGGGTAGACAAAACGGCCGTGAAAAGCAGCGATGTTAGGTCCGGAGCCAAGGACCGACTTTCCCGCATCTGCTGCCACAGGGTGAAGACGTCCGGCAGCGTTAGCTCTCCTGTTCCTTCACTGCCGTTGCTGTGCAACTGCCGTTGAGCCTGGTTGAGGTGTTTCGCCACAAGAGCACCGTTGTTACCCAAGGCCTGAGCAGCACTTTCCAACATTGATGCGAAGAATGGGGTTTGCACAGTGAAACGATAATGCAGTGCTTCACCGCGGGCCAGTCGGTCCGTTGGGGTCTCGGTGTGGACGTATTGGAACTGTGTGTTTTTTCGTAAGCCTCCCTTCTGTCCAACACAGTCCTCCAATACAGCAACCAAGCGCTGGATCACCTTCGCTGCCTCGTCGAAATCTCCATACAGTGTTTGACAGTCCCTGATCTCTTTCATGATCCGCTCGCGGCCAATAACTATCAATGT
>PWMW01000289.1 GCA_003559095.1 Clostridiales bacterium | reverse complement strand
GCAAACACCGTTCCAAAGAGCTTTAGCTTTTTCAACGTGTAATTTGTTTCCATAATGTTGAATTTTGTTTAGTTTTTAAAGTTTTGTCAATTCAAAGACAATATAATTTAATAAAAAATTTAGGATTTTCTCACGGAAAATTCTACAGGAATAAAACCATTGCCGCGATGTTGCGGCATCGTTTTCAGAGGATTACATAAAATCAGCTGTCTCGGATCTTGAAACAGAGTCGGTGTTTCTTGTCAATAGGCATAGTTTAGTTTTGGTTAATGAATTGGTTTTCTTGGTTTAATTAACAAATATAATCATAAAAATCAAAAAAGCAAATATAAGGCGATTTTTTTGTTTTGAAAACATTTGCCTTGCTTTTTTCTACATTTTACAATCTTTTCATACAGGCCATCCTGCTTAAGATGGTCATATTTCAACACGCTAAATTATAAAAAAAAATTATCATACAAGCCTTTTTGAAAAAAAAGTGCGTTTTTTTTGTTGTTTCTTGCGGTTTTGTATTGTTTTGTACGGCAAAATTAGAAAATAGTTGCGACATACAAGGCTTTATTTCCACGAATATATGTCTTTTTTTTGAATTGACGCACGATTTGTTGAAAAATCGGGGGGTTTGTTGAAAAATCGGGGGATTTGTTGATATTTTCGTGGATCGGCGCCCGCCGCCCCACGGGGGGTCGGCACCCGTAGGGGTTGGCCTTGTGCCAACCCGGGTCGGCACAAGGCCGACCCCTACACGTTGGGATTATTCACGTTTTATTTTTAAACGTTCGGTGGCAACCCTACCATGCGCATCTTCGATGCGCACGAGGTAAATGCCGGGGGTTAGGTGGCCGACCTCAAGCTGGTGCATGGTTGCGGCGGGGCGGCTGCTGTAAAGCTGGCGACCGTTGAGGTCAAAGATCTGTAAGCGGTCGATGGCGGTCACCGTTGTTATGTTCAACAGCTCCGATGCGGGGTTCGGGTACAGGCTGATGCTGATGCCCTCCACCTCGTCAATGGAGGTGCCGTCGGGCTGCAGCACTACTTCTACAACAACATCGCTGTTGGAGATGGTTACCTGCCCTTCGTACCTAAAATAGCTTTCACGGCTCACTTCGTATTGATATGTGCCGGCTGCCAGTTCTGTAAACACGTAATCGCCGGGCTCGTTGGTCTGGTCGCCGAGGGTGATCACGGCATCGTCAACGGTTGCACCGTAGGCGTCGGATACCTCGAAGGTGACCCTATACGATGTCCTTCCGAAGAATGCCGTTACCTGTATGTTTGCGGTTACGTTGCTGTCGGTACGTGGATTATCCGTTTTGCCGTCGCTCCACACCACAAAGTCGTAGCCTTCGTCGGGGATGGCTTCTACGGGCGTACCGTCCTGGCCGTGGTCAACTGTTTGTTCGGTATCGCCTTCGAGGCTTCCGTTATCGCCGGCCATATATACTAATGTATAGGTGTGCGGAGCGAAGTTGGCCACGAGGTCGCGGTCGGCCTCGGCTACAAAGCTGTAAGTGGCCTGCGTCGATACCTCCTCGCCGTCTTCCGTCCAGTTCTCAAAGTAATGGCCGGTGGCGGGCGTGGCCACGAGGCCCACTTCATCAAAGTGGTTGTATTGGCCGTCACCGCTAACCGTACCATAGTTGGTGTTGTTAGGCACCGCCGCTATGGTGTATGTATTGATGGCGAATTCGGCCGTTACGGTCAAATCAGCGGTTATGTTTTCGTCGGTGCGCGGGTTGTCGGTCAGGCCGTCGCTCCACGCCACGAAGTGGTAGCCTTCGTTTGGGATGGCTTCCACTGGCGTGCCGTCGGCGCCGTGCTCTAGGTGCTGCTCGGTGTCGCCCTCGAGGCTGCCGTTCTCACCGGCCATATATAGTAATGTATAGACGTTGATGGCGAATTCGGCCGTCACGTCGATGTCGCCGGCAACATTGATGTCTGTGCGCGGGTTATCCGTCACACCGTCGCTCCATGCCACAAAGTGGTAGCCTTCGTCGGCGATGGCTTCCACGGGCGTGCCGTCGGCGCCGTGCTCTACGTATTGCTCGGTGTCGCCTTCGAGGCTGCCGTTCTCGCCGGCCGTATATAATAATGTATAAACGTTGATGGCGAATTCGGCTGTAACGGTCAGATCAGCGGTTATGTTTTCGTCGGTGCGCGGGTTATCCGTCACGCCGTCGCTCCATGCAACAAAGTGGTAGCCATCGTTGGGGATGGCTAGCACAGGGGCGCCGTCGTTGCCGTGTTCGACTTGCTGTTCAACTTGCAGCTCGCCGTTTACGGTACCGTTTTCTCCAGCCACATATACTAATGTATAAACGTTGATGGCAAATTCGGCTGTTACGGTCAGGTCGCCGGTCGCGTTTTCGTCGGTGCGCGGGTTATCCGTCACGCCGTCGCTCCATACCACAAAGTGATAACCTTCGTCGGCGATGGCTTCCACGGGCGTGCCGTCGGCGCCGTGCTCTACGTGCTGCTCGGTGTCGCCTTCGAGGCTGCCGTTTTCGCCGGCCGTATATAATAATGTATAGACGTTGATGGCGAATTCGGCTGTAACGGTCAACTCAGCGGTTACGTTTTCGTCGGTGCGCGGGTTGTCGGTCACGCCGTCGCTCCATTCACCAAAATGGTAGCCTTCATCGGCGATAGCTTCTACGGCTTCACCGTCAGCGCCATGTTCCACCTGCTGTTCTACTTCCAGCTCGCCGTTCACGGTTCCGTTCTCACCGGCTATATATAATAATGTATAGACGTTGATGGCGAATTCGGCTGTTACGGTCAGGTCAGCGGTTACGTT
>PWMW01000301.1 GCA_003559095.1 Clostridiales bacterium | reverse complement strand
TCAGAATGCGGCAGCGTGGCGCCTTGGCGCAGTAAAACCCCGAGTCCTGGGGACTCGGGGTTTTTGTTATGGCGCCAGTTGCTGTTCGTACGTTGTGATTCTAGCTTCCACCTGCATCGTCAACCCAATTTCATCCCAGCCGTTGAGCAGCATGTTCCGCCAGTGCGCATCGATGTCGAAGGGGAAACTCTGTCCCCCGACGACGCCTACCACCTGTTCTTCCAGATTAGCTTCCAGTTCGCTGCTGCCAGCGGCCACCGCATCCATCAGGGCCTGTACCTGTTCTTCCGGCAGGCGTATGGGAAGAATACCGTTCTTAACGCAGTTGTTGTAGAAAATATCGGCAAAACTGGGTGCTATGATGACTTGAAAACCATAATCCAACAAGGCCCAGGGAGCGTGCTCCCGCGAGGAGCCGCAGCCGAAGTTGTGGCCAGCCAGGAGGATGCTGGCACCTTGGCTTTCCGGCTGGTTCAACTCGAACTCTGGATTGGGACTGCCGTCGGGAGTGTAACGCCAGTCAAAGAACAGACTGACCCCGAACCCCGTGCGCTTGATGCGCTTGAGGAACTGCTTCGGGATAATCTGGTCGGTATCCACATTGACGCGATTAAGTACTGCCGCTCTGCCACGATGGACGCGCATAGGTTCCATTCAGCTGACCCCTTCCTCCATGAATTGGCGAATATCTACAAGCTTTCCAGTGATGGCCGCAGCCGCAGCCATCGCGGGACTGACCAGATGGGTCCGGGCACCTTTGCCCTGACGACCTTCGAAGTTGCGGTTGGATGTGGAAGCACAGTGCTCACCAGCTGGAACAAAATCTGGGTTCATGCTTAGGCACATACTGCAGCCTGCTTCCCGCCATTCAAACCCTGCGTCACGAAAGATCTGGTCCAGCTGTTCGGCTTCCGCTTCTGCCTTAACCCGCTGGGATCCAGGAACCACCAGCGCTCGCACGCCAGGGGCTACCTTTCTGCCCTTGACCACCGCAGCGGCGGCCCGCAGATCACTGAGGCGAGAGTTCGTGCACGAACCAATGAAGACATGCTGGATGGCGACGTCCGTCATTTTTGTGCCGGGGCTGAGGCCCATATAGGCGAGGGCCTGCTCGATACCCTTCTTCTCTGCTGCTGACTTGGCTTCCGCTGGGTCCGGAACGGTTTCGCTGATTCCAACTCCCTGGGATGGATTGGTTCCCCAGGTCACCCGCGGCTCGATATCCTCAGCCTTCAGCTCTACAGTGCGGTCGAAGACAGCCCCTTCATCGGTGGCCAACTGCCGCCACTGCTCCACAGCTGCGGCGAAAGCTTCTCCCTGCGGCACGTAACGGCGCCCTTCGAGGTAGGCAAAGGTGGTCTCGTCGGGACTGATCAAGCCGGCCTTCGCACCGGCTTCGATGGACATATTGCATACGGTCATCCGCTCTTCCATACTCATGGCGCCAATGGTATCGCCGGTGTACTCAATGATGTGACCGGCACCCATGTCCACACCGTGAGCAGCAATGACAGCCAGAATAACATCCTTAGCGGTCACTCCTGGACCCAGCTTGCCAGTGACCTTCACCTGGAGCGTCTTGGGCTTGGCCTGCCACAAACACTGGGTGGCCAAGACATGCTCTAACTCGCTGGTGCCGATCCCGAACGCCAGCGCCCCAAAGGCGCCATGCGTTGAGGTATGGGAATCACCACAGACGATGGCCTTCCCCGGCTGGGTCAGGCCCAACTCGGGTCCGATGATGTGCACAATCCCGTTATCCGGGCTGGCCAAATCCGCCAATGGAATGTCGAATTGGCGGCAGTTCTCCACCAAGGTATCCACCTGCAGCCGGGCTATGGGGTCTTGAATATTGGTACGATCGATGGTGGGAACATTGTGATCCATGGTGGCGAAGGTCAGATCTGGGCGGCGGACCTTTCTCCCTGCCAAGCGAATTCCCTCAAAGGCCTGCGGCGAGGTAACCTCGTGCACCATGTGCAGATCGATGTACAGCAGATGGGGCTTGTTCTCCTCAGCCAGAACAGTGTGGGACTCCCAGATCTTCTCAATGATGGTTTTGGGCGTATGCGCCATGTTTCTTGACTCCTTCCATTTGGTGGTGGCCTTTTCCAGGAGCAATCATGGGGTAGACATTCTCACTGGCCGGCACTCTCGCGTCGATAACCACCGGTCCCGGATGAACCATGGCTTCTTGCAGAGCAGACTTCATCTCTGCTGGATTATCCATGCGCACACCCTTGATGCCGTAGGCCGCTGCCAACAGCACAAAATCCGGCTGCACGGGCAGCAGCGAATGGGAAAACCGCTCCTCAAAAAAGAGCTCCTGCCACTGCCGAACCATACCGAGACAGCCATTGTTCACCACCAATACCTTGACCCGCAGAGCATACTCTTTGAGCAGAGCCAACTCCTGCAGAGTCATCTGAAAACCACCATCACCGGTAATGGCCACCACCGTCTTGTCCGGGGCGGCGAACTGCGCTCCGATGGCCGAAGGCAGACCGAATCCCATGGTTCCGAGGCCGCCGGAGGTGACCCAATGGTTAGGCTGCGCAAACTTGTAGTATTGAGCGGCCCACATCTGATGCTGCCCCACATCGGTGGTAATGATGGCCTCGCCTTGGGTCACTTCATAAAGAGCTTCCAAGAGAGCCTGGGGCTTAATGCTGGAGTCATCCGTATCATACCAGAGCGGGTATTCTTCTTTGTTCCGCCGGCAGTGTTCCAGCCACTGCTGGTAATCTCCGGGTTCAGTCACTTCGGCCAAAAGGACCCGCAGAGCTTCCTTGGCATCGGCCC
>PWMW01000169.1 GCA_003559095.1 Clostridiales bacterium | reverse complement strand
GTTCAGGAGACGTTTCATGCTTATGGGCCCACTAGCAGCCAATGGCTCCCATGGGGCTGTTGGTCTTAATTGGTACCATAGCCAAACTCTTAACAAAGGTCTTTTTGTGGACGTCAATGGGAATCCGGGGATCTTGATAGATGTCGCTGATCACAGCCGGCTCACGATGGCTCATCACCCAACCGCTAATGCAAGTTTCCATAGGGAACTTCTTGCCCTTCCACAACGGTGAAATGGCATCTTCTTCGACGTAATAGCAGGAGTCGTTCTCGCGCATAACAAATGTAGCTCCGTCCGAACCAAGAAGATCTCGAACTGAGTGCCGTACGATATCCATCACGGTCGTCAGATCCTGGCTGGCCGACAACTCTTAGACCACCTGCAAGAGCCTTTCCATGGTATCTATATAATTGACGGTGAATATTGGGCGCTTCGCGCTGAAGTTAGCGTTCACTGCTTCACCCCTTTACGGCCCGGCAACAGACGCAGGCAGAGTTGCTCTTTCTCTTCGCATGTATCCCGGCGGCGGCCTTTCTCACTGCATCGTGATTGTTCTGCGGTTATCGTCGAATTGGCGTCAATTCTACGGTTGTTTGGCCAAGTCCGCTCAACCCTTCCCGACGCAAGCAATCACCCAACACAGTGGCTTCCTGAGCAGAACTCCTTGCCATACGGCACACAATGTTCATGGTACTACAGATGCATGAGTTTTCTCTGCTACCAACAGCGATTCCTGCCCCTGGCAAGAACTTTCCCAGTAACTTCCTAATTGTTCTCAACTGGCACAGATAGGCGCAAGCTACCAAATCAATCCCAAAACTGGCTTTTTTGGCCATTGTCAGACAGGGGATCGCTGGAACGCAGCGAAGGGACAAAGAAAGAGCATATTTGCTGCTGGGTTTTGTTTCTAAGGAGGCAATGGGCATGCTCAAAGCTAGACTGGCACGCACAGGGTTGTTCACACTTATCGTTTTGTGGGGCTGCATGATGCTATCGGGAGCAGTAACCGCCAATGGACTGGAGGCTTGGGTGGAACTGCAGGTCAATGTGATCAGCACCCCTGGCGAGTACGCTCCGGACGAGTTGATCGTCCCTCATTACTGGCAGGGGCAATATCGTCAGTCGGGAGCCGTTACAGTCAATGGACCGGAAGGATTTGTACTGGCCTCCGCGCTGTCGATCACTGACAAGGCAGCTTGGGGGTTTCACACCTGCCAGGATGATCAATCCTTTCTCATCGGGCAGTATTGGTTCGATCTGGATGTCGAATTAATGAAACGGGGCTGGCTGGAGATCAAACATATCGATCCGGATACTGTCCAGATCTCCTATGTCTGGCCCCAGATGAAGCAGGAAGTTCAGGAATGTCCGCGCCGAAACTGCTACAACTCCAGCTATGCGTTGCTCCCGTACTACGGGGCGCCCAATGATCCTATTCCCATTCGTCAGGTATCCGTGGAGGAACTCCGAGCCGCAGCCAACGCCGAAGTTGCACCCATTGCCCTCTCGCTAACGGATACCTATCGAGATTATGTTCTGTTGGTCCAAGGTTGGATTGGGCAGGAATCGGCACAACCACCCATCCCAGCGGATAGCGATGATAGCGGCGTTCTTGGGCACCCCTGCTGGGGCACGGACATACGGGAAGGAATAGCTACCGATGAGGCCGAGGTGGTGCGCGAAGAGGTAGCGGCAGCCCTCGAAGCATTGGGCGCCTTGATCGGTCCAGAACATGTGATTGTGCATTATGATGCCCGCTGGCGTCCGGGACGAGACTGGGATCATCTGCGCTTCATGGTGATACTAGGAGCCGAGGATAACCAGCCGGTCCATACCTTGGCGTGCATTGGCCGGGTGGGCTCCATTGACACCTGGCCATCCCGCACCGTGCTCGGTGCAGACAAGGTTCTTAAGGGCTTTGTTCAACAGGAAAATGGCACAACGCAGGTGACAATGACCTTGGTCAACATCGTAGAGGACGAGCTTCTGGGTGAGGCCGAGACCGCTGTCTCTGGTTGGAGCCGCCAATCTCTTGCACAGGCGATCCGGCAGGCTGCTGCAGAGACTCTGGCTGAGGTTGTGTTTCGCTGAACAACCCGGTCCAAGAGCCACCGCTAAGTTTCGCAGCCGATCTGCAGGTAGTGGCCAGGCCATGAGTGGAGGGTGGCATGTACTCTGGCAAGGGCCGGCACGTCTGCTCCCTCCATGTGTCGTTGGTACAGCCCGCTGGATATGGACTTTCTGTGTCATGCTGCGGCAGCACCTGGATCGGTGAACAACCCCTCGTGCTTGACGCTTGCAGCAATACCATCCTCATACAACAACGGGTCTAGCAAAAATCGCTAGACCCGTTTCCTTGATACCCAAGTACTAACGTCCATGGATGCGCAGGCAAAGAAGCAGCGCCTCTATTCACACATTGCTGCTCATTGCTCTTCAAAGGGAATGCTCATGGTTATGCGCACACCCGGGTTTCGCCGTTCGATGATCAAACTGTCGGTTTCTCCATACAGTAGTTGGAGTTGTTTTTGGCCGTTGACACGGCTAGGCACCCACAGCATCGACAATACACAGTGACGACCATCACCGCCCTCACGGAAGCAATCTCTCATGGATGAGCAGGAATCGCTGACCTGGCAACCCGTCTGTTCTCATCGCGCGTTCACGTCTGCCTGGAGCTAGATCCCCTCCAGGAATGCAATATCCGAAGTCTTGATGCCAAGAGCGTCACAGACCTCCCAAGGAACCGCTCCGCCAAACCGGCCCACCGAACGCCGGATAGCGTGCTGATCACTGCCCACCACG
>PWMW01000160.1 GCA_003559095.1 Clostridiales bacterium | reverse complement strand
TCCATCATGCCCCGTGGACTAAACTCCACGCGCGCCCATTCCGCAGGCGCCCCGTACTGTTGGACATTACCGTAGTTCTCCTGCACGATGTCTTGTCCCCAATGGGTGCCCCAGCGTTGCGAGAGTACGACTAGATACAGCGCGTCTATCATCTGGGACGTGGTCCGCGTGGCGTAGCCGGGATAGACATACGACACCGGGTGGGACAGGAATGCCGCTCGCACCATCTTGGACACGTGATGGTCTTGCAGCCCCCTTTCTTGTTGGAACTGCATTATGTCCCGGAACTGCCCCTGCAGGTCGTCTTCCAATCCGACCGTGTGCGCTGTGCGGGGATCCGAAGGACAAATCTTCAAGGTGATGTCCGTCCAGTAATCCGGGTAGATGTGCTCGCCCGCGAAACCCGCCGATGTGCCCGTGTTTATCCGGGCATTCTGTTGAGGCGGAAAATACTCGCCGCGGGTCTCGTTGGCGTACATCGCGAAAATCTGGCCAAACTGGCGCAGGTTGTTGGCGCAGCTCGCGCGGCGGGCGGCTTCCCGCGCCCGGGCCAGGGCCGGCAGCAAAATCGCCGCAAGGATGCCGATGATGGCGATCACCACCAACAGTTCGATCAGAGTGAACCCTCGTGCTTTCGTGCGCATTCTTAACTCTCCCTCTTAAGGTTAGTGACGCTTCCAAAGTCTGCTCAAGTGAACGCGTGAACCCCAACCAGCCGGGATGCGATCCCTTCCATTTAGCGCAATATATTCTCCCTAATCGTTACGCGTTAATAGCTATCTGTACGTACTTTAGCAGAAAGTTTGGGGCATGTCAAGTATACAACTTGTATTTAATTATAGCAGTAAAAGTATTTCGGGATTCTCGGCTGGAAGAGGGGCTGGATCGAGCAACGCCACAGGGAAGGAGTGGGGCAAATCGGCGGCGTCTCGGCAATCCCTGATCTGACGGTAATGGCCCACGGGGAGAACCGATCGGCCGGGGGTGAGCGCCAGAGCGCCGAGACGGTGAAGCCCCGGGCCGCCTTTGGCGGTCCGGGGCTGAAAGCTTCATCTGTTCGCGAAAAGCTGCGTGATATGGAGCGCAATCAGCCGCCGCTAATGTACGGCATCACCAAGTGGGCCTGGGTGCCCATCGCGCCGGGATGCCGCGCCGGATCGAGCCACTGAATCGGGTTGCTCTCGTTGTAGCGGACAAAGCGGACGTGGCCATCCATGTACAGCACGTTGGAGCCGCCGGGCACATGGTTGAAGTTGGCGATGCTGGCGGCGTCGCGGCTGCTCGCGCCGTGACCCTCGGCCTGCGCTTGGGAGCCGGGGCTCCAGGAGTCGAACATGACGGGGATGCTGCTTTGAGCCTCCGCGCCAGCGGCGGGGTTGTTGATGTCGGTAATGAAGAACCGCTCAATACCCTCGCGCAAGCGGGGATAGCTGGTTGGCAACACGGAGCCATCGTCGTCGAAGTAATAGGTGTCCGTGCGGACCTCGCCGCTGTAGGAAAGCTGGAAGGGCCGTGATGGGGTGTTGATGTCCACCAGCCCGCGAAACCAGCCGTATTCCACGCGGTTCCATTCCGCTGGCGCGCCCCGTTCGCCAATTGCAGGGTGATAGAACCGTTCATATGGTCCGGGCGGAAGCGGATTCCAGCGCGACGAGACCACAATCAGATAGAGCACGTCGATCATCTGCGACGTGGTTCGGGTCGCGTATCCGGGATAGATATACGACACCGGATGGGACAGGAAAGCCGCTCGGACCGCCTCGGAGATGAGGTCGTCCTGCAGCCCATTTTGTTGCTGAATCTGGGTGATTCGACGGAATTGCGCACTTAGGTCGTCTTCCAGCCCCACCTGGTGCGCTGTGCGTGGGTCGGAGGGGCAGATCTTCAGGTTGATGTCCGTCCAGTAGTCCGGGTAGATGTGTTCACCGGCGAAACCCACCGAGGTGCCGACGTCAATCCGGATGTTTTGCTGAGGCGGGAAATACTCGCCCCGGCTTTCGTTGGCGTACATCTTGAAGATCTGGCCGAACTGGCGCAGGTTGTTGGCGCAGCTCGCGCGGCGGGCGGCCTCCCGCGCGCGGGCCAGGGCCGGCAGCAAAATCGCCGCCAAGATGCCGATGATGGCGATCACCACCAACAGCTCGATTAGCGTGAACCCCTTTGGCCGGGTATTCATTGTCGCTCTCCTTAAGGTTCGTGATTCATCCATTGTCGGTGTTCGAACGTTGCAGATCTGTTTTTGCGGATAGCATGTAGTAAGAGTTGTATGACAGAATCCTCCTCTAATTCAAATTCCAATCGAAAATACCAAAACAATAATCTTGACTATAATAGTATAACACGAATCGGCGCAGTAAGTTCCATGTGATTTCGTGATGGCTGCCGTTCCCCCGCGTACCCGGCGGCGGAGGCAAAAAAACAGCAAATCCCGCCACATCGCGCCCGGGCTGGGCATGATCTGGCGGGACATGGGTTAACTGCTTGCGGATTTACTGAATTCAGGGCAGCGGTGTGTTGGGTTCGACGGCGTCCTCGGGATAGGGGTTGTCCGGCCCGAACACGAGCATCTCCTCCCGGCTTTCGATGGTCACGAAGGACTCGTCGACGCGGTTGTGTTCATCATCGGCCCACGGCGCTTCACCGTCCAATCCCAAGTGTTCGATGAAGAACGGATAGGCCGCCAAGCGCTTGGACGGACCGTAGTCGTGGCCCTCGTAGGGGAAGTGGGCGTTATGCACCTTGTCCGTCGCATCGTACAGGCTGTAGACGTGCTGGATGTAGGGAAACTCGGTCTCCGGCATGAACTC
>PWMW01000009.1 GCA_003559095.1 Clostridiales bacterium | reverse complement strand
GGCTGCAACAAAAAATCATGTTTATCAGCAAATGAAATCGATTGGCATATTTGACTTTTTGTTTGATAATGAACTGCTTTTAAAAACATTTCCCGGTCTGCGCAAAAGACCTTTGGAAGAGAAACTTGATATTTATATACAGTTTTGCCAACCATTCATAAAAATAAATGCAACTACAGATGCTATTTCTTCTCATCAACATTTCAAGGTGCAGTTTCCTAAAGATGACACTCAGGAATGTAGAGATTTTGTTGCCGGAGCCAAAAGAAAATTTGCAGGAATTTTTTCTGAATACGACAACAGGAACGACAGAAGTTCAGGGGTGGCGTTTTTTACCGTTAAAAGTTCCTTGCCTGCTTTTGTACTCGAACCTGTACAGGCAGGATATCGTGCATTCCGGACATTGAAAAAAGAAAATCAAAATAAACTCCATGTTGAAGATTTTGCAGACTATTCCTGTATTCCGGACGACATTAAAGATTTAGTTTAATAAATTGCTGAATCATGAAATTAATTAGAATAATCGTAAACTATGGCACTTAAAACCGGCGCATCCCATTCTCTTGCAACGCTGTTGCTAACGCTAATCAGCGCGCTGCTCATTCACTTCCTGAGACACGTTGGAATATTTGAAAACTTTTTTGATTACCTGTTAAATGTTTCTCTGAACTTTTCAGAATTTCTTAGAAGTTCAATGGGTGTAACTATTACATATGAATTGTTCCCGACAATATTTGTAGCTGCTATTCTGGCCTTTGCCTGGGGCATTGTTTTTCAAATTGCAAGGAAATGAAATTTATTCTAGTGTCATGTCAGATGAGGCTTGACACGGACACTAGAGGCTTTAAAGAATACCTTTCCATAGAGGGATGAAATAATAATATCATTTAATTATGATCGGATTTTTCCTAAAATCATTAGGGATAGGCCTTTTGATTGGTTTTATCCTGGGTTATTTATTTAAAAAAATATCAAAAATAATTGTGGTTGTCGTGGCAGTCCTTTTAATAGGCTTGGTGCTGTTGGGCCAAAATGAAATTATTAATATCGGCTGGCTGGCACTGAGGGAAAATAGTGACTTGCTTGTAGAACAAGCTGGTTATTATCAGGGAAGTATTGGATTGCTTTTCCGTAATGGCCCCTTTTCTATCGGAATCATTATTGGAGCTATTTTGGGATTAATAAAAGGGTGAGCAGCAAACCCCTGAAAGAATGGATTTTGGCTTAAACTCTTTGGTAGTTTCTTTCCATTTATTAAGTGTTTTTTCAGAAAGTCAGAGAACGGAGCAATTAACTTTATTTGTTAAAACCGTCAAATTTCTTATCCTTAATTGTCCGGAAAGAGAGCAGATAGAGGAACTTTGGCAAAACCACCACCATTAACGAAGACAAAAATTAATAATTGACACACCAGATATTTATCAGCTACGCACGTGCTGATTATGCACAGGTTCAAAAGATTTGTGATGCCTTGAGAAGCAACAACATCAGCTTTTGGATTGATACAAAAGATCTACCTATGGGAGGCGACTTTCCCGCGCATATTGCAGAAGCCATTGAAAATGCAAAGATAATCGTGTTCGTATCCTCTGAGCAATCGTCTTGTTCAGAGTGGGTTACCAGGGAAGTATTATATGCTGCAAAAAAGAGAAAAAATATTTTTCCGGTAAGGTTGGATGATACACCCTTTAATAGAAATTTGGATATTATTCTACCTGGACATAATCATTTCGACCTGCCCGAAGTAGAAGGCCAGGGAATCAGGCAGTTCGTGGTTAAAATACTTGATCAGCTAAACCCCGGAAAAGAAGGCAATAATGATCTTGTTGAGTTTAAAAGAATTCCTGATGAAAACGACCCGGATCTTTTGGAATTGTTAAAGATCTATTCCCTGTTATTTGATGCCAACAAAAACGCTGCGCAGGAGGCAATTATTAAAACCCTTTATGGTGGACATGAACATCATCATGCCTGCCTGTTTTTACTCAAAAGATCAGGCATTGCCTTTGGTTTTGCTGATGTTAGTTACTTTACAAAGCACAAAATGCTCTATATCTCATATATTGGAGTAATTACTTCAGTGTTGCCCGGCGAAAGATGCATATATACCCTTCAAATAGGGGAAGGCTTGCTTAATTATTTTAAATCCAAAGATATGCAGATTGATGAAATTGTATTTGAAAATGAAAATGAAAAGCTGTACCGTTTTTTTTCGAGAGTTTTGTACAGTAAGTACAAACTCAGAGCCTACATGATTGATGTTGCATTCATTCAACCCAGGATTCTGGCTGACAATTCACTGGAAATTACAGATGAAACGGCCTTTCATTTGTCCTGGATCCCAGTAAACAATTCAACGCAGGAGTTTACCTTTATGACCAGGGAAAAGGTTTTGTCCATCGTTAGATCGGTTTATAAGAATATTTTTTTGGAAATAACCGATGGTTCCCCGAGAAAAGAATATGAGAAATACCTGGAAAAACTCATAAACAATTACAACGATCAATTGCCGGACTCCATAAGGCTAATACATACTTAAACCGTGGTTTGGTAAGAACAGGAATCCACTTGAAGCATAGAAAAATCCCAGATGCCTTTCATAAAATCTATAAAGATTAAAACCTTCAGCATATTCATTTACTACCTGTATAATTACATCCTTATTGTAGCATTTGCCTATGCAGTGAAAATTTTTCTGCAGATCCATTATCCAGACTATCAGCTTTCAGAAGATGCAACCATTTTTTCCTTTCATGGGAAGTATGTAATTATGATGCTATCGTATGTAGTATCTGTTCTTTTTTCTTCTG
>PWMW01000288.1 GCA_003559095.1 Clostridiales bacterium | reverse complement strand
GACTGGTGGATGCCTTTTTGCGAGCCCATGAAGGCTTTCGGAGGGCCTATGACCGGTATCAAGACAAACAATAGTTGGGAGTTGTGCATATGCAGACAGTGATCTTCGATATCGGCAATGTCCTTCTACGGTTTTCGCCGTGGGACTATTTAACCGATACATTCGGTTCCGATGCACCTTTGGACTTGTACCATCGAGCCAGTTTTGGATCGACCCAGTGGGATCTGTTGGATCGCGGGGTGCTCACGCAGGAGCAGGCCTGCAGCGAACTGCAGGAACGGTATCCCCATCTCCGCCAGGAACTGACCGCGATATTTCCTGGGTGGTTCGCCGGCCTAACAGCCCTCGAAGGCGGGGTTCAAGCGCTTCATGCCGTGAAAAAACAGGGCATACCAGTGTATGCCCTGTCCAATTTCCACACGGAAGCGTTTCATTACGTGCGTAAAACCTATGCTTGGTTCGACCTGTTCGATGGTTGGACGGTGTCTGCCCACATCGGCAGTCTCAAACCAGAAGCCCGAATCTACCAGCATCTCTTGGCGGAGCATGGAATCGCTGCCCAGGATGCTTGGTTTCTCGATGACTCCGAAGCCAATCTCCAATCGGCCGCCTACTTTGGATTGCGGGGGATCCTGGTTAAGGACCCGCAGACGATTCGGGCTGACTTAGCGCAGCAGCTCCAGCGAGACCTTCCTCTCTAATTTCATCCAACAGCATTTCGCCGCCTAAGGCCACAGTGACTAGTAGGGCACCGAAGACCACGCTGCCCAAAGCAATACTGGTCCACATTAAGATCCGGTGGTGGTTGACGTAGGATAATCCGATTCCGATAATGATCAAAGACGGTAATGTGTTCAAAAACGGTGTCGGGAGTAGAACGAGAAATCCCATAAGCACAACCACCAACGCTGCCACGCGGCTTTCCCATTCTCGGGGTTCTTTGCGACCTCTGCCCTGCGGCAGGACTCGTTCCATCCGTTCCAATACCGGGATGGCTTTGGTCTCCAACAGCAGTGTCATGCGGGGGGTTAAGGGACGAGCTTGGATGCGCTGGGGCAGCCATGGTGTGTGCCGGCCTGCCAAGCGCTGCAGGCCCCACATCATGAGAATAACACCAGGGATCGCACCAACGCCTGGAGGTAGTGGTACTAAGACAGGCAGTGCAAAGGCTATCAAGAGCAGTCCGAATCCTTGTTCCTCAACGGACTGGAGAAAATCACCAATGGTTAATGTTGCTGCGGTGCGTACGGCCAACTGCCGCCGAAGCAGTTGCGAAACGGTCGCTTCCATAAAGCGGCCTCCTTTTGTGCCATGGATCCCGGTAGGCTGAACCTGCTCAAGGAACAGCTGGCCCAAACTGGCAGATATCCTGTTAATTTCAGTATAACAGACTCACCAAACTTGTCCAATGCCCCAGTTTGCCGGGCTATTCCGCCGGGTCATGCGATGTAGAGGAAGTAGGGGCGTTCTCAGCAAACAGCGTCTGCAGATCTCCGAGATTCTGTGTAAACTTCGCGGGGGGAAGGGAACGTAGAAATTGCTGCCCATAGCCGGCGGTTAGAATGCGGCCGTCTAGAATGACGACACCGCCCCGGTCATGCTGGGTCCGTATTAAGCGTCCGAATCCCTGCTTGAGCTTTAGGATAGCCTGGGGAACGCTGTATTCGCTGAACGGATTACCGCCGGCCTGCGCGATGGCCTGGAGCCGAGCGGCGGTCACTGGTCGATCCGGTACGGCGAAGGGGAGACGGGTGATGACGACGGCTCGCAGAGCATCGCCAGCGATGTCCACGCCTTCCCAAAAGCTGCTGGTTCCCAACAACAAGGAGCGCGGTTCTTGGCGAAAGGCTTCGATGAGCTGCGCTCGGGACGCATCGCCCTGCATTAGCAGTTGATAACCTTCGTCGGCCAGTTTGTCAGCGATGGCATCAGCCACCTGCTCCATGGTTTGGTAGCTGGTAAAAAGCGCCATGGTACGGCCCTTGGCCATGGCCGTGGTGTATAGGATGTAATACGCTGTATAATGGAGGTAACGCGGATGATTCGGTGGCTTGGCCTCACTGGGTACGCACAGCACGGCCTGTTCGTCATAGTCAAAGGGCGATCCTAAGAGCAGCTCCTGGCACATGTCCAGCCCAACTCGGCTTTTGAAGTAGGAGAAGCTGTTATCGGTACTGAGGGTTGCGGATGTTGCGATGACGGTGTCCACGGACGCAAAGAGCTGCTGGGCCACCAGTGGACTGACATCAATCGGCGCCGCATGCAGTGACGGATCACTGCCGTGCAGTTCTGCCCAGAACACATAGTTAGCATCGTCGGCCAGGGGAATTCGCTGGCAGCGGTCACGGAACTGCTTGCTATACTCCATATAGTTGGTGATTAAGCCTGCTAACTCCGGATCTTCCAACTCCCACTCGTCAAGGACGCCCATAACGGCGTTCAATAATGGCTCCATGCGGAGCTGACCGAAGGGAAGCCGGTTGTCCTCTGTAAGCATTAATGTGCTATCGGGGATGAAGCGGCGAATCGTGTTGAGGTACTCATGTCCATGTTGAAGAACGGCGTCCAAAGCGCCGCGCAGCTCCTGCAGCTGGAAATCCTCAAGATGGCCATGGAGTGAACCCATGAGCTGCTGCCCTGCTCTTTGGTAGGCTTGGAGAGATGCGTGGCTGAGCTCTTCGGTGAAAGCATTCGTGGCAACGTCTTCGAGGTTGTGAGCCTCGTCAATCACCACGGCATGATACTTAGGAAGAATCCTGCCATCGGTGATACGATCAGCCAACAGCATGGATTGATTCGTAATGATCAACT
>PWMW01000233.1 GCA_003559095.1 Clostridiales bacterium | reverse complement strand
TGCCGTTGATGCCTGAAACCATGCCGGCAGAGGCTCGTTGTCCAGTGAACCGTGGAATAAAAAGCGACTCACCAACGGAATCTCGGCCGCGTCTAAACTCTTTATTGTGAGTCGGCCAAGGAGTTTGCTTCGACATCCGAATCGGGTGCTGCTCGTTCCTGACTCAGTCGTTCTCGCATGGACGACCGACCTTCAACCATGATCTCGACAGCATTGTGGACAATGCGGTCAATGATCGCTTCAGAAATCGTTCCATCCTCAGGGGTACCAATGCGTTCGTACCACCCTTGCGGCTCAAACTGTGTACAGAAAATCGTGGACCCTGCCCGCGTGCGGGCTTCGACGATTTCAAACAGATCCTGAGCCTGTTCACTTGAGAGCGTTCGTAACAGCCATTCATCCATGATCAGCAGGTCCACTTTTTGGTAGGCACGGATTGTCTTCTTGTAAGTTCCTTCTCCTCTCGCAACAACGAGATCATTCAGCAGTTCTGGAAGACGAATATACCGAACCTTGAAGAAGCTGCGGCAGGCTGCAATCCCCAGGGCACAGGCAATGTACGTTTTTCCATTGCCAGAGGCACCTTTAAGGATGATGTGGCGACCTTCATGGATATAACGGCAGGTGGAAAGCCGTGTGATCAGCGATCTATCGAGTTTTCGATCTTGGTAGTATAGAATGTCTTCCACACAGGCCTCGGGATACCGAAAGTCTGCCACCCGAATCAACTTCTGCAACTTGTTGGACTGTCGTTTTGCCCACTCCTTGTCCACCAGCATACCAAAGCGATCTTCAAACGACAGGTTCCCGAAGCTGTTCAGATCCTGCAACTGCAACTCAAAGGCATGGGCCATTGTTCCTAGACGCATGGCATGCAGCTTGTCTACGGTCGTTTGGTTAGTCATGACGTTTTCCTCCGAAGTATTCGGAACCTCGGATCAACGCATACGTGTTGGAGGATCTGGGTGTCTCGGTACTTTGCTTGACGCGGTCTTGTCCTGTCTTCAGAATGGTTTCGATCGTCTTGATGCTCGGCTCAGGCGTGTACAGCAACGCCCGATGACACGCATCTTCTACCCGTACCGCCGAATGTCTGTCGGCCAGCTTCATGAGCCGAGTGCAGGATTTGTAGCCCTGTTGCTCTACTTTGCCCGAGGCAAGAAACCATTGAATCACGACCAGCGTTGATGGTCCTACATTACTCGCCCAGTCTCTGAAGTTGTCGGAGTGGTAGGCCAGGTACTGCCGATGATTGTCTGGCATGTGCTCTGGCAGGATGACCGGATCCTTGAGTCGTTCATGTCTCCTAATATGAGAGGCTACCCGGCTTCCCTGGAAAAACACCTCGATGGTTCTGCTGTTGGTTCGGATGTCGACTTCATATCCAATGAGGATAAAGGGGACAGAATACTGGTTCGCGTCAATTGTGACGGTGTAGTCCGGTTGAATCATCGCTTTGCTCCAGACAGCGATCTCGTACGGGGATGGTGGAAGAGGCATCAGATACGTCTTTTCTTTGTCCAGAAATGCCGTGACTCTGTTCCCGGGTCGTTTCTGAAAGGGTTTGTGGTTGATCTCATCTAGTTTTTCGCGGACTGCGCTGTTCAGTTCAGGGAAGCTGAAGGCCTTGTATTGACGCAGAGCGGCCAAAATCCATGTGGTGAACACATTGATCGCACTCTCTACAGAGGCCTTGTCCCGCGGCTTTTTGGGCCGAGCTGGCAGAACGCAGGTCCCATAATGCTCAGCCATATCGGCGTACGTCCTATTAAGAATCACCCCCTGTTTCGTGTGCGAGGTGATACTGGCCTTGAGATTGTCTGGCACAACCATCCGAGTGACGCCACCAAAGAACTCGTAGGCATGAACGTGCCCGCTAATCCAATTTGTACTCTCCATCGTTGGAAACACTTCGGCATAGCCGTATTGGCTGCAGGCCAACACGGCCGCGAATAGGTACGCTGGGGTGACTTCGCCAGTGCAACTGTCATAGACTGCCAATGTTGTGCCTGCCCAGTCGACTTCTAGGATCTCACCGGGTTTTCGTTTGATCCGCATGGTAGCCTTGGTGGTGTTGACGTATTTCCGATAGTAGTCGCAGAACTGTGTGTACTTCAGCGGGATAGCCTGTTCGTTGTGGCATTGTTCACAGTACTCCGCCCAGAGCAAAGTAAGTGTAACGCCGGGCTTCGCCATCTCTTCAAACATCGCCGCACAATCAGGCATCCTTCGTCTACTCACGACAGTCGCCGGATAAAACACGTCCCGAATCCTTTCGTTCGACCAGTCATCCGGTAAAGGCCATTCCAGACCATGCGCGTCAGCCAACTTGTACACCGCACTTACAGTGTCTCGAGAGCACCTCGCGCTGACCGCCACCTGTCGTTGGCTGTGCTCGAGGCTTCGCAGCCTCAGGATCTCCCGATAATTGACCATTGCCGTCACCCTCCCAATAGAGTTTTGCACATCGTGTGTGCTAACTCCATTGTAGGCGTTCCGGTAACGGCCTACTAGTCCGATAATGGTGGCCTACTTTGACCGACACAGTGGCCGTTTTGGACCGACACAGTGGCCTTGATCCACCGAAATACTCAGATCACCGCCTAGGACGCCAATGACGCTGGATCTACAAAGGGTAGGGCTTCGCGCAGGTTTTAGCCTGCCCGGCGGCGAACTCCCAAGAGATTCCGGAATACTCAGGTTAGAATATGCCCGTTTTCCGGGTTTTATGCAGTGGAATCAGAATTACGATCAACACCCTAAGCGGGTAGAGGGGGCTTAACATGCACTATAATTCCGTGGGACAAACAGGCTT
>PWMW01000332.1 GCA_003559095.1 Clostridiales bacterium | reverse complement strand
GGAAAAGGACGGTCCGCAACGCGGCCCCACTGTCGAAAACTTCCCCTTCCCGTTGGCAGCGCTTGGTTGCGGCCACGGGGGCCGCCCCGGAAACAGAAGGCTGTCCCATCGGCCTGTCCTGGTGCAGGCCGATGGGAAGCATCCCAATTTACTGAATAACCGGCACTGCCTATTCCCGATGCCCTTCCCGCAAGGCGCGATCGCTCTCCTGCAGGAAAAGGTCAATGTTCTGGAAACTAATCAGTTCCTGCACCATCGTGGAATACTCCTCGGGAACTCCAGCACCCCAACCCTGCAGATGTTTCGGCCAGATAAAGGATAGCCCGGCATCGATATACTCGCCCATTAATGCCGCTTCCGGCGTTGCCACGTCCACACCCTGGATGACGGAGAAGGAGCCGTCGCGCTCTGCGTAATAGGTGGCGCTCTCCACTGTGCTCATGAACTCCAGAAAGTCCAAGGCCTCGGGCCGGTAGTCGTCAGCGGGAAGACAGAGGGCTAGATCCACACCGACCATCACCTTTGTATCTTCGGCATTGTCGGCGGGGAAAGGAAACATCCTGAACTCGAAATCGGGGTTAGCATCCCGGATGGATGGTATGGCCCAAATGCCCTGGCGGTACATGGCCACTTCACCTTGGGCAAAGTTGGAAATCCCTGTCATGTAGTCGATTCCTAGTGAACCTGGCATTCCATACTTGCGAATTTCCAGTTGTTTTTCCGCCGCTCGGCGATAGCCAGGATGATCAGCCACAGACGCTTCTCCCCGAGCCACGTCTAGGAAGAAGGTCTCCGTATCTTCCCCCACCTCGATGCCCATTAACAGGAAGAACTCATGTTGGGCCGTCCACGCATCCAAATCGGTGAACACCAGGGGAGTAATCCCTGCGTCTTCAATGGTTTTGCACAGCTCAATAAACTCCTCGTAGGTTGCGGGGATATCCCATCCGTACGTTTCGAACATATCCACGTTGTAAAAAACCCCTACGGTATTGAGGGAGATAGGCAGCGCAAAATTGCGCCCATCCAGAGCCGTGTGCTCGATAATATGCGGCTGCACCCTGTCCATAAATGGTTGATCTGTTAGATCCAGCATATAGCCTTCCCGAGCTTGGAGTCGGAAGTCCACTGTGGGTGGGTAGTGACTGAAGATTTCCGGCATATTCCCGGTAGCCATTCTCATGGGTATGACCGTCTGTCGAGCCTCCGGCGGAGCATTGATTTCGACGTAAACACCTGGATGCACATCACGGAACTGTTCCGCCAAGCTTTCCATGATTTGTACAGCTTCCATTTTGGTAAACAGCAGCTCCAAGTCCACAGTTTCAGCTACTGCCGTGCCCATGCCCAAGACCAAAAAGCACACAACCAACATAATTCGCAGCGGATGCGTCACAAACACCTGTCTGTTCTTTTTGCTACCAGCCAGCATATGCAACATATCTCACCCTCCAATTTACTTGATTGCCTTCTACACCGTGCAACAGTATTGTGGGCATCAACTCCTTTTCGAACGGCGTTGCCGCAGTCTCGTTAAGCCATGGGCAAAAAAGCAGCGTTCCATAGGCACACCGCAGACCATACCACCAATCTAACTCTACCCATGGACGAAAGGGCCGCCTCCCCTATGAGTCCCTAGCATGTGATCCATAACTTGAGTAATGGCACCTGCCATTCCTACCATCGGGATCACGGGCGAACGCACAATCTTCGGATCCCGGGTAGCCAAAGGCAGGGAACCTCAACCCGTATGGGAATGTGCCCGATTTCGCCGGCACAGCCATTATGGCCGTAGTGCAGGACTCCACCGCTATGATGCCGGCGCGACTCCAGTTCCAACGCCGCAAACACAAGACGTTCAGCAGTGCCGCCGATACCCATGGTCAGTTACCCCCAGGCAGCCAGGTACACATCATCATCCAGATAGACTTCACAGCGCATGCTGCCCTAGAGGCCCTCTGCGATGGGAAAGCGGTTCCAAGCGGGTATGGTAGGCGGCGAACCCGCCCACCCCTTCTGCACGTTCACAGGTCCGGGCACACCAATGCCGTCGCGGGCCAAATTCTCCGTTCAATATGCTCTGCACAGACCTCACGACATTCCATAAGGTACGAGAGGTCATCAACTAGACGCAAAATTGCGTTCTTGCTAGGCGCACTTCGCGGTCTGCCCCGAGGCGGTCCGGCTCGATGCTGTAAGCGATGCCGACTCCAATGTCGTCAGCTTTGCCCAACCAACTTCCGCCACGGACCACGTGGGTGGAACCACTCTACGTAGACCTCCACTCCCACACATTCGCGCGTTATCACGCGACTTCCTACATTGCAGCCTCATTGTTGTAGTCCGCTGCGTTGCATACAGTTCGCACGGTCACCCAACCAGCCCAACTGCAAAAAAACAGCACCAACAAGAGGAGAAAACCCCTCCATGGGTGCTGGTCCACAATATTCTGCGATGTGACTGAAACTTCTTGTGTTATCGCTAGCGATAGCCGAGCCTTCTCGTGAATCTACATACTTGTTCGTTCCTCTCAGGCTTTATCAAAACCTTCTGTAAGGTCGATGTTTTTCGTTTCTTCTTAACAAAAGATGGCACTCGCCGTTCGGAAGGCATTCCCGCCCCCGCGTTTTGGAGACCGCTGGCGAGGTCGACCTTCCAAGTTTACGTCTTCGTCAGCATACTTCTTGGCCGTTTTCCGTGTCATTTTGTTCGTGGCGCTGATTTTTGATATACTTGGCTTGAATCACTGACAGCAATCCTCTCATCCCTTTCTCAGAAATTGGCTTCTCAGAAAGGTTTCTTCGAGGATACAGTCAGTGG
>PWMW01000179.1 GCA_003559095.1 Clostridiales bacterium | reverse complement strand
TGAACTGGAACTGCAGACAATGTCCCTGACGGACGGCCTGACGGGTCTGCGCAATCGCCGGGGAGCCCATCAGGACTACGTTCAGATGCTGCATCAGTGCGATGCCGCCCGTTCGCCCATAAGTTTCCTCATGATGGACATCGATCAATTCAAGGCCATAAACGATACATATGGACACAGCGGCGGCGATGAAGTTCTGTGTAGTTTTGGCAGCCTGCTCAAGGAGCGCCTCGGCCCCCTGGGTTCTGTGGGGCGCTTAGGCGGTGAGGAGTTCGGCGTTACGCTGCCAAACACTGCGTTGGCGGATGCAGTATCTGCGGCCGAAGCATTCCGGAGCACCGTGGCGACCACACCAGTGCTGCTGCGCGACGGAAGGCAGGTCTCCTATACAGTGAGTATCGGGGTAACACAAGTAAGCCCCCATGCCAGCCGCTTTGATGATGTCCTCAAGGAAGCGGATACCGCTCTTTATCAGGCGAAGGAGGCTGCCAGGAACTTAACAGTGGCCTTTGAACGGGACTAATCGCCAGGCCGTGCCATTGGCACGGTGCAGACTGGTTCGCCTCGCCCGAGAAGATTACCGCAAGGCGTTGAGTAGGTTCAAGAGAGGATGAGTGTCCATGAGCATGAAGCATGAACGTATGAAGTATGAACGTGTACAGCATTTGATCCAGTACGTTAAGGCTCTCCAATCCGGGGCTGACGGTAAAGCACTTTACGATGAATATCGACAGGACCTCGAAAGTGTCCAACCGCAGGAGGCCTTTGCAATCTTCAACGAACTGCTGCAGGAGGGCATAGACGAAACGGAGATACTAACCTTTCTCGATAAAGTGATCAACGTCTTCTATCAGGCTCTGTCGCGTTATACCTGGACACGGCCGGCGTCGGATGCTTTCCTGAAGGAGCTCTTGGAGGAAAACCGCATCCTTGAAGAAAAACTCAATGCCATTCGCCCCCTGCTCAAAGGCAGTGAACCAGTGGACAGAAAAGAGTTGGCTTGGTCATTGGAAGATGTTTCCAAGTACCAGGTACATTTCGTCAAAAAGGAAAATATCCTCTTCCCGTATCTAGAACGGGCTGGACAGCACTTTGCTGGGGTATCGATTATGTGGGCTCTCCATGATAAGGCCAAGAACATTCTTCGGAAGGCTATGCAAACTGCTAACCAGGAAAGCAGCGATGAGCGAAGTGTCAAATCCGCGGTGGCTGAGGTGTTTTTCGTGCTTCTGTACTTGGTCAAAAAAGAAGAGCTGATCCTATATCCCAGCGCCACCGAGGTATTGGCCTCCGAAGACTGGGCAGCCATGGACGAGCAGCGTTGGGAGTTTGACATGGCTTTCGGGCAGCGGCCGTCGCGCTCCCAACATGGTTCCGCTGGAACCATCAGTGCAAAAAGCGCCCACGGCGAGTTTGTCAACACCGCTACCGGCAGTCTGCGTGCCGGTGATGTTCTGCGGATTTTGCAGGTACTACCCGTTGATATTACGTTGGTCGATGCAGACAACAAGGTGCAGTTTTATTCTGCTGGAAGGGACCGGGTTTTCCCGCGGTCACCCGCCATTATTGGGCGCGACGTGCGGCAGTGCCATCCGCCGGATAGTGTTCATATCGTGGAGAAGATCGTGGCGGCGTTTCGATCGGGTGAGCGTTCCCAGGCAGATTTTTGGATTACCCTGGGTGACCGATTCATTCACATTCAATATTTTGCTCTCCGCAGCGAAGAAGGACAATATGCGGGCACCTTGGAGGTAACCCAAGATGCCACGGATGTGCGCTCACTTACCGGCGAACAGCGGCTGCTGCAGTGGGACAGCACAGAATGAGGCTGCATAGATGAAGACCATGAGGGGTGTGCGACGGAACTGCTAACCAGATTCATCGATGGTAGGTAGTTCACCAGGACCGGAGCCAAACATACCGGCGGCCATCAGCATCACCACGGCAGTAAGGACAAAGGTAAATGGATATCCCAGCCAAGCGATGAGAGCACCGCCGATTACAGGCAAGATCACCACGAAGATGTTCAATGTCCCCCGAATCCCCAAATATTCGGTGCGGCGATGGTCGGGAGCGATGTCCAACAAGTACGGCTCGAATCCAACCCGGCGGCCACTAACGATGAATCCCAGGAGCAAGAACACAAGCCCGAACCAATCGGGTCCCAATTGGGCCAGGAGCAGGGCCAACAGGGGCAGCAGCCCGCCCATGATGATGCAAGTTCGCACCACAGCGCGCGGCCCGAAGCGCTTGGCCAGACTGCCCCAGACGATGTTGGATAAGACCGCTCCCAATACTTGGTAGATTACGTATCTTCCAAGGTATTCGCTTCCCATGGCGAAGCGTTCGCGGGCAAAAACCATGTAGAACGGCAGGATCATGATGCTGAACGAAGCCATATTTTCTACAATAATGAAACGGCGAAACGACCGGTCACTACGGAGCAGTGAAGGCACCTGCCGCAGATACTGCCGCAGGCTTTCGGTGGAGTTTTTCGGCAGAGGTGAAGGTGGCTCCTCGAGAAAGTAAAAGCCCAGGGAGGCCACCAAAAGGCCACCAAAGCCGATGGCTAGGCTCAAGGCGTAGTTGTCGGGGAAGGCCAACTGTGTTTGGGAAAAGATCCGATTGATCAGCAGGCCACCCAAAAAACCTGCCAAACTGCCAAAGAACTGCTTGGCGGCATACATCTGGCTGCGCTGCTCCCTGGGCAGCGCTTTGGCTGCGATGTCAGCGTAGGAGATACTGGCAAATCCAGCGCTGATGGAAAATAGAAATACCCAGACGAAGAAACTCCCCATGGCTGCAGCTGGGTGCCTCTCGGCCAACAGATATGTGGAAGCTGCCATGCCCAGAAACGAGAAGGAGCGCAGATGAATCCCCACCAGCAAAAATTTCTTTTTGTAGGGATGCGCTCTGAGATAATGACTGAAGACAACGTTGAACAACAGCGGGATCCCCAACATGATGGAGTAGAGCAACCCGAATACGATCGTCGATGGTGTCAATTCGGCGATCAGTGATGGAAATACGGTATTGAGATCCAGCATGGACATGGTCAATGCCAGAAAGAACCCATGCCAGATGAAGGCCGCATATACTTTTGCCTGAACCGAAAGCCGCATAGCCGTTGCCCACCTTTTTGTTTCCTTGGTTAACTATATGAAGTATACAGCCTTTTCTGCGGAAGGGCAAGGTTAGGAGACTTGGAACCTTGATCCCACGCTCCTCCACTGGACCCCCGGTGCTGGGGAGCGGTCCCGAGGTCCGGATCACCAGAAGGGTTCGCCGCGCTTTGGTCGAAGTAGTATCTAAGCGCGCAAAGAATCGGCCTCTGGGACAGGATTTGGTTGGTCTGCCCACACGGTGGCAGAGCGATATCTGTCTGACCCGACTACAACTACAAGGGACCAGCTGGGTATGCCGCAAAGAGGCATGCTTTTTGCTGTGGGTCCTAAGCAAAGGCTGCGAACACCCATGAGACAGTGGGTGTTAGTTAGCGCCGAGGCGGAAGGAAGGCCGTTCCCACTCAATGGCCATGAAGAGAAGCTGAGCCTGCACATTGGGGTGAGCGGCTTCGGTGAGATATTTTGGGAGGAATTATCGTGAATGAGCGTCAGGAAACCATTGCAAAACGATTAGATCCCCAAGCCAATGCGGAGCTTTGGGGAAATTGGAAATGGCAGCTGCGCAACTGTATTCGTTCAGTGGAGATCTTTGAAGAGGTTTTGGGAATCACGTTCTCCGACGCCGAACGCGCGGTTTTGCAGACCACGGTCCAGCGGTTTCCGCTGTCAATCACGCCATATTACGCCAGCCTGATTGACCCGGAGCACTATCGTGAAGATCCCGTGTTCAAGCAGGCGTTTCCCATGCCACAGGAGCTGCATGTGCAGCAGTATGATATGGCAGATCCATTAACGGAAGACGATGATAGCCCTGTGCCGGGCATTACCCATCGCTATCCTGATCGGGTTCTTTTCCACGTGAGCAATGTCTGCTCCATGTACTGCCGCCACTGCACGCGCAAACGTAAGGTTGGCGACGTGGAGTCCGTTCCTACGAAGCAGACCCTCCAGGAAGGCATTCAATATATCAGGGCAACGCCGGCTGTGCGGGATGTGCTGTTATCCGGTGGTGACCCGTTCCTGCTCAGCAACGCTCAACTCGAGTGGCTGCTGCAGGAGATCACCGCCATTCCTCATGTGGAGATTGTGCGCATCGGGACGCGCACGCCGGTGGTGCTGCCAAGCCGCATTACCCAGGAACTGGTGACGATGTTGAAGCAGTTCCAGCCCCTGTGGGTGAATGTCCACTTTAACCATCCCAAGGAACTGACCGCAGAGTCCGCTGCGGCCGTGGCTAAGCTGGCGGATGCAGGTTTTCCGTTGGGTAACCAGAGTGTACTCTTGGCCGGGGTGAACGATTCGGTGGCCATTATGAAACGGCTTGTTCATCAGTTGGTCAAGCACCGCATCCGACCGTATTACATGTACCAATGTGATCTCTCCGAGGGTTTGGCGCATTTTCGGACGCCTGTGGGTAAAGGCATCGAGATCATGGAGAATCTCATTGGTCATACCAGCGGCCTCTGTGTACCGACGTATGTCATTGATGCTCCCGGTGGTGGTGGCAAGATCCCTATCCTACCCAACTACATCCTATCGTGGTCCACCAACAAGGTGGTACTGCGCAACTACGAAGGCGTTATCACAACGTACCAAGAACCGGAGCGGTACCAAGTGACCCGCTCCGACCAGCCATGGGACGAGGCCATGGGGGATACTCAGGCCACACATCCGGTGGGTGTGGGCAGACTGCTGTCCGATGACGACACCGCCATCTCCCTCGTTCCTGAGAATAACGACCGAATGGGACGGAGGAATGGCCGTGGATAGGGTGGATGCACTGGCTGGTGCCGTCATTCAGCACGGTTCCGAAAACCAGCGAATTTATGTAATGGATTGGCAGGTCAACCCTGACGGCTCCGCTGCTGCGGCATTCCGCATGGAAGCGCAGCGGCATGGCTACAGCAAAGTGATCGCCAAGGTGCCAGCCTCCTTCAGCAGCTTGTTTTTGGACGATGGTTATACTAAGGAAGCGGAGATTCCCGGCTTCTTTCAAGGTATGGAAGATGCGGTCTTCCTATCGTTATTTCTCGAGTCCAGCCGCCAGCAGCTGGAACCCGACACGAAACTGCGCATGGAGGATGTCTTGGCCACGGCCCGGGCCAAACCTGTGGACCCGCCGTCAGCCTTGGGAACATCGTATGACTGGAAACGGTGTTCACCGTCTATGGCGGAGGACATCGCTGCTGTGTACGGTTCGGTATTCGCAACCTATCCTTTCCCCATAACCGATCCAGCGTATGTAGAAAAAACCATGAATGAGCAATCGGTGTGGTATTATGCCGTATTGGATCTGGAAGGCAAGATCGCCGCTTTGGCGGCGGCTGAGTTTAACCCCCGGGCAATGGCAGTGGAGATGACGGACTTTGCCACCGTGCCCAAGCATCGCGGGCAAGGTTTGGCCCAGTTTCTGCTGCGACAGATGGAGAACGAGGTGGCGAATCAGGGGGTCAAGACGGCCTTTACCATTGCCCGAGCCGTTTCCTATGGTATGAACAGCACCTTTCACCGTTTGGGATACACGTATGGTGGCACGCTGGTCAACAACACGAACATTGCTGGGCAGATGGAGAGTATGAATATTTGGTGGAAATCCCTGGACGCCACCACATTAGGACAGTGATCTGCCATGCTGCCACAACAGCATCCTCTTCTGGCAGACCTGTACCCTCCACAGGATGCTTGCAAACGCCGTTCTTACAACACGGATCTACAGGGGTTTTGCTGGGGACGTTGGATGTTCCTGCTCATTGTGGACGCACATCCATGGCGCATTGACAATTGTGGTAAAATGGAGATTGGAACCATCCTTGAGCCTGCCGCGTCGGGATGGTGCCGTTATGAACGGGATTTGAGGTGGTTTTATGCGTGTTCAAGGTAAAGCCCGTGTTGTCGTGGGTATGTCCGGAGGGGTCGATTCCTCGGTGGCGGCCCTACTGTTGAAGGAACAAGGCTATGAGGTCATCGGTGTCTTCATGAAAAATTGGGATGAAACCGATGAATCTGGGGCCTGCACAGCGGAGGAAGATTACCAAGACGTGCGCCGTGTTTGTGATCAAATTGGCATTCCCTATTATACAGTGAACTTCGAACAGGAATATTGGGAACGTGTCTTCACGTATTTCCTCGAAGAATACAAGCGCGGGCGCACGCCGAATCCCGATGTGATGTGCAACAAAGAGATTAAGTTCAAAGCGTTCCTGGAAAAAGCACTGGATCTAGAAGCGGACTACCTTGCCACGGGTCATTACGCGCGCTTAGAGCGGCACGGCGATACCACATTGCTGCTGCGGGGAGTGGACACCAACAAGGATCAAAGTTACTTTTTATGCATGCTCAACCAGTACCAACTGCGGCGGGCTCTCTTTCCCGTGGGTGAACTGACCAAAGACCAGGTTCGCACCGTGGCTGCCAACGCAGGTCTGCTCACAGCCAAGAAAAAGGACAGTACCGGCATCTGTTTTATTGGAGAACGGAAATTCAAAGAGTTCTTGCAGCGATATCTGCCGGCCCAACCAGGTCCCATTTGCGACTTGGAAGGTCAGACTGTGGGTCGTCATGATGGTTTGATGTACTACACACTGGGGCAGCGCAAGGGATTGGGAATTGGGGGCCCTGGTGAAGCATGGTTTGTTGTCCGCAAGGATTTGGGCAGCAACAGGCTGTATGTAACCCAGGGGCAGGATTCCCACGCTTTGTATTCCCATGGGCTGCTGGCATCGGAAGCGTCTTGGGTCACGGGCGGACCGCCAAGCTCCGCAGCATTCACGGCCACAGCCAAGTTTCGCTACCGGCAGCCGGATCAAGACGTGGAGGTTCACATGCTGGGTAATGACCGTCTGCAGGTCCGATTCGCCAAACCGCAGCGGGCCATTACGCCTGGTCAAGCCTGTGTCCTATACCATGGCCAGCGCTGCTTAGGCGGCGCAGTGATCGATAAGGCACTGCAGCAGGGAGAGGAGACCAACGATGCGGGAAACGTGGGAACTTGAGACCATCTATGCTGGCGGCAGTGCATCCTCCGCAGCAGCGGCGGCATATGGTGAGCTGCAGAATCAGCTGCAGAAACTGGAGACATCGCTGCCAGCATTTACCGATACTGATAGTGAGGTATGGTCGCAGTGGCTGCAGGACTTCCAACGGGCAGCAGAACGCTTGGAACAGCTCCAAAGTTTTTACGCCTGCTGCATGGCCCAAGATGTGAATGACACAAAGGCCAAACAACGCTCCAGTCAGCTGCAGAACGAGGCGGCTCGCTTTGAATACATTGAGAATGCTCTGGCAGGCACATTGGCCGCCATGGATGAAGCGTGTTGGGAGCAGTTGCTATCCACGGCTTTTGCAGAGGTGGCCTTTCCGCTGCGGGAGAAACGGCAGGAGCAAGCATTAAAATTGGATATGGCCAAGGAACGTCTGATCACGGCACTGTCTGTGGATGGCTACCATGGATGGTCGCAGCTTTACGATGTTGTGGTTGGTCGCATTCACATCGATGTCGAGGTGGATAAGGAGCACAAACACCTGTCGGTGGGGCAAGCAGAGAACCTGTTTGCCAGCGGTGATGCTGCCCTGCGGCGGCGTGTTTTCTCCGGGTGGGAGACCTCCTGGGCCGCCGAGGCAGAGGTCTGTGCTCAAATCCTGAATCACATGGGTGGTTACCGGTTGGCCTTGTATGAACAGCGCGGTTGGACCAGTCATCTGCAGGAGCCGCTGCACCTGAACCGAATGAAGCAGGATACCCTGGACGCAATGTGGCGCGCGGTGCGGACCACACGCCAGCAGTTGGTACCATACATGCAAGAAAAAGCCAGGCTGATGGGACTGAAGCAGCTGTCATGGGCCGATCAGGACGCTCCTGTGGCGGTTCAAGAAACAACGATCCCATATGACAAGGCCTGCGGGTTTGTTGGGGACCAGTTCCGCGTGTTCAGTCCCGACATGGCCGCCTTTGCTGAACAGGCATTGTCAGCAGCTTGGGTTGAGGCTGAGGACCGGGGCGGGAAGATGCCCGGAGGGTTTTGCATTGGTTTTCCGGAACGCGGCGAGTCTCGCATATTCATGACGTATGGTGGTACATACTCCAGTTTGAGTACTTTAGCTCACGAGCTGGGACATGCTTACCACAGTCACCTGCTCTTGGATCTGCCGCCTCTGCGCCAGCGTTATGCTATGAACGTGGCCGAAACAGCCTCTACGTTCGCGGAGCTCTTGGTGGCAGACGCTGCTCTGCAGACGGCGAACAGTGATGAGGAACGGCTAAGCCTTTTGGATCAGCGGCTGCAGCAGGCCGTGGCTCTCTTGATGAACATTGATGCGCGCTTTACCTTTGAAGATCGCTTCTATCAGCGCAGGGCAGCGGGCCCCCTTACAGTGGAAGAACTGAACGAACTGATGGCGACGGCCCAACAAGATAGTTACCTAGGCCAACTGTCACAATACCATCCGCTGTTTTGGGCCTCGAAGCTGCATTTCTACTTGACCGATGTTCCGTTTTACAATTTCCCGTATACCTTTGGTTATCTCTTCAGCGCTGGCCTCTACAGCCGCTTCCAGAAGGGAAACCGTGACTTTGCGGCCACGTATAGAGGACTGCTCCAGGACAGCGGTTCCATGACAGTTGAGGAGTTGGCCGCCAAGCACCTGGGTGTGGAGCTGGCGCGGCCAGAGTTTTGGCAGGACGCTTGCGCCACAGTGTTGCAGGATGCGGACCGTTTTCTGGCTTCCGCTCCTCGAAAGAATTGACACTCCGGCATGTAGACCCACTGCAGTTTGTGGTGGTTCTCCTCGCTTGCCAAATTCGTAGAAGGAGATCTTGCTTTTGACTCATAAACGAAAAACGGAGACATTGCCGCTGCAACCGCCGTTTTTTTACGGTTGGATCATTGTTGTTATTGGTGCCCTTAGTGTCTTTTTTTCTGGGCCAGGACAGACCTACAGCGTGTCGGTTTTCATCGATTCGTACATAGCTGAGTTTGGTTGGAGTCGCTCCTTTGTTTCTAGTATGTATTCCGTAGGTACGCTGGCCGCTGGTTTTGCCTTGTTTGTTGTGGGGAGGCAGGTGGATCGACGGGGCCACCGGTTCATGATACCCGTCGTTGCCACCATATTTGGCCTAGCACTGCTTTGGATGAGTGTGGTGGTCAGTCCTTGGATGCTGATTGTTGGGTTCTTTCTCATTCGCCTGCTGGGACAGGGTTCCATGACTCTCCTGGGATCGACCCTCGTTCCGCAGTGGTTCGAGCGCAAACGGGCCCGAGCCATGAGCCTGATGTCCATAGGCGGTGTGTTGGGTGCCGCGTCACTACCCCCGCTCAACACATGGTTGATCCAGGAGTATGGCTGGCGTATGGGCTGGCAATTCTGGGCGCTGGCACTCATTGTGGTCATGGCTCCTGCGGCGGCCTACTTCGTCCGCAATCGACCGGAATCCGTAGGCAGCTTACCAGACGGAATCAAAGTGGGCGCTGGCAGTGGCGAAGACACTTACATTGCCGCACGCTCATGGACGCTGCATCAGGCCAAGCGCACTCGTGCGTTTTGGTTGTTCCTATTCTGCATGTTCGTTCCTTCCATGGTCAACACGGGCATCACCTTTCACATGGTATCGATTCTAGGCGAACACGGGATCACGCCTGCACAAAGCGCTTTTGTCCTAGGACTGATCGCCATGACAGCACTGCCGTCCACGTTTTTGGCGGGTTGGGTTTTGGATCGCTACCCCGTCCATCGAGTCGTCGCCATAGCGAATATAGCCCAGGTGTTTGTTATGCTGCTGCTGCTGTACATCCAGTCCTATGGTATGGCCATCGTGTTCGGGGGTCTGCGTGGGATCATCCAAGGGTTTGAATCGATGAATGTGAATGTATTGTGGCCCAATTACTTCGGGCGCCAATACTTGGGAAGTATTCGCGGCTTTGCCATGATCTTCATGGTGGTAGGTTCGGCCTTTGGACCGCTGCCCTTCGGTTTTGCCTTTGATGTATTTGGTAGTTACAGTCAAGTTCTGTGGTTGATGATGTTGTTTCCGGCAGCAGCCATTTGGGCTGGTGCGCAGGCAGTGCCGCCAAGATGGGAGGACTATCGGCGATGATTGTAGCGGTTTTGGAAGTGACTGTCTTTCTGGCAGAAGCACAATCGCTAAAGGACAAACGCAGCATTGTTCAGAGTGTAATTCGCCGCTGCCGCAACACAGCCAATGCCGCTGTGGCCGAAGTGGATGGGCAGGATTTTTGGCAGCGGGCCACGTTGGCAGCTGCCGTCATTGGTGGTGACCAAGCCCATGCTGAGCGGCAGCTGCAGAACATACTGGCCCTGATTGAGCGGGAACCCCGCCTTGAGGTGATCGCTGTTGAACGAGAATTCTATTAGGGTATAGTGTGAAGGCCTTCAGACCTCGGCCTCAGCAGAAGCCCAACAACCAAAGCAGATTGTGAGGTGCAAACATTGAAAGTAATGTCATTCAATGTCCGTAACAGTGGTGCCAACGATGGCATGTTTGCCTGGCCGCACCGGAAGGACGCAGCAGTGACTATGCTCAAACAGGAGCAGCCTGATCTCATCGGTATGCAGGAAGCCCTGCCTGATCAACTGCAGGACCTTGATGCAGGTCTTGCCGGCGAGTACCAGCGTTTCAGTCGTGGCCGCGAAGCCGATGGCAGTGGCGAGCATTCCGCCATCTACGTGCGCCGCACCGCCGGTAAGGTTCTGGGCGATGGGCATTTTTGGCTCTCCGAGACACCGGATGTACCTGGCAGCAAACATTGGGATCATCACTGCGTCAGGATGGCCAACTTCGTGGAGCTGGAGCACGAACGGTGGGGGCGTTACCTTTTTATTAATACCCATCTCGATCATCAGTCACCACTAGCTCGCCTCAAGGGCGCCGAACTGATTGGTGTCTTCATCCAAAACAGCGGATCGCCTGCTGTTCTCACAGGTGACATGAATGCAGACCCCACCAGTGAACCAGTGCAGGTCTACTCCAGGTATGGTCTGCATGATGCTGGCTTTCCCTATGCCAATGACAGCAGTACCTTTCATGACTTTGGCCGCCGTCGCGGTGCCGTGATCGACTATGTCTTCCACACCGAACACTGGCAGACCAACAGCTGCCGCATCATTAC
>PWMW01000411.1 GCA_003559095.1 Clostridiales bacterium | reverse complement strand
TGTTAAGAGCTTGCCAGGGTGCTCTATCAGCATGATCCCAGCAGGCCTGCTAGAAGCAACAAGAACCACCGGTCCACGTACGACCAAAAGGGCTGTCTGGATGGCTTTTCCTCCAGACAGCCCTTTTTGCATTCATACATTTGGCAGAGAACGATCCAACTGCCCTTAACAGCTGCTAGGTATGGGATCCTCAGCGAACAACCGCCGTCGACTGCCGGACAATCAGCTGCGTATCCAGGAACTCCTGCACAGGAGCCTCCGCTGTCCCTCTGGCCAGCTTGATCAGAAGTTCGGCAGCCCGCCGCCCCAGCTCGAAGGTGGGAACCCGCACTGTGGTTAACGGCGGGTCATAGTATCTGACCAACTGGTAATCCCCATACGACGCCACGGACACGGTATCGGGTACGGCGATGGCGTGTCGTCGCAGGACGGCCAGGACATCCAGGGTTAAGTCATAGCCGGTGATCAACAACGCTGTCGGCGTTGCTTCCGTCTCGAAGAGGGGCAGCAGCCGTTGGGGAAGGACCTGCGGTAGTTCTTGGTGCCGGTATGCGGATAGATCTAACTGCCAATGCCCGTGACAGGGGAGCTTGCGTTCCTGCAAAAAGCCCTTGTAGGTTTCCCGCCGTTCCCGGTGATCCCAAGTGTGGCCGTAGGACACCATGGCGATCCGTTGATGCCCTAGGGCCGTGAGATGCTCCAAGATCTGCACGGTGGCTCCAGCATTATCCGCAATGACCCAGTTGGCCTCCGAACACGCACTGCGGCCGCCCAGGACCACATGGGGAATGCCTTCGGCCGCCAACTGTTCCGCCAGTGAACTGCGGATCCCCGGGTGCATCATAATGTAGCCCAGAAGGCCCCGGGAAAGATACCAGTTCTTTAGTTTGGCAGCATCGTCCTGACTCCAATCCACAGGAATCAAATTTACTGTGAACCCGGCTGCCGCAGCCACTTCCATCAAGCCGCTGACGGCTTCGGAACGATACTCCCTGCGGAACCAAGAGTCATCGGCACTCAACAGCAGGCCCACCGTGTCCCGTTCCAAACGGGATACCCGCGGGCTGTAGCGATTCGCTTCAATACACTGCAGAACCCGCTGGCGCGTGGCCTCATTCACATCGGGCTTGTTGTTCATGACCCGTGAAACAGTGGCCACAGAAACGCCGGTGAGCCGCGCAATATCTTTAATGGTCAAGTTGTCCTTCCGTCCGGCCAATCCCATCAGCCCTTCCCGCGGGGTGGAAACGTGAAACCAGCAATTTCTGGCAGGGGGAACGAATCCCCTGTATCTGCAAGCCACTGTGCTAAGCGATCCTGCAGTCGCTGCCGCTGCTGTTGAAACATTGTATTGTGAGCCAAATTCACCTGCTCATAAGGATCTTCGTTGAGGTTGAACATCATGTAGGGCTGGTGTTCGAGCACTACATACTTCCAGCCATCGGTGGTCACGATACCCCGCCACGGCCGATCCGTACTGTAAGGATGGCGGGTGGGCTCCACCAACTGCAAAAAGGCTGAGTCCGGAGCACCACTGACTTCCTTGCCCCGCAGCCGATAACCCGAATAGTCGAAGCCCTCCATATACTCGGGAATCTCCACACCGCATAGTCCCAAGGTGGTGGTGGCGATATCCACGTGATTTAGCGGTACAGGATGGAAGCCGCCCTTGGCTCCATAAAAAGGCGTTCCGCCCCCAATAATAAAGGGAATGCGGATCGATTCTTCCCACGGGCTGGTTTTGCGGAACTGGCCATGGGAACCCAACATGTCTCCGTGGTCACTGAAGAACACAATGTGTGTCCGCTCGGCCATACCTTTATCCGCCAGCTTCTGGCGAATGCGTCCCAGGTTGTGGTCCAGGTTCTCCACCATGGCGTAGTATCCGGCCAACTCCCGGCGAGCGGCCGCCTCATAGCGGGGGATCCGGGGAACGTTGTCTCGCAGTTGGACCGTGCCCGGCGTGTGGTTGTTCATGTACTCCGCTGGGGCCACATAAGGGTCATGGGGCGGCTGCACCGACAGCACCGAGAAGAAGGGTTGGCTGCCGTCACATGCATCCAAGTCGTCGAGGAACAGATCCGTCAGGGCATCGGTCTCATACCCGGGCAAACGGAAATGACGAGCTTCTTCGCCCTCGCCGCCGTGCACCCAGCAGTCCCACTGGGAGTTGTTGTTCTCATAGCCCAACCAGTGCTGGAAGCCGCCCCGCCGTTCCGGGGGTACGATGTGCATGGCGCCCCGGCCTTCCCACTCATGGTGGCCATCCAAATGCCACTTCCCGATGTAGCTGGTGCGGTAGCCCGCCTCGTTCAGGACGTCGGCAATGGTAGGCTGCTCCGGCGGCATCTGAAACTCATGACCGGGAACACACTGATGGGGATAGCGGCTGGTGAGCAGCGATCCCCGGAAGGGGCAGCACAAGGGTGTCCCTGCCACCGCCGCCGTGAACGTGACGCCTTCGGCGGCCAGACGGTCCAGGTGTGGAGTGTGAACATTGGGGTCTCCCATGTAGCCTAGGGCCTGGCCCCGCAGTTGGTCGGCAAAGACCCAGATAACATTGGGACGAGTTTGCGTTGTCATAGTTTTTCACCTCATAGAGCAGCTGCGGCAGGTCAAGGCCGCAGCTGCCTCATTGTAGGAACGTGTTGATCCTCCGCGAACTCCGAGCCAATACAGGCCGAACCCGGCGGAGAAATGGCAGTGAGAGCGTTGCCGAGTATCTTGGTCAGGGCTCTCCAGGGTCGTTGGGCAACACGTTTCTGGTGGTAGCGCTAGCAGATCCTATCTGTCAAAGTAAAATTGCTCCGGATCCCTGGTGGTGGTCCACAGCGG
>PWMW01000297.1 GCA_003559095.1 Clostridiales bacterium | reverse complement strand
GTGTGCTCTTCCGATCTGATCCAACTCCCAGGCGTGGACCTGCGCACGGTAGACGTCCCATTCCAAGAGCTTGGCGCGGACGAAGTTTTCATAGACGTGATCACCCAATGTGTCAAGAACGAAGGGGCTTTGGACCATTTGGTCCAAGGCCTCTTTCAACGATTCTGGAAGCAGCGAGATTCCTTGGTCCTGGCGCTGGCTGGGAGTAAACGTGTACGTATCCTCTTTCGTTGCCGGTCCCGGATCCCGTTTTTGGGCGATGCCTTCGAGGCCTGCTCGCAGCAGCAGTGCTAAGGTCAAATAGGGGTTGGCTGCGGGATCAGGACTGCGATATTCCATCCGGACATCGTCTTTGACTACCGTGGCCGGAATGCGGACCAAAGCACTGCGATTACGGTCGGACCAAGTGATGTCGATCGGAGCCTCATAGCCGGCAATGAGGCGCTTATACGAGTTGACCGTGGAGTTGGTCACAGCCGTCATCGCCCGGGCGTGATACAGCAAACCTCCCAGGAAGTGTAGTCCCGTTTGGGATAGCTCGGTGCTATCGCCGTTTGATTGGAAGGCGGGCAACCCATCTTTAAGCAGACTGAGGTGGATGTGCATTCCTGAGCCAGCCTCACCAGTCAGAGGTTTTGGGATGAACGAGGCATGCAAACCGTGACTGTGGGCGATGGCTTTGGTGACTTGTTTGAACGTCACGAGATTATCAGCGGCCTGCAGGGCATCGGCAAAGCGAAAGTCGATCTCGTGCTGGCCGGGGGCCACTTCGTGGTGTGAGGCCTCCACATGATAGCCCATGGTCCGCAGCCCCTTGACAATGGCGTTGCGGGCATTCTCGCCCTGATCCACCGGTGCCAGGTCAAAATAGCCAGCTGTATCCTGGGTCTTGTAGCGGATAGCCCCATCGCTGCCCACGGGGAACAAGAAAAACTCTGGTTCTGGGCCTGCTTGGAGAACGTAGCCAGCGGCGGCGGCTTCAGCCACCGCTCGCTTCAGTACGGCCCGCGGACAGCCCGCGAAGGGTTCGCCGAACGGTGTGACCACATCGCAGAGTAACCGGGCAATACCGTCGCCGTCCGGAGTGCGCCACGGAAGTACGGCGAACGTACTCAGATCCGGTCGCAGATACATGTCAGATTCCTGAACGCGCGCAAAGCCCTCAATGGACGAACCATCGAAGACGATGCCCTGGTCAACAACGGTGGGCAGATGATCTAGCGTAATGGAGATGTGTTTCAACGTTCCAAAAATGTCCGTGAACTGGAGTTGAATAACCTCAACCCCAGCCGCGGCGGCTTGTTCTTGAATATCCTGCAGAGACAGGGAAGGTTTGGCTGGCATATGTCAGTTCTCCTTTGCATGGTGTCAGCTTTATTGCACCATACCTGACCATTAATGTCAAATACAAAGAGTTCGCTGCCTGCGCCTGGGTGGTCCCAGGTCAGGATCGGAACTGCAGGGCGCGAAACCACGACCATCGTCAATCTCGATGATCGTGGTTCTTAGCAGGTGTGCAAAGAAACGCTTGCGGAGCGAGGTTTGTCGAGACTGCTTCAAAGTCGTGTCGCGTCTGCAGCGAACCTTGAGTTTGTGTGCAGACGAGCGTAGTACTTGGACAACCATCCTTAAGTCAAGGCTAGGTATTCATCCAACTCCCATTGGTGAACCTGTGTGCGATAGCGATCCCATTCGATGGTTTTCGCCTTCACGAAGTTCTCGTAGACATGACTGCCCAGTGCTTCCTGGATGACTTTGTCCGCCTGCAGTTCTGCCAAGGCTTTTTCTAATGAACCAGGTAAACTAGGGATGCTGGCTGCATCGCGTTCGGCTTCCGTCATGGAGAAGATATTGTCGGTGCATTCCGGACCCAAGGGCATTTTGTTTTCGATTCCATCCAAGCCGGCGGCCAACGACACGGCCAACGCCAAGTATGGGTTAGCTGAAGGATCCGGGCTGCGCAGCTCTAAACGAGTGCCAGCGCCTGAGGCGGCAGGAATGCGTATCAGTGAACTGCGGTTAGAGCTGGACCAAGCAATGTAGACCGGCGCTTCATAGCCAGGTACTAATCGCTTATAGGAGTTGATCAAAGGATTGGTGATGGCTGTAAAGGCCGGTGCGTGGTTCAGCAATCCTGCCAGGTACCAGCGAGCTTCTTCACTCAAACCGATGCTGTCACTTTCATCATAAAAGGCATTGTGCGAATTCCTGAAGAGCGATTGGTGAATATGCATTCCTGAACCATTCTCACCCACGATGGGTTTTGGCATGAAAGACGCATAGAGACCGTGCTTCTGAGCGATCATCTTGGTTACGTTGCGGAACGTGCTGATGTTGTCCGCTGTCGTGATGGCATCTTCGTATTTGAAATCAATTTCATGCTGTCCTGGAGCCACTTCATGGTGCGATGCTTCCACAAGGAAGCCCATAGTCTGCAGCGCAAAGACGATTTCTTCACGAGCGGCTTCACCTTTGTCTACCGGTGAAAGATCGAAATAGCCACCACGGTCATTGGTTTCAATGATTGGGGTACCATCTTCAGATGTCTTCAGCAGGAAAAACTCTGGCTCAGGACCCACAAACATAGTATAGCCCAAACTGGCTGCTTTCTCGGTCATCCGCTTCAAGACACCCCGGGGACAACCGGCGAACGGCTGATCGTCAGCGGTAAAGACGTCGCAGATGAGACGAGCTACTTTTTTGCCATGGCTCTGCCAAGGAAAGATGCAGAATGTGTTTGGGTCAGGCTTAAGGTACATGTCTGATTCTTGAATGCGAACAAAGCCCTGAATCGAAGAACCGTCAAACATGATACCGTTCTTCAGAGCTGTTTCCAGCTGGTTCATGGC
>PWMW01000144.1 GCA_003559095.1 Clostridiales bacterium | reverse complement strand
ATTGATCACATACTGGGCCTGTCCGCCCCGGATGAGGTCTAACAGGTGCGGTTGATCTGCTCCGATCTTGTTTACCTTCACGGCTGGGATGCCTTCGGTCTGCAGCCGGTTAGCCGTTCCCTCGGTCGCCAATATATCAAAACCCAACTGATGGAACCGGCGGATAATGGGCAGCGCTTCGTCTTTGTCCTTGTCGGCAATGGTGCAGAGAACCCCGCCGTGCGTGGGCAGCGACATGCCGGAGGCCAGCAGGCCTTTATAAAGGGCTTTTTCCAGCGTAGAATCTCGGCCCATGACCTCACCGGTGGACTTCATCTCAGGTCCCAAGGATATGTCTACGCTGCGCAGCTTAGCAAAGGAAAACACAGGAACTTTCACGGCAATCCACTGCGGTTCCGGGTGGCAGCCCGTGGTATACCCTAAATCGACTAGACGCTGACCAAGGATCACCTTAGCCGCAAGATCGGCCATGGGAATACCCGTGATCTTACTGAGAAACGGAACCGTGCGACTAGACCGCGGATTGGCCTCCAGAACGAATAGTTCATCGTTGTGGATAACGAACTGGATATTCAATAAACCTACGATACCTAGGCCTCTGGCTAGAGCCACGGTTTGATCAATTAACTGGTCTTTCATGCTCTGCGCAATGGTCTGGGGAGGGTACACCGCAATAGAATCACCGGAGTGAACGCCGGCCCGTTCAATGTGCTCCATAATCCCGGGAATGTACACCGTCTCACCGTCACACACCGCATCCACTTCAAACTCTTTGCCCAACAGGTAGCGGTCAATCAACACGGGGTGGTCGGGATTGACGCGCACGGCACTTTCCATGTAGCGCAGCAGATCCTCCGCATGGTAGACGATTTCCATGGCACGACCCCCTAATACATAGGATGGGCGTACAAGCACGGGATAACCAATCTCGTTGGCGATATGCACTGCTTCTTGGGCCGAGCGAGCCGTCCGCCCCAATGGCTGCGGGATGACCAGGCTTCGCAGCAGCTCCTCAAACTTATCTCGGCTTTCGGCGCGATCCATGTCCTCCAACGATGTTCCCAAAATGGTTACGCCTCGCCGCTCCAGATCCCGAGCCAGATTCAGCGCCGTTTGGCCGCCAAACTGCACCAGAACTCCCTGCGGTCGTTCGTGGCGAATCACATGCATCACATCTTCGACGGTCAATGGCTCAAAGTACAGTTTGTCTGAGATACTGAAGTCGGTGGACACCGTCTCTGGGTTGTTGTTGACGATAATCGCTTCGTAGCCAGCTTCACGGATCGATTTGACCGCGTGGACCGTGGCATAGTCAAACTCCACGCCCTGGCCGATGCGAATCGGTCCTGAGCCCAAGACCAAGACACTAGATCGCTCACTGACAAGGGATTCCTGTTCTTCTTCGTAAGTTCCGTAGTAGTAGGGTGTCTCAGACGCAAACTCAGCGGCACAGGTATCCACCATTTTGTAGACAGGAAGAATTCCTTGCTCCTGCCGGAAATTCTCCACAGCTTCCTCAGTCCATCCCCAGCGGCGAGCTATGACCGTATCCGGAAGACCCATGCGCTTTGCTTCCTGGAGAAATTCGTTGTCACCTGCGTGATCCTGTAGATCCAGCTCCATTTGGACCGATCCTTGGATCTTCCAAAGGAAGAACGGGTCCACCTGGCTGAGGCCATGAACAGTCTCCACCGACATGCCTCGCCGAAACCCCTCGCCGATACAAAACAACCGCTGGTCATGGGCGGTAGCGATGTTTTGCAGCAAGTCTTCATCATCCAAAGCTTCCAGCGAAGTCAGCAAAAAGGAGTCTACATTCTCTTCTAACGACCGCACAGCCTTTAGCATGGACTCTTCAAAATTCCGGCCCATGGCCATGACCTCGCCTGTGGCTTTCATCTGCGTACCCAGTTTGCGATTAGCCGCGGCAAACTTGGCAAACGGCCAGCAGGGTATTTTGCTGACCACATAATCGATGGCCGGTTCAAAACTGGCATACGTGGTACCGGTAATGGGGTTCTTTAGTTCATCCAATGTGTAGCCAACGGCAATCTTAGCGGCAATTTTGGCGATAGGATAGCCGGTGGCCTTGGATGCCAGAGCCGACGAACGGCTGACTCGGGGGTTGACTTCAATCACATAATACTGGTAGCTGTGGGGATCTAGAGCAAACTGGATATTGCAGCCGCCTTCAATGCCCAGAGCTCGGATGATCCCCAGGGACGCGTTGCGCAGCATCTGGTACTCCTTGTCCGAAAGCGTCTGCACCGGGGCCACCACGATGGAATCGCCGGTATGCACACCTACGGGATCGAAATTTTCCATGCTGCACACCACAATGGCATTGTTGTTGCGGTCCCGCATCACTTCGTATTCGATTTCTTTGTAACCAGCGATGCTTTTTTCGATCAGGCACTGCCCGATGGGACTGTATTTGAGGCCACTGGCCACAATCTCCCGTAACTGCTCGTCATCATCGACCAAACCGCCGCCGGTCCCGCCTAGTGTATAGGCAGGACGTACAATGATAGGATACCCTACCTCGGCTACGAACTCTGCGGCCGCCGCCAACGTCGTCACGATCGCGCTTGCCGGAATCGGTTCCTGCAGACGATTCATCAGTGACCGAAATTCCTCCCGGTCTTCTGCCTGGGTGATCGACGTCAACTTCGTGCCCAATAGCTCGACCCCATATTCCTGTAACACGCCGGCTTCTTCCAACTGCATGGCCAAATTGAGGCCGGTCTGGCCGCCCAACGTCGGCAGTAACCCATCTGGTCGTTCTTTGCGAATAATGCTCGCTACGAAATCCAAAGTTAAAGTCTCCATGTATACACGGTCGGCTACCGCTT
>PWMW01000083.1 GCA_003559095.1 Clostridiales bacterium | reverse complement strand
CTCGCCCGGCGAGCGCCGGACCGCACGCGCGTCGTCGGCCTCGCGGCCGTCGCCCCGCGGCGCCCCTCCAATCCCTGGCGCGAAAGAAGCAGTGGCGCCACTTCTCAGCACGTGCTGCGTCTCTGTCATAGGGCCATGACACCTGCTGTGGACAGGCAGTACTATAACATAGTACCACGGACAAGGGGTCGGTCAAGTCAATGCGCAGGTTTCTTATGAGCGCGGGGGTAACGCCATGATGAGATACAAGGAATATATCGGTGATGTGGAGTATGACGACCGGGCGAAAATATTCCACGGAGAGGTTGTGAACACCAGGGATGGAATCACTTTCCAGGGGACGACCGTTGAAGAACTGGAACAGGCATTCCGTGACTCGATTGAAGACTATCTTTCCTGGTGCAGGGAGGAAGCGGTTCAGCCGGAATACCTCGATCAACGCGTTCGTTGAACAGGCGATCGAAGACGAGCTTCGGGCAATGAAGTCGTAAGTACCAGCAGCGAGTCACCGGACGCCGGGGAATCAAAGCGTAAACAACGCTTCCACATCCACCCGGAACCCCTCCAGTACAGCGGACGCCACGGACCCCGTTTTCACGAGGATCTCCACCACCAGGTCCGGGGCGCCCCGGGGCACCCGCATCGCACGCGAAACAGGATTGTCCCGGGAGAGCCTCTACAAAGCACTGTCGGGAGATCGTGTCCCCGCGTTTGATACGATCCTCAAGGTGGTATCCGCGTTGGGACTTCGAATTCATACCGAAGCGCGTGACGCCGCGACATTCGACGGTGGACAATCCGTAGCGGAAAAGATGAGTCGGTAAATCATCTGATCGGGTCCTCCATGGCGCCAATGGCCCCCTTCCTTACAACTTAGTCCAACCAGCGCGACCGTGCCGCCAGGGCAAAGCAATCCCGATAAGCACCGTCTGGATAGCAGCCTCCTGCATGGAGCACGGTGCCCGTCTGCTCGGAATTCTGCCGCTTACTCGGAAAGGCTCCCGAGATAATCCCGCCAGGGAATGACGTGGACAAAATCCAGAGAAAAGGGTTCGGAGGCCAGACAAACGACGGAGCATTCGACCTCCGGGTTGTCTTCATGGAACGACGAAAGTCCAGTAAGGTCGCCCCGCCCGATCGTTGCGGTACTTTTAAACTCTACTGCCCTGAGCAATGAGCCATCCAGTTCTATCAGCAGATCGACCTCCGCGCCGTGGTTGGTTCTCCAGTAATAGAGGGCGTAATCGCGTCCGGAATAATCAAGCCTTCTGTTCGTTTCCTGCACCATAAACTGCTCGAATAAACGCCCCTTCAGGGTGGGGTCTACCCTGGAATGGAGGCGATGACACAGCGTATTCGTGACTCCATTATCAAAAAGATACATCTTCGGATGACTGAGAAGCCGTTTCGTCGGGCTCTTCCTCCAGGCAGGCAGCCGAAGGGCGATCAGTGTATCTTCCAGGACCTCAAAGTAGGATTGTACGGTCCGGGTTGGCAGGCCGGCTTCTTTCGCCAGGGAGGTAAAATTGACAATATCACCGAAGTAGGCGGCGGTTACATCGAGAAACCGGGTAAATCCCCCCTGGTTCCTCACCAGCGCCTCCAGTTGAATCTCTTCCCGCAGGTATACTTGAACATACGCCCGGAGGGTGTCCGCGGCATCTATGTTATTGAGACCGTGGAGAGGCGGCAGGGTTCCCCAGACAAGGGCGTGCTCAAGATCGAAGCTGTTTTCACCCCCGTGCTGCTCGATTTCACGCACGGTAAAGGGGTGCATATGCCGGAGCAGGGCCCTGCCTCCCAGCATATTCGCTCCGCTTCGCTTCAGTTTCCTTGCACTCGATCCGGACAAGACAAAGCGGACTCCCGAGCTTTCAAGCAGATTGTGTACCTCATTCAGCAGATCAGGGATTCTCTGAATCTCATCGACAATAATCCAGGAAACACCCTGATTGATTTTCTCCCGGGCTTCCCGTCCAAACTGAGCGGGATCCCGCACATATCTGAAATAGGTATCGTTCATAAGGAGGTTGACGATCCATCCCGGGGCCAGAGCCAGGGCCTTGAGCCAGGTGCTTTTTCCCGTCTGCCTGGGACCGAAGAGAAAAAATGACCTGTCCGGATTCCTAAGCTCTCGCTGTAACATAATGCCAAAATGTACGGTATTTTGGCACCTATGTAAAGCTAAAGTCCTTCCTCGTACAAGGTGAACCCGCTACGGTTCGGGCCCCCCCTGTTTCTCAGATAGTTTTCGGAAATAAGAAAACTTAACGTAATTAGTTTACAAATAATCGGAAACTATTTGACATTCGGACGCTCGGTGGGCCCGTCTCGTAAACAGAATACAGACAACCGAATCCTGTGAGGTCTATATCACCGGATCGTCAGCCAGGCTTTTATCGAAGGAGATCGCTACGGAGCTGGGAGGCCGGGCATTTACCTGGGAGCTTTTCCCCTTCTCATTCCGTGAATTCCTCCGAGCGAAGGGCCATCCACAAACTATCACCGACATAGCAAGCCGGGATACGATCATCAGCGCTTTCAGTTCCTATCTGGAGCTTGGAGGCATGCCTGAGCGGCTGGATCTCCCGATAGACTCCATGGCGCCTGTCTATTTTCAGAATCTGGTGAACGATGTAATCACCCGGGATCTGCTCGTCGACTGTTATCTGATCTACACCGTTTCCGTCCGCTCATACAATACGGCGGTCCAGGCGGTAAACCCGAAGAAAGTCTACTGTGCCGATCATGCCCTTGTTCAGGCATTCTCTCGGGCAACTTCTGAGAATACGGGTTTTGTCCTGGAGAACATGGTGTATATCGCCCTCAGACGCTCCGGCGAACAAATCTATTACTATAAGACCTCCCGGGGAGATGAGATCGAT
>PWMW01000081.1 GCA_003559095.1 Clostridiales bacterium | reverse complement strand
CATGCCAAAGAACCCCACCAAAACAGGATTTCCTGTTCTGGCGGGGTTTAGCGCGCTGTGTCACCGTAGGACGCGCTGCAGGAGGCGCCGCAGGGGCGAGGAGCGAATGGCAATAGCGTCCTGAGGACAGAGTTCATGGCAGCAAAAGCATTGAATGCACGCGTCCGGCTCCACTTCAATCCGGCCATCGTCCCGCTTAACAATGGTCTGGACAGGACAGGAACGCAGACAGATCTCGCAGCGAATGCAGGTCTCTTGGATCACTTCCGGGTGGGAGCGCAGAATGTTGGCTGCCAGACCTCCCCAAGCATTGGGAATGGGCAGATTGCGTTTGAGACCCCGGAAGGGACGCCCCCGCAGGGTATCCCACGGCCCCACTCGCTCCGTGCTCGCAGGTTCCAGCCGGCCTAAGCCCCGCTCCTGGGCAATGCGCAGCATGGCCACATGCCGCGGCTGGATTCCCAGACAGCGGCAGGCTTCGGCATCCAACGCCACAGCATCGCTGCCTCCCAAGAGGGCTCCGAAGTGACGGGGATCACCGGCGGCAGGTCCCGCTCCTTCCATAGCCACGATGCCATCGATGATGGCAAAGGTGGGCTTAACCAACTGGAGAACATCCACTAGGTATTGGCTGAAGACGTCGACGTTGGGAGCCAAGCCGTGGTACACTGCCTTGCGGCCGCCGGGGATACAGCCGTAGAGATTCTTGACGGCACCGGTGTAGAGCGTATAGGAATGCGTCTTTAGTTTGGCCAGGGAGATCACATAATCCGCATCCACCACAGCTTGAGCCAGGTAGATGGTTTCTTGTTCCTTTCCCCGGGGGTTGGTGAAGCCAACGCTGGTCTCCAGATCAAAGTTCTTAAGCTGGGCTCCGGTGGCCGCAGCCGCTTCTTCCATGCCGCAGACTCGCAGAGCCTGTTGGGTGCGACTGCCCACGGCCACAATGCCACCGGAGCTGTCACCGATCCAGACTATAGCTCCCCGTTCCTGCAGATAGCGTGCCACGGCCTTGACCACTTCCGGATGGGTAGTGACAGCCTTTATTGGATCCACAGGACTGAGAATATTCACTTTCAACAGCACAGTTTTGCCCGCAAGGCCGGCCGCAGACGGCCAATACTGCATGATCTCTGCCACAGCCGCATCGAGGCGCTGGGGGTCATAGGCAGGTACGGGAACAGCAATGATACTCAAGGGCGCTCACTCCTTCGGACGACTGCAAGACCACGGATTACTGCAGACCCAGCCGATGATGGGTATTGAACTGATCTAGAAGCAGTTTGGCCTTGTTCACCGAAGGTACCAGTGGGTTGTTGGCCAGGGCCAACAGGGCTTTGTGGTAGCTGCCGCTGACTGCGGCTTCCACGGTCAGTTCTTCATAGGCCTTGACCTGTTGGACCAAGCCCCGGACGGAGCTGGGCAGTGGCCCCAAGGTCAGCGGCTGGGCACCGCGGCCATCCACCACGGCCGTGACTTCCACCGCGGCATCGTCCGGCAGATCAGCCAAGGTCCCCTGATTGCGGACGTTGACAATGTGCTTTTCGCCCCCATTGCCCGCCAGGGATGCCATCAGCTCCACGGCGGCTGTGGAGTAATAGGCGCCGCCCCGTTTCTCAAGCTCTGCAGGCTTTGCTCGCAGTTGGGGATCGCTGTATTTTTCCAGCAGTGCTGCCTCAATTTCCATTACTTCCTGGGCCCGCGTCTTAGGTTTCTCCTTTAACACCTGCAGCATTTCCGCTTCCAGGTAGAAGTAGCGAAGGTACCCACTGGGGATCAGCTGCAGACTGCGGGCAAAAGCCGGGTCCACATCCAGATCGGGGATATTAGCGGCCTTGGCGGCCAGTTGATCCAGAACCTCCGTGGTCACGTCGCGGCCTTTGACCCAAACACGCCTAACAAAACCCAGATGGTTGAGGCCCATGTATTCCAGATCCACGTCCCGATGTCCGACATTGTACTGGCGGGCCACGGACATCTGCATGCCCAGAGGCCCGTTGCAGAGCCCGATGACATTCACACCACCGTGGCGCAAAACAGCTTCGGTAATGATCCCGGCCGGATTGGTGAAGTTCAGCAGCCAAGCATCGGGAGCGCTGGCCCGAATTTCGTTGCAGATGTCCAGGATGACGGGGATGGTCCGCATGGCCTTGGCAAAACCCGCCGGACCGGTGGTTTCTTGGCCGATCATATCCTGAGCAAGGGAAAAGAGGGTATCATCATGGCGGGCCTGCTGACCACCTACTCGGATCTGCGTCAAGACAAAGTCAGCACCGGCAATGGCGTCCCGACGATTCAGTGTGGGCTGCACAGTGAAGGGTTCCCCTTGGGCCTGGTTCATGCGCTGAATCAGGCCACCGACAATATCCAACCGCCGTTCATTAATATCATAGAGCCAAACTTCCTTGATCTTCAGCTGCTGGGCTCGCTGCAGCAGTCCTTCCATCAGTTCTGGCGTATAGGTACTGCCAGCTCCAATTACGGTTATTTTCATCGATTCTGCCTCCCATTGCACGTTTTTTGGCAAGATCACATTATGGCAAAAAGTTCTGGGGTTCTGCGAACCCGGTGTCTGCAGCCGTTACTTCTTGGATTGCGGCTGCGGTCGTCCCGGAAAGCTGGCCCGCAGGCGGCTGCGAAAATCTTCCTTGGGAGGAGATCCCAAGAGACCTACAGCAGCGTAGACAGCGCCGAGGGCCGGTTCGCAGTCCAGCACCCGCACATCTATCTGCGGCCAACGCTCCCGCAGCGGCTGGCTGAAGGCTTCTAGCATAATGGGCGATTCCGCCTGCTGGAACACACTGCCCATGGCCACCACCACCGGTTGGGAGCAGCCTTGGAAGAGTCTTTCCAGCGCCGCCAACGCCGACACGGCCATTTCTTCCCCCACATCCACCAGAATGCCGGCAGCCACAGCATCGCCCGCCACGGCCTCCTGGAACACATAGGGCGTCAGGTCTCGCAGGTGCAGATTGCGGCCTTCATAGACCCAATCCACCAGATCCAGCAGTTCCTCCAAACCATAATGGCGGCAGAGCACAGGGTAGAGACTGGTGGCTGGACCTCGGCCTTCGTGTCCCCGCATAGCCCGGGCCACGGCCAGGCGGCCGATATGGCTGCCGCCCGCAGCATCACCAAAAAGATCTCCCATGCCGCCTACCTGGACCCGCTGGTGCTGGGGCCCCAAACCGATAACATTGGTTCCGGAGCCGCAGATGACCCCTACGCCCACTCCATCGCCGGTCCCGGCATACAGGCCGATGACGGCATCATTTTCCAAATCCCAGACCGAACCCGGTGCCACAGGCTGCAGGAGCTCACGAACAATAGCAAAATCTCGGGGTCGATCGGCACCTGCCATGCCAAAGAAGCTGGCGGTCACTTGTTCCGGCCGCAGTCCCGCTTGGTGCAGAGCGGCTTGGGTACACGCCTGCACAGATTCCCGGGCTGCTTCCACCCCAGGGCCTTGGAAGTTGCCGGTGCCACCCAAGCCGACACCTACCACTTGCCCCGTGGCAGCGGCCACTACGGCCAGGGTCTTGCTGCCACCACCATCAACACCTAAAAAGTACTGCAATGGAACTCCTCCTCCTGTCGTTAGGTTAGTGCTTTGCCTGAATCTGGCCGGCTGCCCAGGCTGCCGGCGGCTAAGCCCCGTGGGTAGAGGGATCTAGGACCGGACCAGACACATGGGACGAACATCCTGTTCTTGGCCACCGCCAGCCATAACCTAAGGAAATACGTGATAAATGCCGAATAGTATATGGTAGGCCACCGGCAGCCGCAGCCTTCGCCGGCGCAGGCTGTAACAGGCTGAATAACTGGTTACAACAACACAGAATTACTCGGTAGAAAGGAGAACTGCCCTAATGAACTTCATACCCCGCAGCGGCGACCTGCAAGCAGGGGGAATTTCCTGGCTGCCCCGCATGATTGACAAAGCACGGGCCAGGCACCGTCAAAACCTTGGAGAGTACACGTACCCGTGTCCTCTGGACGAACAGCTGCTGCAGCGCCTGGGCATTGATGCAGATACGTTCGAGCAGCTGGCCGTGGCTCACGAGGACGACGAAGCAGTGCTTGACGCTGTGCGCCAGCACACCCGCCCTCGTTAGCGGAACCCAGCAGCCCATGATCCACACAGATCATCCACGGAAGGATAGGCCCTAGGCCTATCCTCTTTTAGTTTCCCGCCTGGCCGTGAACGCCTGACAGTAAGGATTCGGCAGCAATCAGTCGGACAAACGCAGCAGCCAAAGGGCCTGCTGGGGCGGTGCCAGAAACTGGCATCCGTCTTCGGTGATGACCACCATGTCTTCCTGGCTCACAAAACCGTGGGGTGTGCGGATGGAGAACTCTAAAGTATACACTTGGTTCACTTCCACGGGCTGGTAGGGACTTTGGCCATAGCGCTCCCAGCGTGGTCCCAGAATGCTGCCGCCATCATGGGCCCAGATTCCCACTTGGTGTCCCAAAGCATGGGGGTACTCCGGATAGCCATGGTTCTGCAGTAGGGTTCGTACAGCGGCATCCACCTCCCAGCCCAAGACTCCGGGCTTGAGCATGGCGGCAGCTTCAGCGATTCCCGCCCGCACCACGCGGAAGGCGTCTTGGGCAGCGACCGGAGCTTCCGTCTCGCCGGGCCGCAGAATATACCAACTGCGCTGTAGATCCGAGCAATAGCCATCTTTCTTGATTCCAAAATCCAACCGCAGCACATGGCCCGGTGCAATGGGCTGTTCACCAGGGGTTCCGTGCCCCTCTTCCATATCACCGCTGGTAATACCTGGATCCCCTTCGTAACTCCAAGCATGGCTGACATTGCGTTCCCGCATTAACTGGTGCATGAAGTTGGAAATCCGCCGCAGGGTCCAACCTGGCTGGATACACTGTGTCAAAATACCCAGCATATCTAGGGTTTCCAGGGCCGCTGCCTTGATGCGCCGCAGTTCTTCCGGTGTTTTGCGGCCCCGCACTTTGGCAATAATGGAGTCCGCAGATACCAGCCCCTCTTTGTAAGGTGTGCCTGCAAGATGGCCCAAGAGTCGTTTGTACATGCCGAGACTCAAGCCATCGGCTGCGGTGTTATCTAACGAGTAGTTGATGGCCACAGTCTCGGGGTCCAGGTCTGCTAGCACTTGCCGCAGGACATGGGTAATGCTCTGCGTATAGGTCAGCACTTCGTCATAGAATCCGGATTCAACGAAATCCAGATGATCACCGGCACCAACAATGGCCACTTTGCGTCCGCTTTTGTGAATCAAGAACACGGCATCCCACACCACATCCCGACCAGCCACAAAATGCAGGGCTGGATCCATCATTTCGATCGTTTCACGAACGTACGTCAACCAGCAGTCTACACCCACTTCATTGAGCACCGCTACGGCCTGTTCCAGTTTTTCTTGGATCAGCATGTTTCATCAACCCTTCTTTGCGCGTTCGGCGGCAATCTTTGGCGCTAATACAACGGGGCTCTGCCCAGAAACAGCCAGACCGCCGTCCCATTGGGGCGGTTCTGGCTGGGCCCTCGTAGTACGTGGCCGCTGGCCGGCAGGCTGTTATATCTTCTACGCCATTGCGGCCGGCGGCCTTTTGTTACGCATGGTCCTGCTGTGGCAGGTACAGGGGCAGCGGCAGCCACGCCTGTAGGACTCCGGCCTGGGCCGGTAAGCTGTTGACCCACGTCGGCGGCAGCGGACCGAACAACAGCCGCATCATTTGACTAGCATTGCCGGTAACGTGGGCTGCTGCCTTCGTCTCACTGACAGAAACATTGCCGTCAGCCACCCGAATACAGAGCCTGACGGTATCCGCAATGTCCAGCACCACTTCGCCATCGGGCAGCGGCAGCTGCTGGTTCTTCACCTTAAAGAGAGCTGTCAAGGTCTTAGACCAGCTGCTGATCCGCCAGTTACCGCCGTGATCGAGGCGGACATCCTCGGCGGCGGTGCCGAACAACCGGATGTCCTCTGTGGCCGTGGGGTTCAAGGCAGCATCCAGCGATGAACCACCGCTGTACTGCAGCATGGCTTGGGCAATGGCCAGCGCCTGCTCGCTGCGGTGCCCGATAACTTCCGAGAGGCGGTCTAGCTTGTCCCCGGCCACGGCATACCCCACCAGCTCGTTCCCCATGTGGGCTGTGAACAAACGGCTGGACCAATTGCGGCAGATGCGGTAAAAATCCACTGGATTTCGCTGGCCGTGGATGGGCTGCTCATCATGGAATGCCTGCAGAGTCTCGAGCACGGTGGGCTCGGCTTCGGTCATTTCGCGCACTGTGATCTCCGCTGCCAGCGGACTGTGGCGCAGATTGTGGCGGTTCAAGGAAAACACCGGCACGATCCCGCATTTTTCATAACCGAAATACAGATAGCGCAGCCGCAGTCCACCCAGATGGGAGACATCGAAGTCGCTGTGGACAATGCCCATGCAGTGCTTCATCAGTGTCTGCATATAGCCCCGTCCTTGGCTGTAGGGATGGGTGGAGACGGCTCCGATGCGAGCCAAGCGCAGCTTTTCCCGGCCCACGACTATGGTTCCGGGATACAGACCCACCAGTGCCTTGATCCGGCCCCGTTCCCGCAGGACGTAGTGGCACTGCATACTGGCTTCTGTTTCTTCATAGTAGGCCGGCAGCAGCTGCCGAAAGTCCGTAGGTCCGCTGCTCATGCTGAACACCATGTTGATAAAATCCATGCACTCCTGATAATCTTCTTTGGTTAATCGCTGAATCTGCACGCTGTTACTACCTCCCCAGTGTCCATCTGGCCCGGCTACACTGCTCCTTTGGGACCGACGGTCTGCATCGCTCTTGGTTTCTCTTCCGATTTTGCCAAGCCTGCGATCTATGTATGGTTTTCGGCTTCCTGCCCATTCTTTCCTGCCGGGGCTGCCACTTCGCTGTTGTTTGCTGCCCAGACCTTCCCTACCGGCCCTCCCAGCCCCTGGAGCTTAAAAAATGGAACGAGCAGCCGCGGCTGCTCGTTCACTTCTTCCGATGTTCATTGCGCAAGTGCCGTGGGAACGCTACGCAGGACCGGGCAATCCCGTTACCTGGGATTGCGGGGAACACGTCTTCCCAAAACTGCCCTGCCAGTCCAGTGCTGCAGTGGAGATCTAAGACGGCTGACCCGGCGCTGCCGCGGCCTGCGCCAGGGTGCTGAGGGGAAATGGCGGTGAGGACAGCGGTTTCACCGCCAGCGACACCAAGAGTATGCTGTTGTCGTCGGCGGCGATGCGGTTGGAGTGCAGTTCCCCGCAGAGCCGGCAGCGGTGGATAATGGCCCACTCTCCGTCCTGTCGTACCCAGACAGATACAGGATCCATGAGCCCGCCGCACAGGGCTGCCCGGTCACCCGGTCGATTATCCACATGCACACTGCCAAGACACGTCGGGCAGTGATTGCGATGACGAGTTCCCGCAGCGTCCGGCACCACCAAACTGCCGCAGTGGCCGCAGGTAAAACTTTCCCCGCAGGCGTGTTGGGTATAGTCCCGTTGGCCCTGGGGCTGCTGCGCCGTACTGGGGGCCGTTGCTTCAGCGCCCTGCAGACGCCGCTGCAGCTGCACCCGCGTCCGCTCGAGACGGCCTTGTTGGACAGCTCCCTTGACAGCGCAGCCCGGTTCGTGGCTGTGGCTGCAGCCGGTGAACTGGCAGCGAGCGGCCAGCTCCACCACATCGGGAAACAGCAGCTCCAGTTCGGACTGGGTTAGCGGAGCGAGGGCGAAGTCCTTAAAACCCGGTGTATCCACGAACCAGCCGCTGCCCGCCGGCTGCAGGTCGGGGGCGGTCGTGGGTGTTGGATCACGGCGCAGTTCGCCAGCGGTTAGGGCACGGATCAAGGTAGTTTTGCCGGCACCGGGGGTCCCTACCACCACCACCCGCTGTTCTGCCAAGCGCTGCTGCAGAGCGGGAAGCCACGCCTCCGGATGGTCCTTCGACGTGAAGAAGACCGAGATCCCCAGGAGTTCTAAGAACTGCCAATATTCCTGCTCCGCCTGCAGAGTTCGGGCCGATGCTGCGTCGGTTTTGTGGATGCAGAGGATGGCCTCCAGGCCACCGCGGCGGGCAGCGGCAATGCTTTGTTCCACGAACCCGGTGTCCCGGGGCGTACGGATATCCCGCACAATCAGCAGGATCTGGCCGTTGGCCGCGATGGGAGTTTTCTGGTCCGGGCGCCGCCGGTGGCCGCGCAGCAGCAGTGTCTGACGCTGCCGGATTCGCTGCACTAGATACTCCTGCGTACCGGACGCTGCCAAATCCACCACATCGCCGATTACGGCTTGGGACTCAAAGTCACGGTCTTCATTATCATTGGTTAGGCTGCCGTGTCCCGGCAGCAGACAGGGAATCATCGTATCATGCACCCAGACCCGGCCGTGGCGCTGCACAGCGCCGGCCAAAATGCCTTGGGTACTATTAGGTGCCGTTGGGCTGGAAAAGCGTCGACGGCGTTTTGACGTAGTATTGGATTTCAGTGGAAATTCCTCCTATGGCTGCTTTGTGGATCCGCTCATCAGCCTCTGCAACCGCTGTGGCAGCATGAAGCCGTGCCAGGGATCGCAGAAACAGGAGCGCCGTGTGCGCTGAACTGGTCAAAAAGCGCGCGTAAAACCGCAGAAGCATGGACGCCGCTGCGGTTTCTGCAAACCATAAAAGATGCCCAAAAATACCGACCCTAAGGACGCACTGGCATTGAACCGCTTGCTACCCCAAAGGCGGGGTTTTCAGCGGGGCAGAGCGATCCTGGGGCAGTTATCTCCGGCAGAGGCGGCGCGCCGACCAGACTGCAGATGCAGTTCCTTGGATATTCCACTTTGCCGACATCAAGTCGCCCCCTCAAAGACATTTTCGTTCACGTCAAGAAAATAGTACCACCTAGCACAAACTCTGTCAAGGTCCTGCTGGAAAAAGCCTCGCCCCGCTGGAGCCGTGAACTTCCTCAGCTGCCATCCCGATGCTGCAGGGCTGATTCGATGGTGCTGCGCAATTCCGGCCGTTTCTCTGCCACCGTATCCAAAAGCGACTGCAGAAAACCTCCGGCTTCCATCAGCTCCTTCTCGGAAGGGAACTGCATACCGTGGATAATTTGGTTGCGCAGGCGCCGAATATCCCGCAGTTTGGCCACGGTCTCACGATCGAAAAACTGCTCCCCCATGGCCTGAGGCGGCAATACCATGTTCTTCTCCCCGCGGGCCATGGCATCCCCCACGGCTTTGCGGGCTACAACCTCCACGGCAATCCAGCGGTGCATGAAGTACCCCAGAGCACGCTCTTCAGAAAAGTAGGATACAGTCTCATCGTGACTGCCATAGGGATCCTTTTTGCTTACAGAAATTCGGGCCTTGTTGTACGATTCATACAGGGAATCATCTTCCGCAAGGATCTGGTCCACAAGCTGTTCGACCACGGAACGTGCTGTATCCTTGAAATCTAGGTACGGGAGATATGTCTCCACGTGCCAGGGAGCACCGCGGCCGATCAGCTTCAGAAACGCATACAGCACATCGGCCCGTCCCATATAAGGATCGCTTTGATCGATGCCTTTGCCTTGGACTTGATCGTATAAGAATGCCGATAACTCATAATGATTGCTAAACTCCTTGAGATCCCCAATGACACGGCGGTGTACCGCTTTCTGCAGACGTTCCAAGGCAATTTCGCCGGTGTGGATAAGACCATTGAGCTCATCCAAAATGGCGTACTCATCGGACGATAGTTCACCTGTCTTCGGTTTGTAGACAAGATCGTGTTCCACTTCGGCCCACGCATGCATTAAGACGGACGCTACCTGGACTTCTACACTGCGAAAGGCATATTCCTTCTGTCTCGCTGCCAGGTTTTCTTCCTTGAGACGAATTCGGTAATGGCGAGCCGAATACCCAGAAAACCGCTTGGGATAGGGAGAGCGATTGGATTCTTTGGGAAAGTTGCGCGTTTCCTCCACAACAAAGTGGGAGCGGATAAAGGCATCCACTTCTTCGCGATCCCCAGGAAAATACAGGGCAATGCGTACCCCGGCCAAGTCGATGATGTCTGCATAGATTTCCTTCATGCTGGCATAGTTTTTCGCAGGGGCCCGCTTGCGGATCTTTTGCCAAAGACGATCCGGTCGTTTGGCCCGATACGTAACGATGGAGCGAACACCCATGCGTTCGAGGCCACTTTCACACTGCTGAGCGCATAGCTGAGCTAGTTTCTCGTAATCCCCTGTCTCCCGTTGATACTGCTTCAAAAAGTCTTTGATTAGGTTCATGGAAGGTTCATCCTCTTTTTTGTATGTTCTCTTGCCAGCGGCCGACGTGTATAGCTTTCGTTAAATACCTATGAAGAATTGGGGATAAGCGCCGAAAAATCCCGTCATTGCCAGGGATCAGTGTGTATGCTACCATAGGAACAGCACGAAATCTTGATGTTGAGGTGGATGCCATGGAAATCACCAGCCGCAAAAATCCGCAGATAAAGCAGATCCGCAAACTGAATCAGGTGAAAGAACGGCGCTCCACGGGCTTGTACTTCGCGGGTGGGCCCCATCTGGTATTGGAAGCGCTGGCGGCAGCTACCCCCATGGAACTGCTGCTGCTCTGCCCCGAACTGCTGCAGAACGTAGCGCCGGATATTCAAGAGCGGCTGCAGGCGGCGGCAAGCCACCATACAACATTGTACTTGAATCCCGATGTTTTTGCCAGTCTCAGTGAGCGGCGGGATCAATATTTCGGCTGCGCCGCTGTCCTGCGACAGCAATGGACAGGCCTTTGGGACGTCCAGCCCCAGGCCGGTGAGTTGTGGCTGGCCTGTCACGCCATTCAGTATCCTGCCAATCTGGGCACCATGATGCGCACCCTAGATGGTGTGGGTGGAGCGGGAGTGCTGCTCTTGGGAGATTCCACCGACCCCTACGATCCCGCAGCTGTTCGGGCCAGTCAAGGCAGTGTATTTCGCCACACTCTTGTGCAGACCGATGTGAAGGAACTGCGGCATTGGCACAAAGCACATTCCCTATTCTTCGTCGCTACGTCCCCCGGAGCCCAACAGGACTATCGCAGTGTGAGGTATCCCCGCCCCTGTGTAGTCTTTATGGGCAATGAACGCTCGGGATTGGGTGCTGAAGAAATAGGACTTTGCGACCAATTGGTCACCATACCGATGTTCGGGTACTGTGACTCCCACAACGTGGCCGTGGCAGCAGGGTTGATCCTCTATGAAGCCCACTATCGACAATAGATCATAATAAGACCCCTGGGCAGCGGCTGGTTTCCATCCGTACGGCCAGGGGTCTCTGCGTATACTTTCTGGGTGAGCCTGTGGCCACCTCCGTGGAGCAACATGGAGGTTGCGACCCCCTCGAAACGCCAAAGCGTTAGCCATAGTGCGCCAGCGCTGGGCGATCGAGGGCCTTTAATTAACGCTCGACGGGGGCTGCTTAAGCCGAAGCGAT
>PWMW01000223.1 GCA_003559095.1 Clostridiales bacterium | reverse complement strand
GTACGGGCAATTTCTCTAGCGGCCAGCTTATTTAGGTTCGCAGTAATCCGCTCCGCCAACCGCCGATTGTTCACAAACACCAGTGTCGTGCGGTGCTGTTGGATAAAATTGTGCAGTGTACGGTAGATATCAGGCCAAATGGTGCGTTCTGGCAGGGAACGCAGATCAGGAACGGGCAGTGTGATGGCCAAGTCGTAATTTTTGCGGTGGCCAGCATCCACGATGGCCACGGGGCGTTGTGCACCTACCAGATATTCTGCCACGGCTTCCAACGGCCGCATCGTAGCCGACAGGCCGATGCGCTGCAGCGGCTCATCTCCCACCAAGTGCTGCAATCGCTCCAGAGTCACAGCCAGATGGGCTCCGCGTTTTTCGGGAAACAGCGTATGAATCTCGTCGATAATCACAAAACGCACCGTCCGCAGGATGGAACGGGCTTTGGACGAGATCATCAGGAACAGGGACTCGGGTGTTGTGATCAGAATCTGCGGTGGCTTGCGGAGCATGCGCTGCCGCTCGGCCGAAGGCGTATCCCCCGTGCGCACCGCCGCCGTGATCTTGGGGTGCGGCTGCCCAAGGCGTTCGGCCACCACGGCCAACCCTGCCAACGGCTCCTGCAGATTTTTATGAATATCATTGTTCAAGGCCTTCAGGGGCGACACGTAAAGAACCTGGACACCGTGGGTCTCTGCAGTTTGCCCGTGTTTCAACAACCAGTCCAAACAGTTGAGAAAAGCTGCCAACGTTTTCCCCGAGCCTGTGGGCGCCAGCAGCAGAACATTCTGCCCCGACGCGATCAAAGGCCACCCCTGGGCCTGGGGCGGCGTCGGGTCGCCGAAAGTCTCGACAAACCATTGCTGTATCACCGGGTGAAACGCTTCCAAGCTGGGATGCATACCCAGCACCTCACCTTCTCCAAGCCTGTCCCCGCGCCACGCTGTAACGCTGTGCAGGCAAGATTCCACGGTGTCCACGCCTGGACTCCTTACAGACATAAATACTAAACAGACATGACCACAGGATCCCAACCAGCAGAACTTAACATTTTGTCCCCGGGCAACGCCTCCCATAAAGGGGTTGCGCTCTGGATCACACATCCCCCAGCGCGCTCTCCAATAACGTGCTGCTAAGAGCCATCATCTGGCAGTGGGTTAGACCCTTTGACATCCACTAGGTGCTCCACATTCGCAGGCAGTTGGTTCAGCCTATGTTTCAAAAATAGTGGGTAGAAATACGCGTCTTGGACGTCTTGGATGTCCTTCCACCAAAACCGCAGACGCTGTCCTTCACTGTCGGTGCGTTCGAAGCTCTCGCCTTGGCCGAGACTGTCTTCAGCAGGCAGCCTGAGGAGGTAATAAAAGGCCAGTTCATGGAAGGGCTGCTGCGTTCGATCCTCCACAAAGAAGCTTTCGACCGTCCACAGCAATCGCTGTACTTCCACATCGATGCCCAGTTCTTCCCTGATCTCCCGCCGGATGGCCGTCTCGCTGGGTTCGCCAAATGCTACCCGACCACCGGGAACGTAGAAGTACGCTGAGCACTCGTCTTTCATTACCAGCAGCTTGTTCCCGCGCAACAGCAGGCCCACTGCTCGAACGTTGAACCTGCCATTCGTCGTCGTGTAAGTAATATCCATAACTTCAGCAGTCCCCCTTTGTCCATGGGCGCCATGACGATCCATAGCTCAAGAAGCGGCCTCTACACCCATGGGACCAAAAACAGCAAAACGGCAGTGAGTGCCAAACCGGCCATGGCCAACACCAAGAGCTGACCGAATAGGCGGCGCCGTTGGGTGCTTTGGGGCAGCGCTGTCAGTGCCAGGGCACCCAACGTCGAAATCGGACTGAGCGTAACCGCATGGGATCCCACAACGATGGACGCCAACAATGCCTCCACCGAGACGCCCTCCAAACCAGCCGCCAAGGGCAGCGCCGTGGGAAACAGCGTGGGCATGGCCACTCCAGATGCGCTGGACACCAGCGAAAAAAGTCCTCCCATCACCGCCAGCAGCGGAGCGGCAGTGCTGGGTCCCATGAGGGCACCCAAAAGTCGGCTCAGCAGATCAATGGCACCGACCACGGTCAAGATATGTGTATACACTGCCATGCCCGAGATCATGATCAGCGTCCCCCACGGCACCGTCTCGATCACTTTACGCTCAGGAACCGTGGTCACCACCAGCAGCAGGGCGGCTCCCGCCAAGGCCGTCAAACCAATGTGCAGGCCGCCCACCAAAACAGCGACGACCACCGCCACCAGCACCAAGAGACTGATCACTTGATCTGTTCCCAGCTGGGCCGGTTTTTGGATTTCGGCAGCAGTCACCCGGGCGTCGCGCCGCCGCAGCACCCAGCAGTAGGCAGCCAAGAGCGGTATGTTGAAAACAATGATGGCCCAGAATGCCCGGTAGCCAATATCGACACCCAGATCCCGGGCCAGTTCCACGGCAATGATTCCCGTAGGCGCCAAGGGCGATAGGCCACCCATGTTGGAGGCAATAACGACCACTGCCGCTACCAAGAGGGGATTGTAACCTGAGCCCGCCATCACGGAGAAAGCAATGGGAAGTAAAATGGCACAGACAGCGATATTGCCAGGACCAGCGGCGGCCAGCACAAAGGCCAACACAAAAAACACTGGCAGCAGCAGGCTGGGCGCTCCCCGGAACTGCCAGATAACATGCTCCGTAATCCGCTGCAGTGACCCATTCACGCGGAGGATGGCGAACAAATAGGTAACGCCTAACAGCAATACGAACAGCTGTGTGGGCCATCCGGCTACCACTTCGCTGGGAGTTAAGCCAGCGCTGAGGCCGATCACACCGGCCACAGCCAAACCCAAGATGCCAAGGTTAACGTTCTTGACAAACCCCACAGCGATAATCAG
>PWMW01000197.1 GCA_003559095.1 Clostridiales bacterium | reverse complement strand
GATGCGAGCGGAAGAAAACCGGGCTGGACGGGAACAACTCGGCACAATGGGCGCTCCGAACCCGGTGGTCGAAAGTCACCCGAAGATCGCTCTTGGCCCGGTCCTCGAACCCTTCCCGGAAGTATTCGATCAGGATTTGAGGCTGGAGAGATTTCAGGTGCAGGTAACGCTCAAACTCGATCAGGACCGGATCGTCGGTTTCCGGCCAGTGCTTTTTTCGGAGAAAATCCTGAAGGTCCGCCAGGGAGACCAGCGAACCGTGCTTTATCATTGCGTTGCCTTTCCGGACTTTCAGCTCCACCTTGACCACGGAATCAGCGCTGACCGATACGGAATACGTCCGGAGCCGGAACTTGACCCGGTCGCTGTCACCGTCCATCTTTTCCAGAAAAGCGCGGTGGTCGTAGTCGTCAAAGTACAGGCTCCGTACCAGGTATCGGTTCCGGGGAGCGACCCGGGTATAATAATCGGTGCGCATATAGGGCCGGATGGCCGCCCGCATCTTGTGATACTGGATCCAGTTCAGACGGTATTTCAGTTCAAACCGCCAGCCCCAGTATCGGATTTTTCCGTTGGGATCCATGCTCCCATTAATCAAACCGGGAGGGCCAGTTGAGGCGCCAGGAGCGATACCTTGCGAACTCCCGGACGATCTTTAAGCTCCCTGATCATTTCCCTGGTCACCTGATCGAGTAAACGGGGAAACCGTAGCTCAAAAATTACTTCCCAATCGCCTTCCTCGACTTCCTGGGAGCGCACCCGGGCTTCGGCGGCATAACGCTTGACGACTTCCTCCGGGTCGGCCTGCTCATACGGCGAATGCCCGGAAACTACCAGAACGAAATCCGTGTTGCGGGAACGGCCGTATCTTATGAAGTACATCCCGAACATAATCAGGGTGATGAAGATAGTGGAGATGATCACCACCATCCAGTTGTAGGTGCCGCAGCCCAGCCCGACGGCGATCGCCCAGAACAGGAAGACCATATCCCGAGTGTCCTTGATCGGCGTACGGAAACGGATGATCGACAGTGAGCCGATCAGTCCCAGGGAAAGCACCAGGTCACCCCGGATGAAAAGCATTACCACCGCAACAATGGGAGACAGCAAAACCAGAGTGCTCATAAAGGCCAGTTCAAAATTCATTCCCCGGTGGGTATGCTTATACATCTGGGAGATTATTATTGCGATAACCACCGCCAGACCCAAAGAAAAAAGCAGGTTGAACAGGTCGTCGCCGGTCATAAACAGCCGATCCGGCAAATCCTTCGTTACGCTATTGATTGCGTTCATCTGAACATCTCCTCTCCTTTTGTTTGTAGGTTACCCTGGTATGAATTTGGCAAAAGGATTAATTGCAAGAATGCTACAAGCTGGATAATTTGGATACAAGCGTAATAGCTTGAAAAAGGCATACAATATTGAACCCCCGGAAAAGGTATTTGCCACCACAGCCATCGGTTAGTAGTATAAAATTTCTTATCGGGATCAGTCGCTTTCCATAAGGCGGGGGATTCGGCCGTTGAGGTGGTGGAGCCGTTCCAGCGCCCGCCGCCGGAGGGAGCCCGTCCACTCCTCGAAAGGAATGTCTCGGCTGTAGGCGTGATTCCATAGCTCGTAGTCCCACTGAATCCATCCGTCCAGGTGGTGCTCCATCCGGTCGATCCGCTCGCTGACGGCGTCATCGCTCCAGCGCTCCCGACGCAGTTCCTCCCAGCGGCGGGCCAGCCGCTCTCCGTAGTCCGGACCGTCTTCCAGCAGGCGGTCGGTCAGGGCGTTGGAAAACCATCGGTGCCCGCTCTCCGGATCCCAGGTTTTGTCGTAGTCCCAGGGCACGATAAAGAAACGCTTACCGGGTCCGGCGTCCCGGGCCAGATACAGGTTGACGTTAACCCCGTCCCGGTTTTCGGTCATATTCAGCAGAAGATGGAAATCAATCACGCTGTCGACATCGACGACCTCTTCGATTGAATTTTTGAAAACCTCCGGGTCGTCCGAGGCGACCCGGCGGACCAGGTCAAGGTAGGGTTCCCAGTAAGGACCGTAGCGTCGGGGAGGAAGCTTCTGGGTGATTGCCCCGGTCCGGGGTACCCGGAAGTTGTCGCCGTGGGCGCCGAACTTATAGAGCACGGCCGGGTCGGGCCGGGTGGGATCGAAACTCTCGATTCCGAGCATATGCCGGTCGATCCGGGTATTTTTCTCGTAAACGCCCCGGTAATGACCGTTGATGAAGACCTCCGCCCAGCCGACCTCGGGGGCGAACCTCGGGGCCCCGGGCACGGCCAACTCCCGGTAGAGGTCGTAGGAGAGCTTGTTCCGCATCAGCGAGGCTTCTTCGTACCCGGTGGCAAAATAGAGGTGGCGGGTTTCGGTTTCGTTGAGGAGGCGATGGGGTTCTTCAAAGCGGAGGGAGAGGGCGAATTTTCTCAAGAAGAAATTTTCCAGGCCCCGGATATGGCTCTGCCAGAAACCCGATGTTCCCCGGTACTTGACCCCGGCCCGCCTCCCTTGAAACGCGCGGTAACGGACCGGGTCCCGGCCCCCCGCCGGGTAGTATTCAACCCGGCAGTCCACCCGACGGTTTTTCTGCAGCCCGTCGTTGAGATAGATCATAAAGGCCGGGAGGCGGGGTTCCGCCGGCATCACCCGGTATTCAAAGTCCCGGGAAACGTTTTCCCCGCCGCCGGCCAGGCTGACCGTCAGGACCACCCGCTCCGGCAGGTCGCCCTCGGGCAAAGCAACCCGGCCCCGGGTATCGATCAGGTCGGGCCGGGAACTGGTCCAGGATTTGGTGACCCCGGGAAGGGAGAAGGCTTCAAGGTCAAGATCTTCCCGGATGTAATTGGGAGACGGATTCCCGCCGAGAAACATAAACGGGGTCAGGTAGGCGGCGGCCCG
>PWMW01000330.1 GCA_003559095.1 Clostridiales bacterium | reverse complement strand
ACAGATTTGGACCATCACCTGACCTCAGACTGGGCTAGTCCTGAACCGCCCATGGCATGGCAACAGGGCATGGCTCAGCTCTCAAACACAGGCATAGCGGAACAGTCGTTGGCCCCGTGATCACTGTTGTTCTTGACAGCCGCTGGATCCATGCCGAGGGGACTTGATGTCTGCCATGAAAGTCTTGCAGCGTTATTGCGGTGCCCCATAGGTCTCCGAACCCACCGCGCACTCAGAGTTGACGCACGAGTTGCTCTGGGCGGCGTCACACGGCTGGCAATACATGCTTTGTCCAGGTCAACGCTGATTAGCGTACGAAACGCGGCTCTCCGGCAAGGAAAGCAAAGGAGAATTGCTATGAACAGCAGGAAATTCCATGACTTCACTCTCTATGGCGGCAGCGGCAGCCAGGGGGTGCTTTATCCACTGGAGGAACACCACTTGTCTTGGGCATCAAGGGGGATTCTAGATTCTGATCATGGTACAGGCTCTGATTTGAGCTCTGATGCATTGGGATTTCTGATCACGGTAAAGACGATACCCAACGGGTATGGTTGGCTGGACAGGATGCACCCCAATTTCCAGTCGGCGGAGGATTCCGCAATGAGCGACGTTCGCCGTATCCGAGTCGTCATCGTTGAGCAGCCACACTGGCACCAGGGCCTCGGAGCCCAGTCCACCAAGATGTTGGTTGATCTGGCCTTTTGTGGCGAGCATGCGGATGTGGTTCACTGGTCTTGGTGTGAAATCCAACACCCCGCAGTTCCGGAAGGAATGGATTGTGGATGCCTTACCCGGGAAGCATTCATTGCAGGTCGCCGCACCCAGGTGCCCTTGGAGGAACAGCAGATGCTTTCCCTGCACGATCTGCAGCCCAGTCAGCTGTATATCAGTGCAGGCAAACTACGGCTCGTGCAGGAATGGTTCGACCCCGAGAACGCCGACGCCTTTGACCCGATTCCCGTGAAACTCCTGGGAGGCCGGACAGTGATGATGGATGGTCATACCCGGGCCGTGGCTGCTCATCTGGCTGGCTGGAATCACGTCCCTGTGTACTGGGATCAAGATGATCTGGATCTGGCTGCGTACGCCATGTATGTCCGCTGGTGCCGGGAAGAGGGAATCACTGATCCCCGGGTTCTGGCCCAGCGGATCGTTTCCCACAAGGAATTCGAAGCACGTTGGCGGCGGCGTTGTATGGAAGGACGCTGAGAAGTATCTGGAAGAGCCAGGGACAGCGCTGGCGTACTAGACAGACTTGAGGCCAGGGAACGTGGTGCTTCGTCTGTCTGGCGGAAAGGACCATCAGTTCGGGTCTTTCGGGATTGGGCCGGCTGCTAACGCGCGGCGCTGGCAGGCACGTGGTGGCGTCTTGAACTGCGTCAGTGGCGGAGCAAGGGTGGGGTAGCAGATATTTGTCAATGGTCAAAGGTTTGACTGTTGCTGGCAACCAGAAGGAACCTTCGTTGGCGGTCCCGAAGCCGTAAGTAGAAGGCATTGCCAGCGGTCTGGCGCCGATCAGCAGAACATTCTCAGAAGTTGCCACGGTGGAGGTCGAGGTGGTTCGGACCATCATGTGGGGCCCAGGGGCTCCCACGGTGTCTGTCGCGCACCACACCAACCATGGCGAGGTTGACTATGGGCACTGGGCGCATCCGGTAGGCAAAGCCGGGACTATGGCATGCTGAGGCTGCTGTAATAGCAGCTGTCGGATTACTTCTGCGGCCTGCCAGGTCGCGTAACCGAGATTTCCAGATAAGGACGACGTCTTTGGGTGGGTGTACAGCAGATAAGGTAGCGGCAGTGGCAATCCGGCAGCCTCTGCGTGAGATCACGGACTATGGTTTTTGTTATGTGGGCAGGTGTCTCACCAGCGTGGGATGCTGGCCAGTGAAGCCTGGATTACCGTTGGCCGTTGGCAGTCGCTGGAGAGAGGGACAGATCCATTAGGAGGGGATTGAATGTTTTTCCGGAGTATGGCTGTGGCGCTGCTGCTGGTGCTGTTGTTGGCCAGCGGTGCACTGGCCTTTGGCGAGTGGAAGGGTTCTGACGATCCCGCGTCGTCCCTGGAAGACCTCATCCAAAGGTTAGAAGCAGATCTGCAGCGGGCGGGGGATGGCCGCTCGGCGCATCCAGATTTTCTGGCAGCTCTGGAAGACTACGTCGCGGAGCTGTACGAGATTTTGGCAGCCATTGAAGGGGTCGAGGAAAGCCAATGGGGGGCTTGGAGTGCAGCGGAAGCAGCGGATATTGGCAGCCGCAGTACGCAGTCTGCCCGGGGCGTCGATCTGCATATGAGGCTGGCACCGGCAGCGGTGTTCCCGATTGGCGCCGATGATGACGATCATGGGTCAGTGGACCAGAACTTCTGGATCGCCGAGACGCCGGTAACATATAGATCATGGAGTGCCGTTGTACAGTGGGCAGAACAAAGCGGTTATGTGTTCGCCAGTGCTGGACAGCCCGGCAGTGGGCGAGCTGTCAGGGATGACCCGGAAGAAGCCGCGCCCCAGCCGGTGACCAATATCAACTGGCGTGACGCAGTAGTCTGGTGCAATGCCTTATCTGAGATGCTGGGTCTGGACCCTGTATACCGGCATCAAGGCTCCGTTATCCGGGATGCCGGCAACGAAGCCTATGATGAAGCCGAACAGACCGTGGCCAATGGCTTTCGGCTTCCCACCAACGAAGAGTGGGAACTGGCGGCTCGCTATCAAGGTAATGATGGCTCTGGCGGTGCCCTGGCCTCAGATGGCCTCTATTGGACACCCGGCAGCCACGCCAGCGGGTCCTCGGCCTCCGTAGAGAACGTCAGGGCCACTGAGGCAGTGGCATGGTTCCGCCAAAATAGCGACGGTGCCACACAGCCGGT
>PWMW01000088.1 GCA_003559095.1 Clostridiales bacterium | reverse complement strand
GTAGTCTGCACACAGACTGAGGCTGGTTGAGCAAGGCTATGCCTAAGTAAGGCTTGCAGCCCCTAACCCGAAGAAAGAATGCTAGGATGGCATTTTTCGAGGGTTAAGTCGAGCGCTCAACGCTAGTCTACCCTCAGTGCATCCACAGGCCTGATTCGTGCGCCCTGGTACGCAGGGTAAATGCCGAAAATCAAGGTCACAGCCAATGCCACAGCGACGCCGCTCAGTTGTACGATGAAGCTGTGTACCAGCGGCTCATCCAGCAATCTTGACACCAACTGAACGCCACCGTATGAGATGATCAGTCCGAGGATGGACCCTGCTGCTCCCAAGACGCCAGCTTCCACGAAGAACTGCATAAAGATACCCCGTTGGTCGGCGCCGAGAGCCCGGCTAAGGCCGATATTCCTGGTACGGCGTAGAATGCGGGCCAACATGAGAGTAAGGATATTCACCGCCGCAATGACCAGTCCTATTGAGGCAAACAAGAAGATGATAATGCCCATGAACAGGAACCGCTGCTGCTGTGTTTGCAGATCTTCAAATGGTGCGTAGACCGCAGCCACATCGCCATAGTTCATGGCTGCATAGTCGCGGACTTCTCGCAAAACCGGCGCCAACGAAGCTGCCACTGGTAGGCCTACTCGCATCTCGGTGATGCCCGTGTGCAAGGCGGCGGAACTGCTGCCCACCCCGCGGCCGGTAATACGGCGTGGTGCGGCGGTAATGGGCATGTAAGCTTGGTTGTTCAGTTCCCGGCTGCTCCCCCGTTCTGTGACTACAGCCGTTGTCGGCTCTAGTACCCCCAGGACGTAATAAGGCCGTTCGTCTCCTGCTAAACGAAGGGTTTGACCCACGGGATCCTCCTGCCCAAAGAGGCGTTCGGCCAAACCTGCGCCCAAAACAACTACCGCATTAGCTTGATCAACATCTGTACCCTCAAAGAGACTGCCGGACTGCAGGGCCAGCTCCATGAAGGCAAAGTACTCGGGTGTTGTGAGGATCGTCGGAATGGTATCCTCCCGATTCATTACGATCGCACCTTGGCTTGCGGAACTATCGGAACTACTACTGGAAGCAGTGTCCAGCGGATACGCTCCTGTCTGTTGGGCAAAGACATAACCGTTTGGGAATGTCTGCCGCAGCATCTCCAGATCCTCCATCGTGAACTGGGGTCTCTCCTCCCATTGAATCTGGGGAATGGATATCAGTGGATTGTCCGTATTGGCAAAGGCTTCCATGATGTCTTCCATAGCATTGATACGCACCGTTCGATACGTTGGCTGCTGGAGAAACTCGGCCTGCTGTAATCGGACCCCGTTGAACAATGCCAGAACGGTAACAATCACGCCGACTCCCAATCCGATGGCCAATACAATGAGGAGTGACTCGAAAAGACGCTTCCTGCAATAACGAACAGCGAGGAACAAAAGATCACGAAAGTTCACATTGTCACTCCCCTTACCATGGTATGGCCAAGCTGCTGGCAACGTGCAGCTGAGCAACGGCCATTTTGTGATCGTATTGAGCGTGAAGCAGGTCATAGGCTAGTTCGTTAACTAGGTACTGTAGTTGCAGCACTTCCAGCTGCGTGCTGAGCCCCGCTTGATAACGCAACTCTTCCTGCAGGAGGCTGTGCCGGGCATCCGTTAGTCGTTGATCCAGTGTCTCAATACGGGCTTCGATCACCCGGACTTGTCTGTAAGCCGTCTCGATATCTCGCTCAGCCCGAACCCAAGCGTTCTCAAGGCCCAACTGCGCCTTTGCCACGGCAAGCTCCAACTCACTGCTACGCAGCGGATCCACCGGGTAAAAGGTTCGGCGGACGGTAATCGCTGCCCGCAGCTCATAGTCCGTCTGGCCAGCGGTGGTTCGTTCCTGATAACTGCTGCTCAATGCCACATCGTAGCCATGATCCGCGGCAAAATCCGCTAAGTTTGCTTCTGCCAACGCTAAGCGATATTGGCCCTCTAGTACCTGCGGATGAGCAGGAATGCCCACGTCCTGCCAATAGCTTAGTTCTCTTTCCATCGCAGCAAACACGACGCTCTGCTCCGGATCTTGGTTCCATGTGTCCACATCCAGAAGGCTAAGCAGTTGTCGCTGCGCCGTCTGCTCCGCCTCCACTGCTTCCTGCAGAGCTGCACGAGCATCATCCACGGCCTGATCTGCCCGCAGGGCCTCCACATCAGGCCGCTCCAGTTCGCGAACGCGCTGGGCCTGAAGTTCCGCTAAGTGAAGTTCCTGCTCTTTGATTACGTGTGCGTGACCAGCCTTCAGCACCTGAAAGTAGGCTCGTCCCACATCTAGGATCAGCTGCTGCTGCTCGCTGAAGAGTATTGACTCCGCCGTTGAGCTCGGCTGCACAGGCCGCTCCACCTGTTTGGGCACGAATAGATCATGCGTATAGCTGATCCCAGGCCGCACCTGAACAGATCCATCCACCACTCGCAAAGGCACAGTGAGTTCTAGACGACTGTGGTCGCTCAAGTCCATCCGTCCTTGAAACTGCACCGTGGGGCTGCGCCAGTCACCGGCTGCATAATCCAACGCCACCCCGCTTCCGCTGACAATAGGCAGGTTCTTATCATCATACTCTCGCCGCTGTTCAGCTAAGCTCACTTCGGTTTGCGTTAATTGCCAGTCACGATTGTTTGCCAGTGCCAACTGGACAGCAGCCCCCAAGTCCAACGAGCCCGCTTCTGCCACACCTGCCGTCGCACACGCCAGCAGCACCAGCATTAGTCCAACAAGGATTGTGATCCTGCGGCCCATAATCTAATCACCCCACTGAAGTGAAGGCTGTCCAATGGCTATCTGAAGATCGCGACGGGCCCGCACATGATCCCACAATGCATCAGACAGTTCACCCTCTGCGCTTTCTACGGCTCGCTCTGCATTGAGCAGAGCTGTATCGCTGACCACACCGTCGGCATGTTGGGCTTGTACGACCAGAAGGTTGCGTTCGGCATAGTCCAGTTCTCGACGGAGCAGCTCCAAACTGGCTTCCAGCTGCGTCACCCGCAGGTAGGCTGTGCGAATCTCAAAGAAAACGCGGTTCGTGGCCTTTTCATAGTTAACTTCAGCACGCTGCTGATCCAGCAATGCCTTTTCCAGGGCGGCCCTGGGAGTGTAGGAGTTATCTGCCAAGCGTACCGCTTCCGCTGCATCGGCCCGTCCTTCCTGGGCTCGAACGATGGTGTCGGCGTAGAGCAGCGCTTTCTGCATCGCCTCCTCGAAGGAAATGGACACGGCTTGGTATGTCAGATCAATGGTGTCGGTCAAAACCACCGTTTTTTGCAGAGGTATTCCCAACAGGTCTTGGAATCGGTAGAACGATGTGGCCACATTATCCTGCTGGCGCGCCACATTCAGTTCCGTATTGAGCAGCGCGTTGGCCGATCGTTCCAAGGACAACTGTGAAATCATCCCAGCCTGGTAACGAGCTTGATCCATGCGATAGCTGCTCTCGCTATCGGCATAGTTTTGCTCTAACTCCGCCAAACGCCCCTGCGCCGTGAGGATATCGTAATAACTGTTTTCGATCTGTGTGGCCAAGTCATCCTTGGTTTGCTCCAGATTTTCTAGCGTCTCGGCCAGGTGCTCCTCGGCAGCGGTAATTGCCTCATCATCGCCTACGATGCGCTGTCTATCCAGATCCGCCTGAGCTTCGTCGACGCGGTACCGAGCCAGAACAACATCGAGATTGTTCTGCAATCCCAGCTCAATAGCGGCAGCCACAGACAGTTGGTAATCGGCGACGGCTTCGGGAACGCTGGTCGTGTTGTTTTCCTGTGGTGTGTCCAATACCTCCGCACCCACGGGCCAAGTCAATATTAACAACAACAGAACGATGATCCATGCTTTCATTTGAGGAACCCCCCTTGGGCGCTGGCGATTTCCACCGGGCTAAATCGCTTTTTGATAGGTGTGTCCGACACAATACGACCGTCAGAGATCATGATCAGATCTTTGGCATAACCCGCCACCGCTGCACTGTGTGTAACCATGACGATGGTCACGCCTTCATCATTGAGAGATGAAAAGAGTTCCATGATTTCCTCTTCATGAACACTGCTCAGGTTGCCTGTTGGTTCGTCGGCTAACAGTAAGCTTGGCTCATTGACCAGAGCGCGGGCCACCGCTACACGCTGCTGCTCACCACCGGAGAGCTGAGATGGAAAATGGTTGATGCGATGGTCCATTTGGACCTTAGAGAGCAGGGACGATGCTATCTCTCGCCGTTCTTTGGGCGGCCTCTTTGCGTACATCAGAGGCAGAGCAACGTTCTCCAGTGCTGTCAGTTCCGGGAACAAGTTGTAGCTCTGAAACACGAACCCATAGTGTTGGTTGCGAATGCGGGAAACTTCATTGTCCGCCAACTCACTGATGTCGATGTCTTCTAGCAGGTACTGCCCCTCAATTGGCAGATCCAATAGTCCGAGGACGTTCATCAACGTGGACTTGCCTGACCCTGATGATCCCATAATGGCTATGAACTTGCCTTTGGCAATGCGCAGGGATACATCATCCAAGGCTCTCACTTCAACTTCACCCATTTGGTAATACTTCGAAACATTCTTCAGTTCAATCACTGCTGCCGACCTCCCTCTGGGTTTACACGCACTTCGGTTCGATGGCGGAACTCATCATATGAGCTGGTAATGACGAGGTCCCCCGGCTGAAGACCCGTCACGACTTCCACGGCACTACTGCCGACCATACCATAGCGGACGTCCTGGCGAAACGCCGTGTCGTCCCGGAGCACATAGACGAACCGCTGGTCACCACTGGACAGGTATGCACCCCGCGGCAGGTACGGACTGTTCTCGCGTCGGTCCACTTCGATTTCCACACTGACGGCGCTGGCTGGCCGCAGCTCTACACCATTGGAGGCGAATCGCAGATGGGTCTCCACCATCGGTATGCCACCAATGTCCACGGCGCGGGGCGCAATATACGTGACAGTCCCAGTGTAGTGGGCAAAGGATGTACTGATGGACGCCTCGTGGCCCATCCTGATAAGGTCAATGACATCGGCGTCCAACTGCACGCGCACCAGCGGATCACTTACGGCAGCCACGGTGAGGACCGCTGCCCCGTTATTGACCTGAATGTCCTGGCTGACATTCAGTTCGACTATGCGACCGGCGAAGGGCGCATACACAAAGAGCGCTGCCATCTCTGTTTCTAGGTCCTGCAATGTGGCCAACTCCTCGGCAAGGGCATCCTCGCCCCGCTGCCACGCCACATCCTGACGCCGCAGCGTTTCCTCATACTGACGAACCAACCTGCTCAACTGCTCTTGGGCATCGCTTAGGTCCTGTTCGGCCTTTTCCAATTCTCGCAGGGCAATGCCGCCAAACTGGTAAAGGTCTTGTTTCAAGGCTACGTCCCGTTCCAATTCTGCCACCTTCTGCTCCTGCTGGGCAATGTTCCGTTCACTGGTCTCTCGCTCCGAATCGTGGTCGTAGCTTAAGCGCTCCAAATCCTGCTGCGCCTGTTCGACCCGACGACGGGCAGCCGCATGGCGGCTGGCCAACTCTGTGGATGTTAGTTCGGCCAGCAGTTGGCCTGCATCCACATCATCCCCCTCAGCTACGGCCAACCGTGTAACGATGGCGTTGGCCTGTGAGCGCAGGGTCTCCTGTCGTTCCGGAATGACTGTACCGTTGGCACTGACAGAAATGGCGAAATCTCGTACTCCCACCTGCGCATATGTGTAATAATTGAGAATGAATTCCTGCTCTGGCGGGAACAGATAGCGAAAAGCGGTAAAACCGCCTACCCCAAATACGAGCAACACCACCACGATCAGCTGCACATGACGAAAGCGCTGTCGCTTCTTCGGTGGTTTTTTCTGGATAATGGATTCGTTGAGTTTGCTCATGGGCTTGCTCCTCTCTCGGCGTAAGGGGAAGACTGCACTGCCTGAATCACGGTAGGGCGAGAAACACCCCTTCTGGAAAGCGTTTCAGGACATACCCGTCATCGAGTTTAATCATTCTGCGCCCCAGCATGTCCAGGACGGTCGCGCCATCGCTTTGCCCTTAGTATAGGCTGGCATTTCGGCAGATTTACCGAAGAATTGTGGGAAATTATGAGAGCTACAGCAAGCACCCGTCTGTGTGCGGTGGCAGTTCGCCCCTAGACGCGGCAAAGCGCCCTTGCGGGCGCTCTGGAGATGGCGTGGATTCAGGCTGACAGCAAACACATGGCAGGAAAAGGCATCCGGGCAGAATCTATCCTGGGGCAATAGCGACGGCTGCGAGCAGCCTTTCACTGGTCGAGTCGAGTGCTCAGCCTTGATTCGAAGCGAAGCTCCACGAACGTCATGGTTCCGGGCTCCAGCGGAACGTAATCTTTGAGGATCGGCTCATACTGCGGATGATCCAACGCCGATACCTCCAATCGCGCGAAATCCAGCGGACCCGTGGCAAGGAACAGTTCACCATCGGCGTTGGTACGATGGCGCCCCCAGCCGTCGCCGGCCCATACCTGCATCCACTGCTGGGCCATGGGCTCGCCTTGGGAGTCACTGATGCGGAGATGAACACCTCGTCCCACCTCAATGGGTACGGGCGGCAGATGCAGCTGCGCCGGTGTATGGGGCCCAATATTCAGAGGAATGTTCTTCACGGTGTACAAAGACTGCTGGGCTGCATCGGCCCGAAAACCCACGTGGTGGTGGTGACTGCTCTCGAACTCCCATGGCTGAAAGGTAAAGCTGCCATCGCTGTTGACAGGGGTATGGGTCAGACTGTAGCTGATCTCACCGCGTCGAACGAACAGCACCGCCCGCAGGCCCGTCACGGGACTGTCATGCGGGCTCTGAACGCTCCCTGTGACCTGGGTTGTGACGGGTCCAGAGTACTGCCGCTCAACAAACACCGCCTGGATAAATGTGTGATCGTACATGGTCAGAGCGCGTTCAGCCCCTTGCGCAGCAGCTGCCAACGGTGCACCATCAGCCCCAACCCAGTGCCGAAAATCCCAGCCCACAGCAGGATGGGCCGTTAGGACCACTTCGGTTCCGGGCACATATCCCTGGGGTCCGGGCGGCGGATTAACAGCAATGGTACCTTGACCTTCTGTTCCCCGAATCAACATATAGTGACTGGCGGGGGGCCGAGTCCAGAAGTGGATAGCTGCGGGTACGGTGGTGGTTCGGGCGCCTTGGCCGAAGACAAAGGTGCCAGTAGCGGTGGCCACGAAGAACTCTGTGGGCGGACCATTGCGCCGACCTGCCTGATAATTAGGCTTGACATCCCAAGGCAGAGTCCAACCCATGGGGTCTGTGTACGGAGCAATCTTTGCCGGTGGCCTGACAACCAAATCCCGTACACGCCGGGAGTAGGCTTGGGCCTGCGGTCCGTAACCGTTATACCGATAGGTGGTGTACCACCAATTCTCCATGATGCGGCGGGCGTCCCCATCCACCCACAGGTGCCGTATAAGGTGTTGGGCCCCTTGGTCGATATTGTAGGCGATGTCGTCTTTCAGCCGCTGATACAAAGCCGGGTTTTGCGGCTGCCCTTGAGCATTGGCGGGGATGGTGATCTGCATAATGCCGATGCCGAAGGCACCGTTGGGAAAGCTGGGGCCCGGCGGCTCCCTACGAACCTTGACATAACCTGTGGGATCCCGCCGATCACCCCAATAGCGCAGATGAACCGATCCATCAAAGGCCCCGCGCTCGTAATCGCCGGGCTGCCAATGATGGTCCCATCCGGATTCCTGAAAGGCAATGGCCTTTAACAGCACAGGCGGAATCCCGTAACGCTGGGCAGCAGCTTCCAGCAACCTATTGATCTGGGCTAAGTTGGTCACCCCGCCGGGTGGTTCACCTTGGGCCACTGCGCTGCCCACAAGCAGCAGCAGCAGGGTCATTATGATGGCTGCCGAACTTCGGTATTTTGCATCGTTCCCTCGCCACATGCTGACCCCTCCCATCGGTGCCCGGACCTGACTGGGCAATCTTCTCTGCACTGCGTATGTCCTTCTGTTCGGTACGGGCCGGCAGGAAACCTGCTCACCGCCGACGAAATTCGGTGCATGGTCTTGGATAACCATCCCTGCCGCTGACCAATGCGAAACCAACGGGAGCTGAAACCCACATGCCCCATGATAACGAACAACATCTTGCCGGCGGTAACCTAACCCAGGTCACGCGCAGCGGCGAAACAATCCTGCGCACCACGGGCTTCTGGAGTCCGTCAGTGCACCGCCTGCTCCAACATGTGCGCGCTGAGGGATTCACACAGGCCCCGATCTTTTGGGGCCATCACGAAGACGGTCGCGAGATCCTCAGTTTTGTTCCGGGCTCGTGTCCGGAAGACTACCCGTTCATGACCACGGTGGAACAGTACCGCCATGTGATAACCAGCATCGCCCGTCTGCTGCGGCAGTATCACGACGCCACGGCATCATTCGTTGTCCAACCCCAGGACCGCTGGTTGCTGCGGTATCCTGGAACGTTGGATGCCGAGGTCATCTGCCACAACGACATAGCGCCATACAATGTAACTTTTGTTGATGGCCATCCCTATGGACTGATCGATTTTGACACGGCCTGCCCGGCGCCGCGCATCTGGGATATCGCCTACGCCCTCTACAGATTCGTACCGTTGAGCGCCGCAACGTTCGACCCCAAACGTCAAACGTACCGCCACTACGTGAGGGAACAAGAAGCCCCGCTGCGCCAAGAGTTGGTGGAGCGCTTCTTCGCAGCCTACGGATGCCAGCGGCCAGTGGACGTCTTCGATATTGTGATCCAGCGCCTGCAGAACTTGCTGCAGTTCATGTCCCAAGAAGCAGCCGCAGGAAACGTCGTGTTCCAGCAGCTGCAGGCCGCTGGGCATGCTCAGCTGTATCACCGAGACATCGCGTTTATACGAGAAAACCAGCAGGATTGGTAGCGTTCTGCTGGTTTCTGCATATGTTGTCAGTGGTAATGATGTCAGTCTTCCGCATCCTCACTCCCACCAGTCGTCTGGCGAACGCGCCCGAAAAACTCCGCCTGCAGCTGTGGAATGGTCGTATCAGCCTTGACCACAGCAATGAACCGGGCTAGGTCGGCCACCTGCAGTTCCTGCAACTGCCGGCCCTTTTCCGCCGTGGCCGTGCGGGCATCACCTGCGTAATGCTCTGGATAATCGGCGTACCAGGAAGCACCAGTGAACCCTTGGCCTAAATGGTCGGCCCGACCCAATGGCAGGGCTGGCTCCGCAGGGACAGCCTTCATGTCCACCAGTTCTGGAAAGTTGGCCAAGGTAATGCTGGTCTCGCACTCACAGGCGTGACCGTGAACTGGGGTGTCCACAATATCCTCCCAGGCTCGGCGAAATTCCTCGGAACGGTCAGGCTTATGGACATACACCGCCAAGTCGCTTTCGGCAGACAAAGTGCATTGGGCCAAAAAGTCCAACAGGTGGTTGTTGCCACCGTGAGCGTTGACCAGGATCACCTTGCGAAAACCATTGCGGCGAATCTCCTTTAGTACCGACTGCACCAACTCCATAAGCAGCGTGGGCGGTAAAGTTACCGTACCCGGAAAACAGCGGGCCTCGAAAATCTGGCCGAAGTAGAATGGTGGAAACACCACGGCAGGCTCTCGCAGCGCCGCCTTAGTGGCCAAAGCATGCCCATTGAGAAAATCTGTTCCTAAGGGCAGATGATCGCTGTGCTTTTCCACCACACCCATGGCCACCAAACAAACTCCCGTTTCCTTAACAGCTTCTGCAAACTTCGGTGATGAAAGCTGCTCCCAATTCATATACGTGCCTCCCCATGGCTGAACCCGCCGGCAGAGATAGACGATCTATCCGTTAGTGCATTGGGCTCGACTGTTCTTAATCTTCCAGTGCTCGAAACTGCGCCGCTAACATCAGATCACGTCCTAATACCGTAGTGAACTGCGCCTCTGGCAGATCAGGACGATCCTGCCAGCCAACGAACTCGTAGCCCGGTGCCGGCACGGCCGTAATGGTAATGGGCACGCCTCGAAAGTAGCGGCCCCGGAACAGCATGGGCGTGGTAATCCCCGGCGTACCTTCTCGGATATCCACGGAGTTAATGCGAATGTGCCCCTCGTTCGGGTTCACACTGGCCGTAATTCTGGCCAATCCCGGCAGGCCAAAGGCCCGCACAATATGCTGCTGCATGTGCTGCGGTCGTTCCAGCGCAAAATCCTTCATGAACTGCGGGTAATGCCCGCCATGCTGCCAGCGCACCTGGTGTTCGGGGATCTCGGGAGCGATCCAATCGTACAGTTCATCAATGACACTGTGCACGTAATTCGGTGCAAAGATGGTATTCATGGCATCGGCGAAGGCGTTGATGAACGCATTCCGGAAGTTCGCATTGTCCAGAAGGCCCCGCAGCATCATGTTCGGCCACCGTTCGCCAGTTCGTTCGTTGTATTCGTCAATAGCCCAACGCAGTGTATTATGGTCCGGATCCTGGAAACCGAAGTCGGTATCAAACATGATCCAGCGCCAGCGCCCATCGTGACCCACCGGCGCTTCAGGATCGAATGTATCCACATCCTTGCGCCAAAAGCGATTGTTGTTGTGGGGCCAATCGGTGTTCTTGAAGTAGATATTTGCCATGTAGTACTGCAGAAAGTTGTCAATGTCCATCTGTCTCTCCACATGGGCAAAGTGACCGCTGTCACTCATGTCATGTTCATCGATGAAGGCTCGCAGATCCACAAAGTCCTGCAGATCCTGAGAACTCCCCACACTGATTGCCGTACCATGATTGTTGTGATAATCATAGAGCATCACCACATCATCGGCGTCCACATCGTAATGGCTCTCAACATAATGGGGATCCAGCCGTTCGCGCAGATTCTTCAAGCCCCAATATTCGCCGTTGATGAACACCACCACCGGCGAAAAGGCCTGCTTGGGCATGCCTATGGGATCCACCAATGCCTGCATGATAGCATCACGAATCAACGTTCCACTGGAATCGTTGCCGGAATTGCGCAGAATAAGGCGGTTGTAGTCTTCCACCAACTGACCACTGCCGTTATACTGTGTCAGCCCTGGAAAGAGGTCGTAGGCGAAGCGATTCTGCTCGTCATATTCACTGCGGGCGTACAGCCGCAGCGATTTGCGATCCCTTGTGCGAGTAGCACCACCGTGGATCCGCACCCCGATGTTCTGGGCAAAGCCCAAGGTTCCGTCGGGTTCGAAGTACTCCATGTGGGCAGGACGTTCCCAATCTCGGCCCCGCTGGCTGTAGTTACCCGGATGCTGCCAATGGTACAAACTAGCGTCATACTGTTCATCATAGACGAACCCCGGTACATAAATTCCAAACTCATAGCCAAAAAGGTCCGCAGGATTGGCCGTCAATGACACCACAGGCAGTGTGTAGCGCTCCGGCATACTTTCATGAACGAAATAACTGTGGGTCACAGTATCCCCGAAGGTCTCGTCATCCACATAGACCGCAGCCCGCACCGTTGTACCCTGGAAAACCCTTTCCTCCGGAGCTCGCCATTCCCGGGCCGTACGGATATTCACCAAATCATTCGCGAGATCGGAGGCCGCCCGGATGGGAATCGGTGTCTGGTAGACAAAGGTCTCGTAGTAGCGGCGCTCAAGACGACCGAACGGGTACTCGGGAGCTACAAAGTATGTTTTACCGCCCACGTTGTCCGGATGCGGTTCGGACCCATCCAGTGTATAGTAGATTACCGACTCGGCGTTGTCGGCAGCAAGCTCCAGCAAGAACGGTTCGGTGTAGAACCCGCCATCATGGGAGAACAATGGCTCCCGGCTGAGGCTCGGCAGCACATACGGTTCTTCTTGGTTGTTGCTGGCTCCCGGCGTGACATGTTCCGGCGCAAAATGGACCCACTGGTCACTGCCATCGGGCAAGCGGCCGTAGGACATCGTGCGTGGGATAGGAATGGCGTCCACCATATCCACAACACGCTCACCGTCGGGCGCCACCAGAAAAATCGGTTCTCCATCACGGCTGATCCGGAAATTCGTGTGCAGTTGGCCCTCAGTGCCCACCCGATCCTTCCCCGAGGCCCATACTAATAGGTAGCCTTGGGCCGCAATGCTGCCCTCGGGAAACTGCCAGCGCGTGATGTTGTCGGCATCATCCGAAAGGTAATACCCTGTCAGATCCACATCCTGTCCACCTGCATTATACAGCTCAATCCAATCCTCGTAATCGCCATCTTCATCGGCGATGGTATCCCGGTTGGACGCCATGATCTCATTGATGAACAAAACCTCATCGGCATCGGCCCATGCGATCCCGGCCATGCCCATGTTGAAAACCAAACACCATATCAGCGTCTGCAGCCACACTCGCCTCATAGCAACCTCCTGAACACCCCATGATCTATCCCGAACCAACTTCCAACATATTCCTAAACACAGTGAACTGGACTCACGTTGATGCCATAATTTTCCAGATACCTGGTGAACACAAAACACCAAAAACCCCGGCGACGATGCATCCCCGCAGCTCGTAAATCCACCAAACCCCGTCCGGCGATTCAAGACACTACGCTGGCATCGCAGCGGTGGTCTGCACCGCAAAAGACAAAGCAGCGAGACCACGAAGGGCGTCGCTGCTTGTTGCATTGCATGTACCGGAACAACTAGACCAAGTCAGTAGCCATCTTAGATTCCCATACGGCCATTTCCTTGAGACGTTCGATAATGGGAAGATGCTGTGTACAGGCTCGTTCACAGCGTCCGCACTCAATACAGTCTTTGGCATACGCCTTTGTTCCCACTAATATGCCATAACGATGGTTGCCATCCACTACGTCCACCATCTTCTTGTCATCAGCACCGAACATCTGCTTTTCGTTGTACACCTGCATGTAAGCGGGTACGGATATGTCCTGTGGGCAGTCCCAGCAATATCCACAGCCCGTACAGGCCTCATTCATGTTCTCGCCCAGTTTTGCCCGGATCTGTTTAAGATCCGCGTCTGTGAACGCTTCGGCCGTATCCGCTATCCGGCAGGCCATGTCAATGTGCTCCTTGTTGGTGAAGCCATTGAGACAGACACTGATCTGCTTGGTAGCGATGATGAACCGCAGCGCCGCTTCCGTAGGCGTTTCGCCATCTTGGGCCAAGAACGCCAGTTCCTTTTCATGGCTGGGGATCATGCCGCCGCCCAATGGATTCATGGCAGCCACACCATAGCCGGTATCGTAAGCGGCCTGGACTCCGTCCCAACGGTAAGGGAAATTGAGAATATTGACGCCTAGCAGTACCCCTTCGAAGTAGCCTTCGTCCAGAATCTGCTTAACTTCGGATCCTGGCTGATGGGACGAAAACACAATATGTTCAATCAGGCCTTCTTCCTTAAGCCGTAGAAGCCCTTCGTATTGGCCACCCGGCTTCATGGCCAGGTGATAGTTGGCCATCTCCCGCAGGCACCAGACATGGTAGAAATTAATCTTGTCTACACCCAGCCGCTCCAGAGAGCGCTTCACTGCGTCCTGAGCCTTCTGCGCGGTGGGGAAGTTCTCTGGGTTTCCCTTCGTGGATACATAGTAATCGTTAGGCATATCTTTCAAGGCAATGCCAAAAATATCTTCACTCTTGTCCTGGCAGTAGCCAGGAGCCGTGTCAAAGTAGGTAATGCCTTTGCTGCTGGCGTAATGCAGAAGTTCAGCGTTTTCCTCATTGCTGCGGCTGGTATCAAAGCGCATGCCACCGAATCCCACCGCTGATACCTGTTTTCCCGTTTTGCCGTAAGGTTTGTAGATCATCAAATGTCCCCTTCTTCGCGAATATGCGTATTCTTTGCTTATCTACTATGTTTCGTGATCGAATCGAAAATTCCTGCGCGGAGACGGGTAACGGTTTCGGGAACCGGCTTGCGCGATCAGGTTTCTGGGGTACCCCTGGTTGTCAGAGCATGCACTTCTAAGCTCTGCATCACGCAACGCCACGGTGGTTCCGGCTCGATCTCCAGGCACGACCTCCACGTCTTTCTTGACGAAGGAATGACAGCCCGAAGCGACGAAGCAAGCTGTGAGGACTACATACTATGCAAGTCCCGGGAGGGAATACCATGTTGCGGCAACCCTTGACAAAACAGCAGGTCATGGATTGTATCGAGCGCCGGCAAGGTGGCTGCGTACCTTTGGTGTTTCACAAATGGTGGGGCGAAGGGTTAGAAGAAAAATATGGCCACCAAGCCCTGCAGGAGGCCGCAGCGGAAATTCCCGATGATATCGTAGTGGTCTCGCATACCGCACCGGGCCTCTGGACTTCACCAACCGCCGATCCCCAATACTGCTGGAGCTACAGTAAATCGCCGCAGCCCACTTCGGAAGCGAAAGACGCGGCTGTACTGCTCCCCACATGGGATGAACTTCCAGCATACGTCAATGAGTTGCCCAACCCAGACAACCAAGCTGGCATCTTTGAGCAGGCTGCCCAGACAGCGCTAGCTCACCCCGACCGCTATATCCTGGGCCATTGGTGGTTTTGCTTCTATGAACGCCTCTGGTCAATTCGCGGCATGGAAAACGTACTCATGGACTTTCTTCTCCATCCTGATGAGCTGCAGGTTCTTTCCAAGGCCATCTTGGAACATCATCGCAAGGTCATTCGCGGCTTCGCTGCAGCCGGCGTGGACGGCATTTTTGTGTCCGATGATCTCGGTGCTCAAACTTCCCTGATGATGAGCCCCACCGTATTTCGCGCCTTTCTCAAGCCTCTCTACCGCGAACTTATCGCAGAAGCACACCGCCATGGACTGCACTTTTGGCTGCACAGTTGCGGCAACATCAGCAGCGTCCTCGAAGATTTTGTCGAGATTGGTCTGGATGTGATCCATCCTATCCAGATTGGTACTATGGATCTGCATGCCACGGCCGCCCAGTTCGGTGGGCGCATCAGCTTCCTCGTGGGGTTCGACGTCCAGCATTTGCTTCCGGAAGGCAGCCCCGAAGAAGTTCGAGACGGTGTGCGAGAGCTTTGGTCTATTTTTGCGAGACCTGAGGGCGGCCTGCTGATGGCCGCTGGCAACGGCATCCTCCCCGGAACCCCCCTGGCCAATATCCGGGCGTTCCTCGAAACCAGCACCAGCTTGACCCCATCAACCAGCGACCCGTCATAACAGCCGCTGGCGAAGGCTTGTGCCGATCATGGAAGAAAGAACTTTGCGAAACCAGGAGGTAGAAAACGTATGCTTCGAATTGGTGTGTTCATCGTGATTCTGCTGCTCATTTGCACCCGAGACGTCGCGGCAGCGAGTACCTTGGAAACCTACGTCCAACGAGAGCGGGAAGCGTTCAACTGGCGTCTGGAGCGAACGGTGGCCAGGGATGACGGTATCCACATCGCGTATCTGCTGGTCGACTCTGGCGTCTGGCAGGGTACGGTGTGGACACACCGGCTGCGGGTCGTTATTCCACCCGAGACGGCACAGCAGGGGGCTCTGCTCTACGTTACGGGAAGTGGCAGCGGTGACAGTGACCTGCAGCTCATGGCACGTGTTGCCCTGAAGGCCAAGCGGCCCGTGGCCATCCTCCATGACGTTCCCAACCAGCCTCTCTTTGATGGACTGCGGGAGGACGCGCTGATCGCTCACAGCTTCATCCAGTATCTTGAGAGTGGGGATCGCGATTGGCCCGCCCTGTTCCCCATGACTCGTTCTGTGGTGGCTGCCATGGACACCCTCCAGCAGTGGGCAGCGGGGGAAAAGCAGTCCGGCCTTGATCTGGATACATTCATCATCAGCGGTGCGTCCAAACGTGGTTGGACCACGTGGCTCACCGCCGCAGTGGATCCCCGGGTTGTTGGTATCATCCCGGCCGTCTACGACAACCTGAATCTCCCGGCACAGATGCAGCATCAGTTAGACACTTGGGGTCAGTACTCCGAGCAGATCAGCGACTACACGGAACTAGACATTCCCCAGATGCTGGAAACGCCCGAAGGTCTAGAATTGGCCAATTTGGTGGATCCATACGCCTACCGGCATGCTATCACGGTCCCGACATTGATCTTGGTTGGAACCAATGACCCTTACTGGCCGTTGGACGCCGTCAATCTTTATTTCGCTGAACTTATCGGTCCTGCCCACGTTCACTATGTTCCCAATGCCGGACACGGCCTCAATGAAAACCAGCTGCTGGTAGAAACCATTGCTGCCTTTGCCCGCACCCAGTTGGAGCCGGAAACTGTGGGTTCCTGGCCTGAACTGCGCTGGGAGTTAGATACCGCAGAAGAAAGCGTCCAGTTGAAGTTGGAAACAACGACCCCAGGGATCATCCGCTTTTGGCAGGCCACCAGTACCACCCGGGATTTCCGCCAATCCCATTGGCAGACGGTGAGTCTGCAGCAGAACGTCCAGACAGCAGCGTACCAGTATGCGCGCCATGCTGGCTTTTACCAGGCGATTCTGGCCGAGGTGCTATTCCAAGACAACGGTCTCCAATATGCCGTAGCAGCCCCCGTGCAGATCATTCCTCCCCGGTGAGGGCCAAGAAAGCCGGGATTCCCATAAATTTCCTTTTACCTGGTTCAAACAAATCAATCTTACAGAACAACGCAAACCGCCCAAATACCGGACCTCCCATACCGCCAGCCCAAACGGGAGAATTTGACAGCACCCCACGAGGATGTTACGATCAAGATGAGTCAGGGGAAAGACATTAGGTAAGCACTACACGTTATGACAACGGTGTAGTGCTTTCTTGCGTCCATGGTCCGCCACGCCACACGGTGTTGGGGAACAACGACCCTCTGATCCGTGCAGGAAACTCCGACCGCGTTACCAATGACTTGTAGACGTCTGAAAGGAGAGTCCATTACAATGAGAGATGCTGTGTTGCAGACAAAAGCCAAAGCTGCGCTGGCAGCCGAACCCTTTGTCAGCGTTTTCCGCATAGAAACCGAGGCCCACGACGGGGTCATCACTGTGCGGGGCAGTGTCGACAACTATGCACAAAAGGAACGGGTGGAAGAACTTCTCAGCTCCCTGGAAGGTGTGACCGCTGTCGCCAACCAACTTCAGGTTGGGACAGCAGATTCTACGGACATTCTGGAGAGCGGTGACTTCGTAGCTTCCTTGAGCGATGAAGAAATCCATGATCTCCAGGAACGTATTCCCCACATGGGATCCGCCCAACTGGCCGTGGATCCCAGCGACATCAAACTAGATATCACCAACTCCGGTATTGTCCAACTTCAGGGTGAGCTCCCCAGCGAAAACCACAGACAGCGGATGGAAACGATCCTCTGGCGCATTCCAGAAGTTTCCTATGTGGTCAACCGGATTGAAGTCAAGGACGACGCCATTGAAGGTTCTGTTGTGGAACAACCCGGCGTTTTTTCCCGGGCTGCTGCCAAGGTGAAGTTCAAGGCCGCGTTGATCAATGACGGTCTTGTACGGCGTCCCTTCGCTATCGGTTCCGAAGTTCAGGGCGACCTTGTCATCCTCACAGGTGATGTGGACAACTACCTGATCAAAGACCGCGTTGTGCAGCACGCGCAGCAGGTCTATCCAGGTCTTGAGATCGCCGATCAACTGACAGTGGCCAAGGATGCCAAACCCGAAGACGTGGCCAGCAGCACCGAACCCGGCGCCGCAGCGCAGCCACCGGATACAGACACCGCAGATACGCCGGACTACGAAGCGCCAAGGATCAAAGCATTCCCTGGCATTCCCCATACAGGGAGCTTTGCTCAAGGTGGCCTGATCAGTGGGGGTCCTGCCGTTCCCATCAAACCCCTAAGCGAAACCGGACAGTCCGATGCCAAGCGGGAGGTTATGGCAGCGGTAGACGCTGACACATCAACAAAGCCTGAAGACTTGGATGTTCATGTAACCAGCGATGGCGTCTGTGCCCTCACTGGCCGTGTTCAGGATGAACAGGAGGCCCGCCGCATCGAGGAGTTAGCCTACGACGTGCGAGGCGTTAACTACGTTGTGGATTTTCTCGAAATCCAACAATAGAGCGTATAAGCAACGACTTTGACCCTTAACAGCCCCTTACGGCTGCAGACCAACGAGAACGGCCCCCGGCCGTTCTCGTTGTGTTATCACGTCCGTTACTATCTCTGCCCGCTGGCGTATCTGCAAATGGCCCTGCATAGCTGCACGCTGCCGTGGCTCGGGATCGTACTGCATGCGTGAGCCCAATTTGTGCCTGGCTGACCCTGACCAGTTTCCTGAGCGTGCCGCTCCCAGGGCCCCACAGACGTACCCAAACTGCACGCCAGCATTTTAACATCCCTGACATGTGATGGTATAATATAGATGTCAGCCTAGATCACGCCCACTGAGGGCCATCGCTTGCCGACCGGCGCTGCGGCCCCACAGTAACGTTGGCTGCAGATAAGACTTCCCGCCAAGCACTGCAAAAAGAGAGGATGAGTTCGATGCTAAAAAACGCCTGGACCATTGGACATGTCTTTGGCATCCCCATTCGGCTGCACATAACCCTGCTCTTGATCCTGCCCCTCTTCGGTTGGATCTTTGGCTCGAATATTGAACTCTTTGCAGAGATGTTACAGCTGGACCCTGCCGACCTAGTGCTCGGCTCCTACACCATCGGCTTTTTGCTGGGAATCGGACTTTTCGTCAGTGTCGCCCTCCATGAGTTGGGCCACACTTGGATGGCTTTGCGGCGAGGCATGAACATCCGCAGCATCACCTTACTGATCCTCGGCGGTATTGCCGAGATTGAGGACATGAGTAAAGAACCAGCCGATGAGCTGATCATCGCGATCATGGGACCCGCAGTCAGCCTGTTTCTGGGCATCGGCTGCTATGCCCTGGGCGTCTCTGCGCTGAACATGGTGGCTGACCTGCGAATCTTCCTTCTGTATCTGGGTCAAATGAACATTGTCTTGGCAGTGTTCAATCTCCTGCCAGCCTTTCCCAGCGACGGCGGTCGGGTTCTGCGGGCCTTTCTGGCGCGCCGCGGCAATTATCTCGCGGCCACCAAGACCGCAACCTCCTTAGGCCAAACCATGGCTATCATCTTCGGCATCTTGGGTGTGTTTTCCGGCAATATCCTCCTGCTTTTGGTAGCCTTCTTCCTCTACATCGCAGCGAACCACGAGTACCAGACCAACCTCCTCAGCACGACCCTAGCGGGTTTCACTGTGGCTGACCTGATGACTCGCGATGTAGTGTCCGTGCCAGCCCATCACACGGTGGCACAGCTCTTGGCCTTCATGTACGACCAAAAACACACCGGATATCCGGTCATAGCCAATGGGGACGAAGTGATCGGTTGTGTGACCATGCAGGATGTACGGAAAGTTGATCCGGGCCAACGGGACGACTATCGGGTTCAGGACATTATGGCGTCCAACCTGCACACCATCGAACCGCGAGCCGACGCCTTTGAAGCCCTCACCAAGATGTCCCAAGAACAGATTGGACGCCTTTTCGTCTTCGATCAAGATGAGTTGATGGGCATCATTACCCGTTCGGACATCATGAAGGGATTCCAACTGCGCCAGATCGAAAAGCGAGAGCGGCCCTAATCCATTGGCGCTCCCGTCGCCTTAACAACCAAGACACCATGGCAAATGGTAGGTCGACATCGCCAACAGCGTCGTCGGCTGCCTAACACTAAAGGAATCCCTCTCAAAATGCGGCATTACCGTCGTCGGGGCCGATTTCGCTGCCAGTTCAACCAGAATAATCCGGCAATCACAAAGGCTGGCCCGGCAATGATGGCACTCCAAGAAAGAGCCGTATACCAGGGCACGCCGGCCCTGCCTACGACCATGATCACATAAAAACTGCCCGCTGCAGCAAAGGCCGCCGCCCCAACAGCGTCCAAGCGCCACGCCACCACCAACATACCCAGAAGGACCAAGACAGGGATGTTGTGCAGCAAGAGTCCCAAAGCGATCTCACCGGCAGTAGCCTCCGGCGCAATCACATCTAAGGAGAACAGCGCCAGAAACCCGAGGAAGGCAGCGGCCAAGAGCCGCGGCGCCCACCACAGCCAATGTTTTCTGTGCCTTACCATGATAGAATGCCTCCCTTGCCCATGTGTGCCGTCACCGACCCCTGCCGTCTGCACCGCAAACATCATTCCGCATCTTAAGTATAGCACTCTGCAGCGAGTACAAAGCCCAAAAACGCTGCAGAAGCGCATTCCTAGATTCTGGGCGATGAGCGATCTTGAACCTTGTGCTCACGGAAATCCCAGCCGCGGGACTTCGCAGTTTCTGTTCAACGTTGCCCTGCCCGTTTGCAGGGGGCACTCAGTGTAAGCCTGCTGTAAGCCCCTTGGCGCTCATCACGAGACAACAGCTTCCGGCACAGGTGCCCGGCCCAACTGGCATTTTGTCGACAGTCGTAACCTTCACGATCCTATGGCTGTCGCATTTTTTCTGCTAATTAAAAAGTTTGCAGGATAGTAATTAATTATGGCGAATCATTCAACAAGCCCATAACTCTGCAGATACCTCCTCAACGGAAAGGGTACTGCAGCCGGCTGCAATGCATCGCCGGAAGCGAGCTTCAGCCCAGCGAACGCACCAGTATCTGCCGCCTATTTGCAACAGCGCTCCTTTCCGCATCCACGTCAGCATTGGCCGAGGTCCGGTTCTGGCCATTCGAAAGGAGATGCCAATATGGCGAAAAAAGTATTGGTGCTGCTCGTTGTGAGTCTCATGTTGATGGTTATCGGAGGAGGAGTCGGAGCGCAAGAAGACGTCCGGCCCACAGTTCGGGTGAATGGTGTGGCGGTCTCCGCTGAAGGCAGCCACCTAGCTGGTGGACAGACCTACGTCTCTGCGGTTGCCTTTGCAGCCCTCTTTGATCACTTTGATGTGGTCATCACCGACAGTGGCGCCGTGACCTTGAACGGTGTGGAAATCCAAGGAATACATCATTGGAATGACATTGTCACTGCTCCCATTGCGGAGCTGGCTGCGGCCATCGGTGCCCAAAGCGTAAAACATCACGCCAACGGCGATGCCTACGTACTGGCCCTTCCTGATGGCATCGTACCACTTCATGAACACATCGTTCCTGGCATGGGGATCCACTATGCCAATCCCGCGGACATGGAAAAAGGCGGCCCCGTCTACTGCGTCTATGACGGTGAACTGTACTGCCTGGAATACATCCTGCCCATGGAACTGATCCAAAGCACCATGCCCTTCCAACTAGAGGCGCTGAAGGGTTATCCGCATCCGCCGGTGGTGGAAGCTGTATTCGACCATAACTCTACCAGCATGCCCGTGGATCACATGGCCATCCACCTCTATTTCGCCCCCGCCTCGCTGCGAGCCGCCATTCAATAGGCTCGCCACCGCACAAATCCCGGAAGGTCCCCTCCTCGAGGATCTTCCGGGATTTCACGTTTAACGGGTGCGCCAAGCTGGCCTGGCTTCGCCAACCTCAACTCAGACCACACCCGCGTCCAAAATACGAAGAGCCGCCGGTTCACAGCGAATCTCGGCCGTGGCTCCGTACGGCAGAACCGTCATCGGGGCCGTGTGCCCGAAGCTGGCATTGTAGAGGATCGGCAGGTCCTGGCAGCCAAACTCCTGCAGGATCTTGACGATGGACGCCTTGTAGTCCTCATAAAATTGGTTGTCATAGGGTTTGCCCCAGACAATGCCGTGAATGCGATGAAAGATGCCCTGAACCCCATAGTTACGCAGCCAATACTCCACAGAACTAGGTGCTGGTTTGTCTTCCGAGGTTTCCAAGAACAACACAGCCCCGTCCCATACAGAATCAGCCGGCCACAGACTGGTCTGCTTGATCATCTCCAGAACCTCAATGCAGCCCCCAAGCAGAGGTCCCTGCACAACGCCTTGTCCCTGAAGACACTCATAACCGGTGTTGCGATGAAGAACACGTCGGCGATCCTTGTTCGTCTCTTCCCACGGCACATATTCACTGGTCCACACCGGTGCTGTCGGCACATCCCCCAAAGGTTCCGTGCAGAATAACGCTCGCTGCACCCAATCCTTGGTAAAATCGTGCATGCCAACGTTTTCTGCAAATTCCGCCAAGATCGAGGGGCCGTAAAAGGACGCCACACCGGCCTGTAAGCACATAAAGTGAGCCACCGTGGTGTCGGAATAACCCAACAGCACCTTAGGGTTCGCTGCCAAAACGCTAATGTCCATGTAGGGAAGCAGTCGAATGCTGTCATCGCCACCGATGCACGAAACGACCCCAGCAATGGTTGGATCCGCAAAAGCCGCCATGAGATCGTCAGCCCGCTGCTGCGGATGCCGATACACGTAGTCTGAGCCGGCTAGGGTATGCGGCATCTCCACTACGTTCAAACCAAACACATCCTGCAGCCGCTGCTTTCCCAACTCATAGCGCCAGCGCAGTTCCGGATCGCCGGCGCCTCCCCAAGACAGGCTCACCGCCGCCACGCTGCTGCCCGCCCGCAGTGGTCTTGGTCTGCGCAAAACCAAACCCATAACATTCTCCCTCCCAAAACGTGCCCACCGGCTCCCAAGACACTACCATCCCAGCCGGCAGAGCCATACATGAACTATGCCCTGTTGATCTTCTCGAACAACAGACTGTTCTGCCAGACATTATTTATCCGCAAAACTTCGTGGGCACGTCCCACATATTGGAAACCATTCTTGATCAACACCACCTGTGCACCCACATTCGCAGGACTGGTACCCGCCTCCAAACGATGCAGTCCATGAACGGCAAAGGCCTTCTCCACCACCAAGCGCACAGCCGCCGTGGCATAGCCCCGCCGTTGATGACGTTCACCCATCCGAAAACCCAACTCGCCTCCCCAAACAGGCTCCCCCACTATGGAGAACAGGTTGACCCGCCCCACAATATCGCCGTGCTCGCTGCGGATGATGTACATGTAGCAGGTACCGGCCCGCTGTTCATCTTCGAGACCTTTGAGAGTCTGCACGAATGTATCCCATTCATAGTAGGCGTCACCGCGCGTCGGAAGCGTAGCCTCAAAGAAAGAACGATTCTCCTGTTCGAACTTCCACAGTTGATGGGCATGCCGGCGATTCAGCAGCTCAATCTGGACAGTATCCATGGATTGTCACCTCACCATTCCAGTTCATCGGGATAATCCTTGTGGCCATAGCGCACGTACTGTGGCGGGATGTCATGTTTTTGAGCGAATGCTTCAATACTCCACATCACGTTGTGGTACTCATCATCCTGGCTGCTCAAGCGTTTAGCCACCACCGACAGCTGGTCTTGGCGCTTGGTTGGGCTCATGTCGATGAACTCCAAATTCCAATAGTCCACGTACTGTGTCAGATAGTTGTTCATCAAACGGGCTCCCTTGCCGAGATATCCCAGGGTATTGCCATATTTCCGCGGAGTAAGAACCTCCTCCAGTGCCTGTCGCAGCGAAGATTGGACGCCCCAAATGGCTGCCACATGGGGATCAAAGGCCATCTTCGAGTTCATCCAAGGCGTCTGCACGTGGCGGTGTGGAGATCGGTTGCGGATATAGCGGTCAAGCCGCGACTGCAGTGCCATCGCCAAAAAGAGCATCTCCGGCCAAAGAACCGGGAACGACCACAGCAGATTCTGCCGGGGATGGGTGTCCCGGGCGGCCACACGCTCGTCCGAACGTGCCAATACAGCCTCCCAGCCATTCTCTTCCCATTCATAATCTCGGTCTCCCATCCGGGCATGGCGTACATCATAGGCCAAGCCGAGAATACGAATATCCACGGGCTCATCCGCCTCTAATTGGTCGGAGGTTCGCAGGGACATTTCGTGGAGGGCCTCGTAAAGATGCTCTAGTTCACGATCAGTTCCGCAGACCTGCACACCTAGATTCTTGGGACTCGGTTTCATGATCAGCATGGGGCTCGCCCTCTTTCAATGAGATTGACTGCTCTGCCTGCCCTGTGCAGAGCACAGGATAGCTTCGGCCCTTCACCATCATGTTCGCAGAATTACGCACAAATCCTGCGTCCTCGTTCATCGGTCATCCGAGTTAAGCGAAAAAACAGCTGTTCACCACCGCGCATCATTTCTTGGCTCTGGTCAGCCGTTAACGTCGCAGTCAAACAGCATTCCTGGCCCGTTAACCCGTGCAGTCCCAACCGCAGTTTCGAACGGATGGACTCCCATTCGGTTCCATATTGCAGCGCATGCCTCTTGCCGGAAATCTGCCCCGATCCAAGTCGGCCGAACAGCCACGGGATAGAAGTTCTTAGGCGCGGAACAGTCCCCATCTGCAGCGATGGAGACTGTGCTTTGTAGACCGTGTGGTACAACGGCCGCCGGCGGGAGAACGGCCAAAGAACGTGTTCACAAACTACCCTGGCCAGCTCTGAACAAGAGGCGCAAAACCACTCTAGCCAAGATTTCACCGCCCATTTGCGGGACAGGTCCACTAGACGTCTACTGCAAACCGGACACGGGCCCGCTAAAATGGACGTCTAAGAGATCAGGTACTCCTTGGGATCAAAGACAAAATCTTGGTCCAAGGGATAGATCGGCCGCGGAACATGCTGGTATTGCAGATCCACAAAAATCTGGTTGGTGAAACCCGGCGTCAAAGCCAAAAGACCTTTGGCTGCCACAGCTTCATACTGGGGATCCAAATAGCCGCTCTTAAGAACCAGAATATCATAGTCGGCTAAGTTAAGGCCCATGTCCACAAGTTCCTGCGGATCCAGCATCATGGCCCGGACTTTCGTAATAAGCACATCGACACCGGCCACCTGCAGCACAGCTGCTTCTGTGCGCCCCAGTTGACCCAGCTGCTTCACGGTTCCTGTAACTTCCAACCCAGGACTGTCAGCGGCGATACTGAGCTTACCCACAGTCACCGTCACCGCGGCTCCCACACCCGCCCCTTGGCACACATGCAGGGCGGCCGGATCATTGATAGCCCCGATGAGAGCGCGCTCTTGGCCCACCGCCAGCATGTGTTTCAATGGATAGACAATGTTCTCGCTGCCCCCGGCCCCGGGATTATCACCGCAGTCGGCAATACAGACAAGTCCCTTTGTGTGAGCCCGCGCCACTTCCAAAGCTTCCTCGAAGGGATACGCCTCCGTGGTGAATTGAAATTTCGTGTGGTACTGCCAAAACTCTTCCGCCAGCTGCATGGCCGTGGCGCCTGCCAGGTCTGCATCATGCCGCGCTACAACAACCGCACTGCCTAGATTGTAGGGAGCGTCGGCCCAAGGAAACCCGAGGAAGTACGAACACGCGAGGATACCCTGGTGTTCGTCCGTATCCTTCAGCACCTGAATGAGATGGTTCATGGGGTACTTTTCTGTCTCGGACTGCTCACCTGAGACCAGCAGCGGCAGACTGACTGCGGCGGTGGTCAGTTTGTAACCCTCTGTGATCGCACCCATCAACAGAGAAGCAGCGGTGTGGCCGGTTTCGAACGTGTCCACGTGCGGCGCTGTGCGATAACCCACCAGGGCATCAGCGCTGCGCAGCATGGCCGGCGTTACCATAGCATGCATATCTAGGGATACCGAGATCGGAACATCCGGCCCCACGAGCTTGCGGACCTCACTGAGTATGTAGCCTTCAGCGTCCCCCAATTCTGCCACCGTCATGGATCCATGAAGATGCAGGCAGACACCATCCACAGGCCCGGCCGCGGCCACCGCGGCCAGCATTCGGCGGCTCACGGTATCGAAGGCATGCCGTGAGACAATACCGCCCGGTGTTGCCCGAGCATAGACTGTGGGGATGATCTCGGCCCCTGCTGCATCTAGTACCTGGTAAATGCCGTGCAGAGGTGAGCGGCCGGACTGCTTCATGAGGGCCAATATATCCTCACCGTACTGGGGATGAAACTCTTCTAACTGCATCTGTACCGGGTTAAAGGTGTTCGACTCATGGGAAAAACTTCCAATCACGATTCGCATCCTCTTCAAACCCCTCCTTAACGGCTTCGGTTTGAGCCGGGTCGTATCCAGCCATGACTCCGCCATTTTTCTTCCCTGAATGTATCCTAACAGCCATGCAGCAAACCACCAAGCTTATACATGGAGCCTTGGCAGCTGGCAGAGCTCCCTATATAATTTCTCTGCGAAATTAAAACAAAACGCCAAGGAAACCAGCCCGCCTGTGAGCGGCGTCCGTCATCTGGATTTATCATATCACACCCAGCTACACCTGCCAACGGGGTCTTGACTGGCCCTTCCCTACCAGGAACGTGTTGGTTTTACGGGAAATCCGAGCGAACACAGGCCGAATGCCTCGGTGAAATCGCAGCTAAAGCGATTTCTCGTCTCTTGTTAAAAGCTCGCCAGGGTACTTTATCAACACGTTCCTGGGCAAACTGGTCAACTCTTCCTGCCAGAATAGATCCACGGCCCGCTTTTGTCAGAAGGTGTATTCAATAGCCGTTACTTCACAGCTGAACCAGTGGAAGTCACCCTCAGCCAAACGCCAAGTGACGTCGGCCTTGGTCGGAATCACCAGCCCCGCCGCAGAGCGATGGGCAGTCATGGTAATAATCCAATCCTCCAAAGAATATGTGCCCTCGCTTTCTTTGTAGCGCTGGGCTTCGAAGCGGGTTACCTGCCCGGCGGCGTCAAAATGGAACATCCCGGTGACTGTGACACCACCGTACGTCATGGCAGCCTGAGCCGCTCCCTCGTCCACCGCCTGCCATTGAATGCGGTCGTCCAAAGCCGCTGTGGGAAACCACACGACCTCGGCCAGATAGCGGAGAAGTGTGCCTTGGTCGATCTCGCGTCCGGCCGCGTCCACCACAGGAAACAGCGATTGGACCATAATCTGCATGTGACCGCCTCCATCAGCATAGCGATCGCGACCGACGATGTGCAGCAGCGGGTTCATGCGCAGCCGAACGTGCCAGAGAAACCCGGGCTCCCGGGTTCGAAAATACTGCACAGCGCTGCCAGACAGCCACGGGGCTTCCGAATCCAGCCGCAGCGTTACCTCCTGCTGCAAGCGCACCGTGCGCACTGGTTTTGCACCTACAACATTGGCCTGCCGCAGCCATCTGCGCACAGGTTCTGGAAGTTCAGCAAGATCCTGGGCTTGGATGGGCTGCGAGTCAAACAGAGGTAGGCCAGTGCCGGCCAGGAACAGATCCACCTCGCGATCCACCGTATTGTTCCAGACAAATCCAGCCACCAGCGAAACGCCTCCGACCACAACCAGCACAAGAACCATCACTCCGACCAACCACCGCAGCATCTTTCATCGCTCCCGTTCATCGGCCATAGCGTCCAGTGTGGACACTGGCCGTGGATACCCACTGTCTACCGTGGTGGCCAACGGCCACCGTCCGTAACGGATCCCACAACGAAGACTGGATCTACCCCGGCTCCGCACGGGGTGCTACCGCCATCGACAGAAACTGTCACACTTTGTCAAACGTTGGAACATTGACAAGACCCACCGGCGCAAGGACTCACTCTGCCCTCCCGAGAACCGAGGCAATAGAAGAAGTCCATCTGGGAAGAATACAAAAGGAGGTTTCATTGATGTTCCACCGCAAACTAACAATTGCATGTATCTTGATCCTGGTACTCAGCGCAGGGGTGGGCGCCTACGGGGCCTGGGACGAGGCCGATGCAGCAGTGACCATGGACGACCTGGACGGGATTTTGGCGGACTTAGAACGCAGCATTGAGCGAGCTGAGGCCAATCGCTCGGCTCATCCGGACTTTCTAACGGATCTCCAACGCTATCTAACTGATCTCAAAGCGTGGCGTCAGGCCATGGGCGATGGTACGGAACCCGCCTGGGGCGACTACCAAATGGACAATCTCCAGGATGGTTTGGTGTTCTGGGCCGATTTTGCTCCTGCCCAATATGACAGCCGCTTCGGCCTAGTCCACAGTGCTGTGGGCTCGGGCGAGCTCGACCTCGGCCCAAGCACGATCGAACGTGGCGGTCCCGGCAACGGTCATGTTCTCTACTTCGGCGGCGATGATAAACAGGCTGCTAGACTGACCGTGGACTGGGGTTCACCGCGGGCCTTCACAATAGCCATGTGGTTCCACGCCGAATCGTGGGGTGCGCACCGCAGCGGCTTCAGCCGTCTGTTCACGGACAGCAGCGACAATCTTCGGTTCTTTTTGGTTGAGAGCTATAGCGGATATCAACCCGAAAGCATCCACGTGCAATTCGGCGATTATCAAGCCACCACAGAGGCTCACTCTGTCCAGTTGGATCACTGGCATCACGCCGCCTTAGTTTGGGACGGGCGTCAAATCCAAGTGTTTATCGATGGCCGTATGCAAGAGCTCCGGCGCTATCGTGGCGAAAACGACATCACCCAGTTTCCCGGGGAACTCCCCGTCTGGGTCGGCAACCAGGAAGCTGGCGACCGACAGTTCTTTGGCTACCTTGACGATATCATCATCTGGGATCGAGCCCTCAGCGCTGGCGAACTGCGGGAGCTGATCCGCTGACTCAACCGCTTGCAACGGCCTGCGTTGGTCCACTTCCCTCCGGAAGTGGACCATTTGCTGTCCCAGGAGCGCTAACGCGAAGTTACCATTCGGCGACCGAACCATCGGCAGGATCCCAGACCCGGGGTGTCTGCCAACGGCCATCATACTGCAGCTCAGCGATGGCATCTTCGTCCAGTTCAATCCCCAACCCCGGCTTGTCCCGGATTACGGTGTACCCGTCCTCCAGCTGAAATGGTTCCGTAATATACCCTTCGCCCAGCGTCACTTGCTCCTGCATCAAGACATTGTGCGTGCAGGCATCCAGCTGGAGGGCAGCCGCCAACGATATGGGTCCCAAAGGATTATGGGGTGCGATGGATGCGTAATAGCATTCGGCCATAGCCGCTATCTTCTTGCCTTCCAAGATACCGCCGGCATGACAGAGATCAGGCTGGACCACGGCCACTGCCTGTTTCTCCAGCAGTTCACGGAAGCCCCACTTGGTGAAAAGCCGTTCGCCCGTGGCCAACGGCACCGTGGTCGAACGCGCAATGTCCACCATAGCATCCACATTGTCCGGCAGACAAGGCTCTTCCACAAACATAGGATAAAAGGGCTCCAAAGCCTGGATCATCCGTTTGGCCATTGCCGGCGAGAACCGCCCGTGAAAGTCCACTGCCAGATCTACATCGGGACCCACAGCGGCTCGCAGCACCCGGAATCGCTCCGTCTGCTCCTCCAAGAACGCTTGGGTATCAATGAAACGCACCGGCGGCTCAAAGCCAGTCTTCAATGCCCGATAGCCTTTAGCGACCAATGCTTTGGCGTTGGCGGCCAAGCTCTCGGGATCCGCACCGCCCACATGGGCATACAGCTTCACTCGGTCGCGCACCAGACCCCCTAAGAGCTGGTAAACCGGCGCATTCAAAGATTTACCCAAAATATCCCACATGGCCTGTTCAATCCCGGAGATAGCACTGGTCAGCACCGGACCGCCGCGGTAAAATCCACCACGATACAGTGCCTGCCAGTGATGTTCGATCCGCCGCGGGTCTTGGCCGATCAGGTACTCCTCATAGGATCGGATCGCCGCTGCCACGGCGTGGGTGTGCCCTTCCACGATGGGTTCGCCCAAGCCCACAAGTCCCACATCGGTGTGCATTTTCAAGAACATCCAACGGGGTCTGACCATAAGCAACTCCAGTTTCGTGATCTTCAAAGGAAAACCTCCTGTCTCACAAAGGGTCAAATTTTGTTCTTGTCCACGCTCCCAGGTTCCTCCCGTTGCTGCCCGGCGGCTTAAACAGCGCCGTTACGTGCGCCGGACCAAGTCAGCACAGAATGCCTGGATGTGCTGGATATCCTTGGACTCCAAGGACGCTGCAGCAAACACCACCTGATCAATAAGGGACACCACAGCCTCGTCACGGGCGCCGCCCTGCTGCAGCCGCCGGTACTCCCTGCGAGCCAAGTCAGCCAAGCTGTTCTTGGCATCAGAACGTAAGTTCACCAACGGAATCCGGCTTACGTAGCCGCTGGTGATCATATTGCTGCGCAGCAGCACACCGCGGACAAAATAGGTCACCAGAGAGCTGTTTAAATAGGCCAACAGCCACCAGAGGTCATCGTCGACCTCCACGAAGTTAGCGTTGACACCGAAGACAGCCCCTTCCGGCCGATAACATGCCGCAAAGGCCACGCCCATGCTGGAACAGGCAATGCCTGCCCTTCCCAGATCGGATCGATTGCGGATCAAAAAATTCGGTACGCTCCGCCCCAGCTCCAAATAATCGTCAGGCAGGTAACCATCTGGACCAGCAAAAAAGCGGCGTTTACCTGGGTTTTTGTAGAACGGAACCGCCCACCCCGGCTGCGACGTTGCTCGCAGGTATGTCCGGTCGCTGCCGGTAGAAACTCCCGTGACACAGCGGAACGCATCTCCTAGCCGCGGGCCTTCAAAGAGACGAGCCACGGCCGCTGGGCAGTCCACCAACCACTCCCCGTGATCACGATGGCCATCAAGGAACAGATCCTGAGCCGCAGTAACCCGAAACCGTCGTTCCTGCAGAGCTTTGACAAAGGCGGCCTCGTGGACGGGACGCCCCAATGTCTCAGTAACGCCATGCTCAAGACGTCCCAGACCGAACTGGCGCTTCTCTAAGAGCAGCAGACAGGTACGCACGTCCGCCTGCTGGTCCCGGAACATGTCTGTAGGGCAGAGCAGCAGTTCATGTATGTAACATCGCTGCCGCACGAAGTTCCGCAGTCCCTTGTGCAGACGATTGGTCAAGAACGAATCGCTGGTAATAACTCCCAAGAGAGCACCGGGTTTGGCGCAATCCACCATGGCCGCCAAGAACAGGGAATACATGTTGAGGGTGCCGATGTCGGGAAACAACTGCTGCAGTTCGTCTTTGCGTTTGCGGATGTAACTGCTTTCGTGGCAGTTGTAGGGCGGGTTTGCTATGTAGTAGTCAAAGTCCAAACCCTGCTGCGCAGCGATGATAGGGCGCTGTTGGGCATAATATTCTATGAAATCCTGCTGGGCAAAGTCCGCCTGCCGCGTACCGCCATAGTCCACGATATCTAGGCCCAGCACACGCTTTCCCGCCTGCACAAAGGGGCCTACCATTTCTTCCCGGCCCACGCAGGGATCCAATACCCAAGTGCCCTGGGGATTTTGCTCCAGCATCCGCTGTGTTAAGTATTCTGTGACAAAGGCGGGTGTGGAATAGTAGCCAAGGCTGCGCTTGTCCCGTCCACTTTCATCAATGACTTGTTTTGTCGTACGCCCCACAGCCATCCCATCCCTTCGGCGGGGGCCGTGCAGATGTTCAGCCCCCTGTGGAGAACACTATCGCTCCCCTGTTGCTGTAGCAATTGCTATGACTGGCAAATGGTCATGAATCAGCGGACTCCTCTGTTCCGCTCACCGTCAGGGTGTACCGAGCTGAGCCAGGGCCTGCCGCCGGCGGTATTGCCTCATGCCAGCGATCACAGAGCGGATGTTCCACATACTGGGCAGGAACATCGCCAAAATACAGCAGTTCTGCTCTGGGGTCGGTCCAGTCCGGCCGCAAAAATCCGCCTACCACCGCTGCCGGATCCTCGACATACTGTTCATAGGGGACTGCCTCCTGCCAATAACGCAGGGCCAGTTCCTTGGCCCGTTGCAACGTCAGCCGGTTGCCTTCATCATCAGGCAGCGCGGCAATGTGTCCCACCGATTCGTATTCCACCAGCATATCCCCAAGCTGATAATCCAAGACCCAAAGACGGCTCCAATCCAGATGCTCCGTACCCACCCGCAGGACACGGCGGGCTTTGGACCGCGGCCAGAAAAATACGGCTGCTTCTCGATTTAGGTGGGGACAGACCACTGCATTGGCCCAACTGAGCAGAGCACAGATGGGCTCACCCATGCCAATCCAGCCTGCGCGCTGCGCAAAAAACTCCGATTCCCACTGGCTGGCGTCCACTGCCGCCACCACCGGTTTCAGGGACTCCATGGTGCTCCCCACAAGATGGTACTGACACCAACCCTCGACTAGGGACAGATTTTGCCGCAGCTCATTGAGAAAGGCAGGCCACAGTTCGTCGGGGCGGAGCAACATCTCTCCGTGCCGGACTTCGTGGTCCGTCGCAAGCGCCTGCCGCAGGTGATCCCAACGAGCCTGGGGTGAAAAACCGGGCTGCAGGACATAGGCCAGATCCTCATAGACATCGATGGTGAAGTGCTGCTCCAATACACCCCACCTACGTAGGCTCAGCGGGTTCTCCTCAAAACGGGGCGTTACTGCGTGCAATAGCTGCATCAACCGTACCAGATCCAAGCGCAGTGTGCAGGCCCCCACCTGCCACACGCTGGCACCTTCGGGCTGCAGGCGCTGTAGGCTCACGGGATTGAGCAGCCCGTACTTGCGGATGAACCAGCCATACATATCCGGTGTTTCATGGTACAGCTTCAATCGTGGATCCCCCTCTTGAGCTCTCAGCGGGTGTCACTCCATAATCCCTGTGGATGCGCAACCTCAGAAGTTCGTGGTCACAGATATTTCCACGAACGGAAGTTCGCCGTTTCTATTTGGTGTGCCCATGCCATTCTTGCAGCCGGCACCAAGCAGGCCTGTTGCGCAGACGTGTTCCCACGCCCAACATTTACGGGCCCCCTCGGAGAAACACCTGATAAACGGCGTTTCGCACTCGGTCGTAAACCGCGTGTTGCTGTCTATGCAACAGGGGTGCTAGGCCTGCGGGCTGCAGAGAAAGCCGAACTATTGCGGTTCTCCAGTCTTGGAGGCGTCAAGCGGGGAGCGAATACAGTCGCGTCCATTATTCTTAGCCTGATATAGGCATTGATCGGCCGCATCTACAAACTCTTCCAACCGCTCACCCCTGTAAGTGGCCAAACCGCCGCTAATTGTGACAGTGATCCCGGCAGAAAACTCGGCGGCCGCCACAGCCCGGCGAACCCGCTCGGCAGCTATCACAGCATCACCCAGGGACGTCTCGGGCAGAAGTACCATGAACTCTTCGCCGCCATAGCGGCCCACCAGATCCACTTCTCGGAGATTGTCCTGGATCAGTTGCGCAGTCTGTCGCAGTACGGAATCCCCGGTGACATGACCATAGCTATCATTGATGTTCTTGAAGTGATCGATATCCAACATTAATATACAAAGGTCCTTGGCGCTGCGTTTCCAGCGCTTCATCTCGGCAGCCAGCTGGTTCAACAGCACCTTGCGATTGGCTACCCTGGTCAGTGCATCGGTGGCGGCCATTTCCTTGAGCTGCTGGTTCTGCTGTCGCAGCTGTGCTTCCATCTCTTTTTGCTCTGTAATGTCGAAGACGATGCCAGCCACCAGCAGCGGCGCTCCATCAGCCGCCCACTCCGTTACCACACCGCGGTCATAATACCACTTCCAACCGCCGTCAACGGTGCCGATCCGATACTCCACTTCATAGGCCGGTGCCCTGCCTTCGAGATGATCGCGCATCTTCTGCATGGTGTGTTCGTAATCCTCAGAGTGCAACTTCTCCGTGAAGAACTGGTAAGGAACAGGCTGCTCCACGTAATCCGCTGCATAGCCCAGGGCCGTGATTTTGGCCTCGTTGAAGAAGACCTCATTGCGATCCAGCCTAAACTCCCAGCGCCCTAAGTTGCCCACCCAGGGAAACTGCATCCGATCCTGCTCATCCCGTTCCCGCCGCAGGCGGCGGACCTCCCGTTCTAACTCGGCAACTCGCCGCTGCAGTTCTTGCTCATTGGCTCTAGTTTCCATCACGACATCAACTCCTCAGACAATACCCTAGGCGGCAGCCAGCCTGGCTGCCGGCGCGGCGCTTCTAGCATGAAGCCTCAGCCCAACATGGGTTCAGCTACCAGCGCAACCTCGGGGACAATCACACGATCAGTTTCGAAGACCACAAGCTCATTGGTGCCCCGTTGGAGAATGGGCCCCGGTAGATACAGCGTCTGTTGGGGACCGGCCTCATTCCAATATCGGCCAAGGTTGAACCCATTGACGAAACAGACACCCTTCTGAAACTGGGGCAGATGGACAAAGGTATCTGCCGGTTCATCAACGTTGAAGGTTCCTCGGAAAAAGGCCGGCACGGTTTGGGGCAGATGATCCTGCCAAGGAATGGTTGTGATGTCCTCCAAAGGCATGATCATGATGTTCCAATCGAACAAGAACTGCCCGGCAAGCTGGACGCCGTGGGTGATGCCCTTGCGATCGGCCAAATGCGGCCCGTAGTTGACCCTGCCCATGTTCTCTACAAGAATGTCCAGCTGCGCTCCGGCCGGTGGTATGGTTAGGGTCACGGAAGGCTTGGCCATGTTGCGATACAACGTACCCTGGAGCTGTCCATCCAAGAACACGTGTGCCCGATCATGCAACCCGTGGATGCGCAGTTGGTCTTCTGCCCGAGGCCCCGTTATGTGCGTTCGGTAGAGAATGTAACCATAGTTCTGATCCAGCAGTTCCATGGGCACCGGAGTGGGCCGCTGGAAACTCTGGGATACAAGGGGCAGTGCCTCCCAGAGGGATGCACCCTGCGTCAGCGGCACCGATCCATACGCTCCCGTGGCTGTAGGCTGCGGAGCGACATCGGGCACCGGCCCAAAATGGGATGCCAACACCTCTCTGATGGCGTGATATTTTTCCGTCAGTTCGCCAGCTTCTCCCACGGGAGCATGGGAATCATAGCTGGTAATGGTCGGCTCATAGGTATCGAAGCAATTGGCTCCATTGAAAAATCCGAAGTTCGTGCCCCCATGGAACATATAGAAATTAATGGAAGCTCCCTGCCGCAGCATACTGTCCACCTCCGCAGCCACCTCGGCGGCAGGACAGGTATGGTGTTCCTCGCCCCAGTGATCGAACCACCCATTCCAAAACTCCATGCACATGAACGGCAGGTCGGGCTGATACGCCTGCAGCTTGCGGAAGTTCTCCTGTGACCGCGACCCGAAGTTCACCGTCTTGAAGGCATCTGGCAGTGTCCCGCCCTGCAGCATCCAATCTGTACCGCCATCGGAGGTAAACAGCGGGACATCGATGCCGCGGCGTTCGAGACCTTGGGCCAGCCACCGAAGATAGGACTGGTCATTCCCGTAGCTGCCGTACTCGTTTTCCACCTGCAGCCCCAAGATGGGCCCACCGTGAGTGGACTGCAGAGGCACGAGGCGGGGGATCAACGCATCAAAAAAGCGCTCCACAGCATCAAGATACGGTTGGTAACTGCAGCGCAGCTGCATATTCCCATCCTTTAACAGCCATGCCGGCAGCCCACCCATGTCCCATTCGGAGCAAATATACGGGCCTGGCCGTACCAAAACGTGCAAGTCCAGTTCAGCGGCCAAACGCACAAAAGCCTCCAGATCATACATGCCGGAAAAAGCAAACTTGCCGGGCTGCGGTTCATGTACATTCCAGGCCACATAAGTTTCCAGTGTGTTCAAGCCAGCTGCTTTCAGCTTCAGGAGCCGATCCCGCCAATACTCGGGGACCACGCGAAAATAATGGACAGCCCCGGCCAAGATGGTCAGCGGCTGCTTATCCAGCCAAAATTGCTTCTCATACATTTCCAAGCGTCTCATTGGACAAACCTCCCACATGCGCGTCCTGATCCTCGGGTTGTATCCCGGAGGCACCGGAGTGACCGGCCACCGTGGAGCAACATGGAGGTTGCGACCCCCTCGAAACGCCAAAGCGTTAGCCATAGTGCGCCAGCGCTGGGCGATCGAGGGCCTTTCATTAACGCTCGACGGGGGCTGCTTAAGCCGAAGCGAT
>PWMW01000209.1 GCA_003559095.1 Clostridiales bacterium | reverse complement strand
CAGCCTCAGCACCAAGAGCTTGGCGGATATAGCCGGCTCCTTTGAGAATCTCCTCTGGCATTTCTACCATTACACGGTGATCACATGTCAGATACGGCTCGCACTCACAGCCGTTGATGAGCACCGTATCAACAGGATGCTCTGGGGGCGGCTGCAGTTTGACCGCGGTGGGAAACCCGGCTCCGCCCATTCCCACAATCCCGGCTTCTTTGACCGCTGCGATGATATCTTCCTTACCTAAATGCTTCGTCTGCGTGTCTACCGGACGCCATGGCTGCTGCTCATCATCGACATCGATGACTACGGACAAGACATCCTGACCGCTGTGCGCAGGACGCATTTCAACAGCCCTGACCCGGCCGGATAGGCTGGCATGAATAGGTGCACTGACAAAGGCATCGGAGTCACCGATCTTCTGGCCGGCACTGACCTGTTCACCCACCTCTACCAAAGGGCTGCAGGCAGCGCCAATGTGCTGCTGGAGCGGGATCACCAACTCTGCTGGCGCTGCCATGGCCGTGATAGCCTGGTGCTCAGTGAAACTTTTGTAGTGCGGAATCCTGAGGCCTCCCTTGAAAGGCTTGGACGTCATCGGTCTGCACCTCCCTCGTCCTGCTTGGCCGCCTTACCTTCATCCAACTCGCGGTTTTTGTTGTAATTGGCCCAAATACTGAACGTGACGGCCAGAACAACGGCGATGCGCAGGGGTCCATAGATGGCATTCCAGATCCGAGTCTGAATGGGAACGCGCGGATCCGCGGGCAAACCGTATCGTTCCGGGACGTCCGCTAAGACGTACAGCATTGCAGTTCCCTGTACTTCATCGAGCCCGTATATCCTGGCGTCCTCTCGCCCATGGGCCCGCAGATATTGGACCCGGCCCTGGGCTCGCCGAATAATTTCGCGTTCATCCCCAAAGACCAGCGTCCCGGTGGGACAAGCCGCCGAACAGGCCGGCTTCAGTCCGTTACTGATCCGGTCATAGCAAAACGTGCACTTCTTGGCGAAGTTAGCACTGCGATCGAATCCGATCACCCGAAACGAGCAAGCGGCAGCACAATAGTTGCAGCCAATACATTTGATCTCATCAATGGCGACGGTTCCGTAATGGGTATGATGGACGGCCCCAGTCGGGCAGGCGAGGACACAGGCCGCATCCGTGCAGTGCATACACCCCTGCTTCGACATATACCAACGGGTGGTGCCGTTGTCATCGTGTTCCCGAAACACCACCTTGGTCCACGTCATACACGAAAAGTAAGGTGGGTTTTCGTAGGCACCGGCGAATGTTGTGCTCTCAGCCGGCAGCTGGTTCCACTGTTTGCAGGCCGATTGGCAAGCACGGCAGCCCGTACACTTGGAGGTATCAACCAAACAGATTTGGTGTCTCATCCATCACACCTCCTCACATTGCACAGAGACGCCTTAAACTCTGGAATGGTGGTATTCGGATCCCCCACTGATGGTGTTAGGTCATTGACCACGGCTCCCTTGTTCATCCCGACGAATCCCCAATGGAACGGCATACCTACTACGTGGATCTTGCGGCCGTTAACCATCATTGGACGCAGACGCTTCGTCACACATGCTTTCGCCTCAACCCCGGATGGATCTTGCAGCCTCTTGCTGGTGACCACCACTCGACTGCCATTGTCGATCCCCAACTGGGCCGCCAGCTCCTCATCAAGTTCGACAAACAACTCGGGCATCATCTCATTGAGCCAAGGCATGTTGCGCGTGATGGTGCCCGTCTGGTAGTGCTCTACCACTCTATACGTTGTCAGAACGTATGGGTACTTCTGTCGATCCTGTTCTGTTTCTACCAAATGGTCTTCATAGAACCTTTGGCTGATGGGGTTGAACGTTGCCTCAGGGTGAAGGCGATTGGCCGTGGGGCTGTCCGCCGGCTCGTAGTGCACTGGAAATGGACCGTCGTTAAGAAATGCCGAGAAGAGGCGGGCCCTGCCTTCTGGAAGCATAATGAACGGAGTTTGGGCCGAATGGATCGGGGTTACGCTGGTGTTGAAATCCGGTACATCATATCCTTTCCAAGACCGTGTTTGCTGATCCCACCAGACTTGGGGGACGTCGGGATTCCAAGGATTTCCCGCAGGATCGGCGGAACACCGGTTATACACGACGCGACGGTTCAGCGGCCAAGCGTAGGCCCACTGTAGGTGGGAACCAATGCCTTGGGTTTCCCGTTGACGACGCTTACAGGGCGGATTGCTCAAGTCGTTGTAATAGCCGCTGTAGAGCCAGTTCCCACAGGCTGTGGATCCATCATCCTGCAGATCAAGGAAGTTCCGCACCAATCCGCTGCCATCCACTCGATAGCCGTTAATTTCACTGCAGACCTTTTCAATATCCAGCTGTCCGCTGCTGTCTTCATACTCCCAGGCCATGTTCACTATGGGTTCTGGCACGATACCGCCTGTCTCAGCATACAGTGCCTGCAGCCGTTTGAACAGGGCATTGACGATCCACAGGTCCGACCGACACTGGCCAGGAGCCTCTTGGGCTTTCCACTGCCACTGGATCCAGCGCCCGCTATTGGCCTTGTTGCCTTCCCGTTCATACGAAGCTGCGGCCGGAAGAATGAACACCTCCGTGTCAATTTCCGCGGGATTCTTGTCCTGTTCCTTCCAAAACGAAGCGGTTTCATTCTCAAAGAGATCGATAGATACCAACCATTTGAGATTGCTTGTGTAGTGGCGCTTGCTCCCCGCCGTCGGTCCGGAAACAGCTGGATTGTCCGCCCAGCAGATCAATCCTTCCATCTCGCCCTCCGCCATAGATTTATACATGGCGATATGAGATTGATCTTTACCGTCCAGTTTGGGAAGCCACTGATAGCCAAACTCATTGCTTGCTTCGGCGTGTTTGCAGTAGAAAGCCTTGAGCAGACTGATGAAGTATTT
>PWMW01000103.1 GCA_003559095.1 Clostridiales bacterium | reverse complement strand
TGACGCCGGAACCGCAGTAGACGACTAAGGGTTGATCCTTGGGCAGATCGGCCACTGTCTCGGCCAAGGGCCGGCAGTGCCAGCGGCCTTGTTCGTCACTGGTGTCTCGCCAAAAGGCATTGCGGGCGTCGGGAATGCGCCCGGCTACGGGATCAATGGGCTCCTGGAGACCCTGGTAACGGATGGGCTCCCGGGCATCCAGAAGCACAGCGCGGTGTGTTTCCAGATTTCTGTGGACATCGTCGACAGTGGCCAAGAGCTCCGGCTGCAGGTTCGCCTGCAAGCTGCCAGCCGGCGGCTTGCGCACCTCCTTGGTGGTGGGATAGCCGGCAGCTGCCCAGCCGCTGAAGGTGCCATTGAGGATTTTTACCTGCTCGTGGCCGTAGTAGCGCAGCAGCCACCATAGGCGAGCTGCCATACCAGAGTATTGATCATCGTAGGCCACCACCACAGAATCGTGGCTGATACCAGCTTTGCGCAGTTTGGCCTCTAGGGCTTGGGGATCCGGCAGCGGGTGTCGGCCGCCATGCTCCGTGATCGGTGATGACAGATCCTTGTCTAGGTCAAAGTATTGGGCGCCGGGAATGTGGCCGGCCTCGTACTGCGTCCGGCCCAAGCTGGGATCGGCTAAGGCGAAGCGGCAGTCGGCAATGACCAGGTTGGGACTGTCCAGATGGGCGGCCAGCCACTCGGGCTCGACTATGTGCTGCCATGGGGTATTGGCTTCCATTCAAACACGCTCCTCTTCTGCGGCCTGCAGGGGCAGACGATCCGGCCGGGCGCCGTAACAGCCTAGAACCTGCAGGTACTGTGATAACTGTTCCAGCTGCTGCAGAGCACTCTGCACGTTGTCTTCATCGAGGTTCCCCGCTAGGTCCACGTAAAAGTACCATTCCCACGGCCGGCCTTTGATGGGCCGGGATTGGACGCTCAGCAGGTTGATGTTGTGGTCGGCGAAGATGCCCAAGCTGGTGTACAAAGAACCAACCGTATGGGGCAGCGAATACAAGACGCTTAATTTATCGGCTTCAGCACCAAAGGAAAGTTCACGTCCGATCACAATGAAGCGCGTGAAGTTGCGGGCTTCATCATGGATGTGTGCCTGCAGGGACTGCAGACCGTAAATCTCGCGGCAGCGGTCACTGGCAATGCAGGCTTTGCGAGGATCCGCCTGCTCTGCCACATATTGGGCGCTGATGGCTGTGTTGTAGTAGGGGATCAGCCGCCATGTTCCATCATACCGGCGGAGATAGCGACGGCTCTGCGAAAACCCCTGTGGATGCGAATACACTTCTCGAACATCCGCCAGGGTGCTTCCGGGAACACCCAGCAGGTGGTGTTCCACTTTGACATATGTCTCGCCGACAATGTGCAAATTGTACTGCTGCAGGCAGTCGTACACGTCAAAAACCATGCCTGTATTGGAGTTTTCAATGGGCAGAATGCCATACTCCACACGGCCATTGTGCAGCGCTTCGAAGACATCCTCGAAGTTGCGAAATTCCACCGTGGGCGCTTCGGCAGCGAAGAACTGGCGCAGTGCCTGTTCACTGAAGGAACCGGGAACACCCTGATAACCTACATGGGAGTGTGTCATAATGCATCCTTCCTTACACGACCGCATGGTCGATTTGGGCGATATGCTTGGCAACAGAGACCAAACGGCCGAATTTGGCAGGCAGCAGGGATTGGGCGCCGTCGGATAAAGCCTCGTCGGGCTTGTGATGCACTTCGACGATCAAACCATCGGCTCCAGCAGCGATAGCCGCTTTGGCCAGGGGCTCGACCATGGCCCAACGACCGGCAGCGTGGCTGGGATCTACAATGACGGGCAGATGGCTCAGTTCCTTGATGGCCGGGATGGCACTGATATCCAGGGTGTTGCGGGTATAGGTCTCGAAGGTACGGATGCCTCGCTCGCAGAGGATCACGTTTTTGTTGCCTTCGGACATAATATACTCTGCAGCCATGAGCAGTTCCTCGATGGTAGCAGACATGCCTCGCTTCAGCAACACTGCTTTTTTGGTCTGGCCAACCTTTTTCAAAAGGGCGAAGTTCTGCATGTTGCGGGCGCCGACCTGCAGCACATCCACATAACTGGCTACCAAATCCACCAGATCTGGCGAGATGATCTCTGATACGATGGGCATGCCTGTGGCGGCCTTCGCTTCCTGGAGTAGTTTGAGGCCTTCTTCTTCGAGACCTTGGAAACTATAGGGGGAGGTCCGCGGCTTGTAGGCGCCGCCCCGCAGGAGCTGGGCTCCGAGACCGCTGATACTCTGGGCGATCTCCATGATCTGTTCCCGGCTCTCCACGGCACAGGGGCCGCCGATGAACAGCAAGTTCCCGCCGCCCACTTTGTTCCCTTCGATGTCAATGATCGTGTCGTCAGGGTGGAAGTGGCGGCTGGCCAGTTTGAAGGGATGCTGCACCCGAATGATGCGATCGATGTAGCTGCTGGTTGCTGCCACCTGCGTTTCCTGAAGGGCCTGTGTATCGCCTACAAGACCGAGGATGGAGTAATTTTGGCCAATGGTGGGATGAACGGACAAACCCATGCCTTCAAACTTCCTCGTCAACTTTTCAATTTCACTCTGGGGTGCGCCGGGCTTCATTACAATAACCATACCGATACCTCCTGTGGATTGCCTCTTGGGCAGCAGAATTTGGGTAACAAAAAAGGAGACTTCATGAAAGTCTCCCGTGGGTCAAGCAAATTGAAGATCTGCGCTCTGTTGGTTACGGAAGAGCTATCGTCTTACCTATGCCAATGGAAAATAGCCGGCGCTAAAAGAAAAGCCCCAGCTGGCAAAAAAGGTAAATGACGATGCTAGATGATCCCTTCGCGTAACGTTCATTGCCACTTCACGCTTTCTGGCAGGCGGCTCCCTCGGGACTATGCGGGCCCGTGGGGAAGTCCAC
>PWMW01000335.1 GCA_003559095.1 Clostridiales bacterium | reverse complement strand
GTCGGTCTGCTGCTGCAGTATGTCTCCTAAATTGGACTGACGCATGGGATGAGCGGGATCGTGGCGAAACTCCGAATCCTGCAAGCGTTTGCCATGAACGTAATGGATGGCGTCTCTGGTCACGCGGCCGTTTTTGGGAAAACCTAACACCACCACGGCGAAATTCTGCTGGAGTGCATCCAGCATGGCATCAAACTCCGCTCCGATATTGCCGCGAAACACAGAACAGGTCTTGTTAATGTACTGCGTACATCCTAACCGCTCCAGTTCTTTTACTGCATGGAAGACTTTGGCGTATGCTGCCTGCGGCTCATCCAAACGAGAATTGGTGTCTAGGACGAGAACGTCGGGGTGCGGATCTGCCAGCTGGATATGGGCACCCACTGTGTCGAGAGTCACCACATGCACGATACGATGGGCTTTGGCGAACATTATGCCAATGTCATTCGCTCCGGTAATATCGTCTGCCACAACACCGATCATGTTCCTTCACCCCTTCATTTTGCCCAACGGCGCCGCGGCCGATAGTTGGCATTCTCCAAAAAATCCGCAACAACGTCAGGCTCCAGCCCCGCCATATTCACGCCGGCAGCGTTGGCCTGCACCACCATGCGGCAGGTCAGTTCTAACGTCTCCAGGGCCGCACGAGCTTCTTTGACATTGGTATCATAGACCAGCACTCCGTGGTTGTTCAAAAGCAGCACGTTGGACTGGGACGTCTGCTGTCGCACGGCCTGTTCCAAGGCAGAACTGCCCGGATGACAATAGGGAACCCGCTCCACGCGTTCTAGGTAATACATGGCCTCCACGAACCAGTGGTTGGGAATGTCCTGCTGGGAACAGGCCATCAAAGTACTGAAAAAGGGCGACGAATGAATCACCGCCCGTACCTCGGGGCGCTGCTGGTAGACTGCTTGATGCATGGGCAGTTCCTTGGATGGGCGAGCACCACCATCGGGAACACCCTGCAGTGGACAGACCACCACATCCGTGCTCGCCAGTTCACCCAGATGGGATCCACTGGCGGTAATTAGCAGCTGGTGGTGATCCAGACGGACACTGATATTGCCTGCGTTCCCCCAAACCAAATCCTTCTCCATCATGAAACGGCCCAAAGCCTGCAGCTCCGCAGTGGCCTCTGCTTTCTTCTGGCAGTCGCTCATAGTTTTGCTTGCCTCCGATATCCTGCCCCATTGGATCGACGCGGCATGGGGACGGCTCCCCTTCACCAACCGCTGTGGATACCAGCGGCTTTCGCTGCAGTCCAACGGGAATGTTGTGTTCTTCTATATTGTAGCTACCACTACCGCCCAAGTCAACAAAACATGTGGCATTTCGTGATATTATACCCGCATTTTCAAAGGAAAAGACAACACCACCAGGGATCGCTCACGCATACAGGTTACTGGCCCGACGCTCACTGGCCGTCAATCCCACCATTTGCTCACTGATCTTCCAGAGCCTTTGGGCAGTCTCCTGATCATAGGAGGCAGCCGCAGAACGCTCGATCTTGTGCTTGTTGAAGTATTTGCCGCTGACGGCGCCCTCGTTCTGATTCACCAGGTTCACTAAAGGTAGGGCAGCGCGCTCAGGAGTCAGGAATAAAGGTCGAAACGCGGTAAAGATGAACGCGGCTAACCCGCCTCCGGATTCGCGGCCAAAGTTCGTTGCCACCGCACCGGGGTGCAGGCAGTTCACGGCAAACTCACCGGCCAGGCGCCGATCCAACTCATAGGTGAACAGTATGTTAGCCAACTTCGACTGCGAGTAGGCCCGAAAAGCGCCATACTTCTCTTCCAGCTGCAGATCATCCCAATGGATACTGCCAATCTTGTGAGCCCCAGACGTCACATTCACGATCTGCGGCCTATACGCGGCCGTTCCCGCCATGTGGGGCAGAAGCAGATGTGTCAGCAAGAAATGTCCTAAGTGGTTCACGGCCAACTGCATCTCAAAGCCATCGTCCGTTACGCGGCGCTGGGTCTGAATCGTCCCTGCGTTATTCACCAATGCATGAATGGTTGGGTGCTCCTCGGGAACCAGCTCCGCTGCCCGACGCACCGACTTCAGCGATCCCAGATCACAAAGGACCAAACGGGCACTATCTGCGCCTGCCCCCCCTTGGACCTCCGCTAAAGCCTGCTTGCCACGTTGTTCACTACGGCAGACCATAGACACAAACCAACCTGCCTTGGTCAGCGCTTTGCTGGCGGCCAGACCCAAACCTGAGTTGGCACCGGTAACCCAGACATGCCTGCGTTCACTCATGGTATCCTCTCCTAAGTTCGTTGCCGGGACTGGTAGTCCTTAGCCAGTGTCAAACCGCCGCTGCTGGCGCGACGCTCCCGGCGAACACATTTGTTCTGATCATATCGCTTTTCAAGATAGCCCGCAACCACAGCTGCTCACCCCCGACACCCGTAGGCGGAACGTCGCCATATGCTATAATGATCATAATGCTAATGTTCATAGCAAACACCTCTTCGGGTACTCGATCGACAGTGGAGAACGGAGGTTCAACATGGAGAACATGGAAACAACGATCATTCACAATGTGACCATCATTGCAGACCGTCTGATCCCGGATGGCATCTTGGTCACCAGGAACCGTCAGATCGATTTCGTGGGGTCCCAGGAAGAGTTCCATCAGAAGCGAGCTCCCACAGGAGAATGGGCCGCAATCGATGGCGCCGGTGGCTACGCGGCTCCAGGGTTGATCGATATCCACATCCATGGTGCTAATGGCTGCGATGTCCTCGATGGCAGCCAACAGGCGATCGCTGCCATCAGCCGCTACTGCGCCCAAGGCGGTACCACCGGATTTCTGCCCACCACCGTAACCGCAGCCGCAGATAAAACTCTGCGGGCTGCGCAGGCCGTAAGGAACTTCGCCGAAGAATACCCCGTCCACCCTGCCGGGGCACAAGTCCTGGGTATGCATCTGGAGGGGCCGTACCTCAACGTTGAACGCAAAGGAGCCCAGTACGCTGCGGCCATTCGCCCTGTGGACCTTGGTGAATTGGAAGAACTGTACCTGGTACTTGGAGATAATTGGAAACTTTCCACCATAGCTCCAGAACTGCCGGGCGCGGAGAGTGCCATTGCCTGGCTGACGGACCGCGGAATCACGGTAGCAGCAGGCCACTCCACCGCAACGTACGACCAAAGCCTGCAGGCATTCGCATGGGGTGTATCCCATATCACCCACATTTTCAACGGCATGAACCCTATGCACCATCGAGAGCCAGGGCTTTTGGGTGCCAGCCTCACCGAGCCTGGAATCCACTGTCAGTTGGTAGCCGACGGCGTCCATGTGCACCCAGCTGCGGCGAAACTGCTCTACAGGATGGTAGGACCCCAGCGCATCGCTCTCATCACCGATGCCGTTCAAGCAGCGGGGCTCAGTGATGGTAACTATGCCTTGGGTGACTTAGCCATCAGCGTTCGCCAAGGCACGGCGTGGCTTCCCGACGGTACGTTAGCCGGTTCTACGCTGACGATGTTGGAGGCCGTCCGCAATGTGGTGGACTGGCTGGGCATTCCTTTGGTAGACGCCTTTCGCATGGCCAGTCTAACACCGGCGGTCAGTATCGGCATGGAGAAACTCGGTTGGCTGCGGCCCGGCTACAAAGCGGACCTGCTCCTGCTCGACAAAGCACTGGGGTTAGAGCAGACCATCGTTGCTGGCACCACGGTGTACCAGAAGCAATGACGGGGGCACACCACTGACGGGTACGGATGCCGCAATGCAAAGCACCCAGCGGGACCTCGCACAGTGGTCCTGCTGGGTGCTTCTTGATGTAAGCCGTTTGTGACAATCAGCCTTCGTCGAACACCATCATGGTGCGGCAGTGCTGCACTAGATCTCTACTGCAATGCTTCAATGCCTCAATGCCTCACAGATGCTGTCGGCCCCACGAAACACGCATCGGGATGCTTCTCAGGCCCTGCCAGGCGTTTCAGCGCGTTCTGCCGCTGCTCCCCCGTCATCGCTGCTCTGCAATGTGCTCTCGTAGAGCCGATGCAGCGCCGGGGAAGCACCAACCAGGAGGGCCGTTACGGAGGCGGCCGCGCCTGAGAACCAGAAAAAGTAATAGATGGGGATAATGTCCAAAAGCACACCGAACAGGCCCATGCCCAGCGGTGCTGCCAACTGCAGGATGCTGCCGAACAGTGCAAACACACGGCCGCGATACAAGTCTGGAACCGTCTCCTGCATCATCACCTGCAGGGGTACATTAACCTGGACATTCAGGACACCCATCAAAAACAACGGCAAAGCCAGGGCGCCCAAGATACTCAGGGCCGACAACTGCGAATATACCATGGGCAGCGCCAATAGTCCCAAGGTGGCTATAAGAACTCCCTGAATGGTGATGCCACCTACCAGCAACTTGATCTTTGACACCCGTTGTGCCAAAAAAGCCACCAACAGCGTACCGATGAGCATGCCCACCGGAAAACTGGATTGACTCAGCCCCAAGTGTTCCGGTGCCATCAGCAATACTTCCTTGCCAAAAAACGGAAAAACCACGCCGAAGAGGGGGTTGAACAGAAAGTTAAGCAAGATGCCTCCGGCCATCAGGACCCGCAGGCCCGGGTTTTGCCATAGGTAGCGGAAACCGCTCTTCAGGTTGTTGACAAAATCGGCCTTGGGATCCGCCGAGACGTCCGGCTTTTGTTGTTTCGGAAAACGGATGAACATCTCACTGACCGCCGAGATCAAGAACGTGGATCCGCTGATCACGAAAATGCCCAGATAGCCAAAGCCGCCCAGCAGAAAAGCTCCGGCGATGGGCCCCAAAATGCCCGTAGCCCCATGGGAGAATGTGTCTCGAGCATTGGCCTTAACCAGTTCCTCCCGCTTGACCAATCCCGGTATTGTGGCGGCAATGGCTGGACCGAACAGTACACCACACAGGGAGAGCAGGAGCGTCGCTGCATAAAGAACAGGCAAGGTCAGCTGGCCCGCCGCATACGTGCCTGCCAACGCAAGCATCAAGATTCCGCGCACAATATCCATGGAGACAACAATGGTCTTCCGATTCAGCGTATCAGCCAGCACCCCGGTAAAGGGTGCCAACACCACGCCTGGAATGGACGCCGTCAACAGCAGCGTCCCCAAAGCCGCCCCGGATCCGGTCAAATCCAAGACCAACCAGGCCATGGCGAAGTAATGAACGCCATCGCCAACCTGCGATACAAGACGGCCGACAAACAGCAGTCCAAAGTCGCGGTTAATGAACAATCTGCGCAGTAGTTCCACGACATCCACCCCTCGCTTAGCGTCGGTAACCTCAGTATACCGAACTGTGGGTCGTGGTCATACCGTCGATAGCCCGGGCTCCCCTCCGTCTTGAGGCGGAGTCACTGCCGTAGCAGACAACACCTCCGCATTTCAGAACTGCAGAGTTTGCAGCAATCAGCGCCGCAGCGTCTCAGCGTGCTCCCGCACAGCGGCAGCACGCTGTGGCTGTTGAGCTTCCAGTGCCTGACTCAATAGAAGATTGTAGAAGTAGCTCGTCGGGTATGCTTGGACCAATCGTTCAAACTGCTCCAGGGCCTTCTCGCGGTCACCACCGGCCAAAGAGGGAGCCAAAAGGTAGCGCTTTCCCTGCACATATAGGAGATCCTCAGCGGTACTATCCAGTGCTTCGGCCTGCTCGACGGCAGCGCTCAGTCGCGAGCCAAAACGAATTCCCGTGAGTGCTCCGGTGATCCTCCGGGCGTAGCCATCGGCCAGAAGTGCATACACACCTGCCTCCACAACTCCATATTCCAAAGCCGTTTCGGCGGCTTCGATGGTTCTGTCCGTGTACTCCCGGCGCAGGCCGCTGTTGCCCTCAACAAAGTCGTAATAGTCGGCGTAAAAGTTGTAGATAGCTGCCAAAGCATGGTACTTCCTACCCTCATCTGCAGCAGTTTCCCACTGCAGCCGCAGCTCCTGCAAAGCGGGCAAATCCACTGCATAGCTGGCCTCGCGAATATCTGCTAAGGAACCGGCGGCCACCGACGGAGCGAACAAAAGGCCCAAACATATGACCAACACCCAAAACCTTAACTGAAACACCGTTCTAACCTCCTCTGACTACCCGTCTGAGCATCTCAAATTCAACACCAAGACACTGCCCCGCAAGCCGGCCGCTGCCCACTGCATACACCCTTGCGATGCTGTACTGGCTAGCGACCCCTGCGCTTGGCCCGATACATCTCCATGTCAGCTCGGTGAACCACCACTTCCAAAGCCTCACTGTCATCCTGCGCTTCGGCGCAGCCCAAAGAGATAGCCAAGGGCCGTTCGGGGTTGGTAGCGTTGTAACGCAGACACTCAGCGCTTACCCGGTCAATCACCCGTTGAGCATCAACGCATCTGGCGTGCATCATGATGGCCGCAAACTCGTCTCCGCCAATGCGCGCCAGGAAATCGTCCTGCCGCAGACAACTGCGTAACAGATCTGCGGCGGCGGCAATGTGCGCATCTCCAGCCACATGACCGTACTGATTGTTGACTTCGCTGAGATTGTCCACATCGGCGATGAGAATGGCCAACGGATAGGTGTGAGCCGTCCGCAGACGCTCCAGCGCTTCATCGAACGAAGTCCGGTTGGCCAGATCAGTCAGTGTATCATGATAACTCAAATACTCCAACAAACGCTCTCTTTCCTTCCGCTTCGTAATGTCGCGGCACACCGCGATCACCACATTTTCATAATTTACCTGGGCACCGGAGATGGATAGTTCCACGGAATACGAGCTCCCGTCTTTGCGCCGATGTCGACTTTCTATGAGGCGATCAACCAAAGCAAGGTCGGCGAAGTCAGAGCGAATTTGGTCCTCGGACATATTCGCCTCATAATCCCACGTATGCAGCTGCCGCAGTTCTTCTAGTGAGTATCCAAGCATGCTGCAGAAGCTGTCATTGGCATCGATGATCCTGTGGTCCTGGCCGATGATGACAATGCCGTCCCTTGAGACATTGAACAGAACCTGGGCTCGATGGGCCGACTGCTGCAGTTCCCGCTCAGCCTGCAGGCGCGTGGAGATGTCCTGCAAAATCATCCCCAGGCAGTGCTCGCCCACAGCGAAAATCGTGACCTCAGCCCATCGCCTCCATGCCGGACAGAACAGGTCCAAGCTCTCATGGGAGCGCTGGCTCCCGACGCGCTGCAGAACAGCATTCAGTGTATGGCGATTCCGTTTGGGAAGATCCATGGCCTCAGCCGGTTCGGGATGGACACCATCCCGGAATTGAAAACCCAGCATCGCGCTGAACGCCGGATTGCTGTGACAAATTTCGTAGGGCAGCTCTGAGGACGGAAGATACTGATCCGAGGACTCCTTCTGCATCAAGCAAGCCGCTGGGAAGGGAAGCTCCCGCATCCAGACGTTCAGTTTCATTTCATCTCTACAATTGTGACAATCGTGCCCGTCAGCCATCATGCAGCCTCCCTCCCGAAAGATAATGCTCCTAAAGTCTATTGTATCAAGCAGGCAGCAACGGCCCAACGGCGCGTTCTGAATCGACTCGCCAACGGGTCTTGGCCTACTGTCTGTAAAAGAAAAAAGTATCGCTGGGCCGGACACCCTTGCTACAGGAACCCCATGCGCTGTATTGCGCTGCACTCCGTGCTATTTCTGGTTTCTTCTGGCGTCCCACAGACTCCTGCCCAAAAACGATCGGGACAAAGCCCATTATTTTCTATCGGCACCCATTATTTTCCAGCTACCTGGTATGTGGGAAATAATGGAAACCACTGTCGAAACATGCATGAGATAGTTGAACAGATGTCTTTATTCGCGGCAGAGGTTGATTCCTTAGGCTGCTCCGTCATCCTGTCCCGCTTGTCCCGCAACCGTCTGCTCCACGGTATCACGTAGCGCATGGGTCCTGCATATGTGGGGGCATATGTCGGGACAAACAAAGAACCGCGTGACAGCGGTTCCTTGCTTGTCTTCGTTCTTTGGTTTCGTTCTTTGCTTGTCTTCGTTCTTTGTTTGTCTTTATGTTATGACTGGGTTCTGCAAATATCACATCCCGAGAGCCACCGGCGATGCCTTAAGACTGCGTCGCACGCAGCGGGACGGGTCCAACACGGACACCATTGCGGCCGGTGTACTTGACTTCGTAGAGGCCCAAATCAGCCCGCCGTACCATGGACCTTAGTTCCGTTTCCTGGGCAAGCCGTTCACTGACACCGACACTGATAGTTACCGGCGCCCCATGGGTGAAGGCCGTCTCAGCCACAATCTCTCGCAATTTCTCGGCGGTCTGAACAGCACCATCCAGGTTGGTTTCCGGAAGGAATACCAAAAACTCTTCGCCACCCCACCGCACACAGAGGTCCTGACGCCGGGTATTCGCGAGGATAACACCGGCCACCTCGCGCAGAACATCATCCCCAATATTGTGCCCATATGTGTCATTGATGCGCTTAAAGTGATCAATATCCACCAATAACAGCGACACGGGATTGCCATAGCGCTGACTGCGACCTAACTCAGCCTCGGCCAGCGGTAAAAATCCAGCCCGATTCCAAAGTCCCGTCAGGGAATCGGTCGACGACTGCCAGCGCAGCCGCAGCTTGTCGCGAGCAAAAAACCAGGAGATACCGGCAAAGGCTGCATACAGCACGCCGAGAAGCCAGATACCGTTGCGCGCGTTCTGACGATACAGCGGTAGCGTTTGATCGGGACTGACGGTCACCAAGTATCCGATATGCTCCTGCCGGATGTTCCGTAGGGACAGAAACATGACCAGATGATCCACTCCGTCGCGGTCAAAGTGCACCGCAAAGCTCTCTTCCGCAGCCAGCCTATGATCAACCTGACGACCCAAGTCAGCAATCAGCCGCTGTTCGCGGGACTCCTCCAAACGCCGATCAGCTGCCCAAAACATCTCAAAGATTTCACGGTCAACGAGATACGCATCAGAAAGACTGCTCTCCAGGTAGTTGACCTGCGCATCGGGAAACACAGTCGTCTCCACCACCGAGCGGCGCAGAAGCACAATGGCGTCTCTCTGCGGGTGAATTTCGTGAAGATCCGCGATGACCTTGGCCAAGGACACCGAAACCTCAACCGACCCTACATGCTCTTCTCGGTAGAACAACGGATAGACGAACCGATATCCATTAAAGATCCGGCCCTCTTCAAAACCACTGACCATACGCTGTTCTTCATTGGCCAAACGAACACTTTCACGGACTGCGAAGAGGTTATCTCCGTATTGCTGAGGACTGTGAAAACGCAGAAAACTGTCCCCATTAGGGAAGTGAAAATGCAGCTGGCGAAAATGGAACTCCTGCATGGCCTCGTAGTCCTCTAACAGCCGGTCGTAGAGATGCCAGCGCCAATACTCTCGCTGCGCCGACTCGCCTTCCCAAGCCGCCGCCATCGCCTGCAGAATCTGCGGCCGGTTTACGACCTGGTCAAAGACATACTGCGAAAACCGCTCGTGACTGCGCTGGGCTGCGTTGAACTCGCCGCGAAAATCATCCAGCTGCATGCCTAGGTAATCGGCGGCCAACTGCTGGGTGCTATTCCAGACAAAGAAGCCCGCCCATACGGCAAGGAGACCTACCAGTACGGTAACAACCAACCACGTGCGGTAATCGTGCAGGTGCTGTCGTATCTTCGTTTGTTTCATGATTCCACCCCTGACAGATCCTCCCAGCGTCCCATGGAAACCAGGCGACCCTAGATCATCATTTGCTGCGTTGGATTCATTCACCAGCTGCGGGTCCAGTGGGGATAAACGCCAACTGCCCCGTTACACACTGCGTCGCAGATTGCGCATTGATCTCTGCAAAAAGCACCTGCTAAGCAAAGGTTTGGCTCAAGACAGCCACATGGCTGGCTGTATCCGATGTCAACTGGATCGTGCGTCCGTCGTAATATTGAATCTCATACTCCTGCATCACGTCCAAGAAATCTTCCAAAGGCCCGATGGGCTGGTCGGGAGCGATCCGAAAGTGCATGGGAATCACGACCCGAGGGCGCAGCAGATCACAGACCTCCTTGGCTTCCGAGGCATCAATGGTATAATAACCACCTACGGGAACCATCAGTGCATCAATAATGCCCCATTGTTCCCGGAGTTCAGGGGCCAGCGGATGCCCAAGATCGCCCAAATGGAGCACCGCCAAACCACCAGCTTCTATGCGATGAATGGTATTGGGTCCCCTTTGGGCGCCTTGTTCTTTGTCATGATATGATGGAAACGCGGCAAACGTAAACGGACATTCGCCCATGGTGGGCAGCATCTCCACCGCCTGCACAAAATTGTGATCACTGTGAGCATGACTCGTCAACACCTTGTGGGCCTGGGTCTGCAGGGGCGGCAGTCCCGGACGGGGATCGTAGGGATCCAAAACAACACTGAACGAGTTCCAGGCAATCCGAAAGCAGGCGTGGCCGAGCCACGTGATCTCCAAAGGTTGGGATGGCGTCCGCGAACCGGACATATCACTCATCATGATGGCTCATCACCTTTCCAAGAAGTATCTCCAGGAGCCGCAGCGCGGCAGCAGGTTTCAAGATGCCTGTGATGCGCACCACAGGGCAGGGTATTTGCGTCAACCAGCTCTCGTGGCGGGCCAAAGACCGCATGTCAAGTCCGCCGCTGTCATACCTTGCTGCCCACTGCAGGAATTCTTCGTGGTTTTCATGCATAACTCCTCCTGGTCGCAGTTGATTCCAACCGAATCTGGCCAATTCACGCTGGCGCAGTCGGTGCAGGCGCTCGTCCGTCGGAACCTGCAGAAAAACCACAAGGTCCAAATATGGTATGAACACGTCACCCCAACCGACAAAGGAGCCGGTAATTACCTGCTTAGTCCGCAGCTGCAGGTCAGCAAGCAGGAGTCGCTGGCGCTCTTCCACAGGCCGCGGTCTTTGGTACGGCGGGTCTGTCGGCTGCCAATAATAGTCGTCCGCGTCCAGCTGTTGGAACCCATGTTCCGTCACCAGTAAACGTCCCAACGTACTGGTGCCTGAACCCGAAGCTCCTGTAATGTGCACCAACATGCATTATCGCTCCCGTCTACCAGACAAAGATCGTACCCCACGCAGACCATACCACGCGCAGAGCCAAGAAGATCATAACGGCACCGGCTATGCGCCGTACCCACAAGCCCTGCAGCCAGCGGCCCAGGGTTGGCGACAGGCTGCCCGCCAAAACGGCTAGTACCAGCAGGGGCACCGTACCGCCCAGGGCAAATCCCGCTGCTGTCAATGCACCTGGCAGTACGGCGAGTCCCTGAACTCCAATGAACGCCAAGACAGCCAAATGGGGCGGGCACGGAATTCCTGCCATCACAATGCCCAATGCCACCAAATCCCACCAGGTTGCGGGCGAACTTCGTCGCAGACAGATGCCCCCAGGCTGCCATCGCTGCGGAGCCAACACAAAAAACAAGCCAATGCCAAAAATAACGGCTGCAGCCGCTGCCAGCAAGAACCTCTGCTGCTGACCAAAAAACACCATCAGTGTATGACCCAGGCCGGCTGCGGCGGCTCCCAGAGCGCTGAACACCACCAACCTGGTCATAAGCAGCAGCGAGGCTGCGCCTAAAGCCG
>PWMW01000141.1 GCA_003559095.1 Clostridiales bacterium | reverse complement strand
GAACCGTGATCGGGACCGCAGGATCGGTCGGTGGTCTGGTAGGGCACTACAATGCGGGAACTCGCCGGGCCATAGCCGACAGCTACAGCCATGCCTCGGTGAGTGGCGTGAACAATGTTGGCGGGCTGGCAGGCTATCAGCAGACCGGCTATATCACACGATCTTACAGTACCGGTGCGGTGAGCGGTCAGGAAAACGTTGGCGGATTCGTTGGCTACCGTTATAGCGGACTGTCAGTCCTGTGTTATTGGGATACCCAAAGCTCAGGTCAGCCGGAGAGCGCAGGAGGGGATCAGGTGATCGGCTTGAACACCGCCGAAATGAAACAGCGGGTAACCTTCCGGGGATTCAACTTCTTTACCTTATGGGAGATTGCAGAGGGGACGGGATACCCTTCCTTCCAGGACCTGCGCCGGTACACACAGCCCGAACCGGCAGTACTGTCTGCGCTCACGGGATCTGGTACCGAAGATCATCCTTACATCATCACGACGGCAGCCGGACTGGCGGCCATGTCGCAGAACCGTGCAGCACATTACCGGTTGGGCAGCGACATCGATCTTTCCTCCACCGTAGTCTGGAACAACGGCCAGGGCTGGGAACCGGTGGGCCTGCCGGAGACCGGCAGACAGTTCAGCGGCTCGTTTGACGGCAATGGCCACGAGATACGTAATCTGGTGAGCAACCGTCCGAATATATCTTTTCAGGGTTTCCTGGGCGATGTGGCCGGTGCGGAATTGCGCAATATCCGTCTGGAAGAAGCGCAGATTGCCAGCGGCTGGGATTCGGGAATACTGGTTGCACGAACGGATCAGCACACCCTGTTTGAAAACAGCAGCGTTACCGGTGAGATCGTCTCCGGTGGCAGCCGGGTCGGAGGATTGGCCGGCAACCTGGGCGGAGGAACGGAAACCGATCCAATCCGCCATTTATATGCCCTGGTGGATGTATGGGGTGACGGCACGGTCGGAGGATTGGCCGGCCATTCCAGTGCCAGGATTGAACAGGTATGGTCAGCCGGTTCGGTAAACGGACGGGGCACCTCTGTCGGTGGGATTATTGGCCATTATAACGCCAGCGACCGGGTTTTACGCGACAGTTACAGCATGTCGGCGGTGACCGGCAATCGCCACGTCGGCGGTTTTATCGGTCATTTTCAGACAGGATCAATATGGCATTCCTACAGTACCGGTCCGGTTAGCGGTAACGAAAACGTCGGTGGTTTTATCGGCGATGTTTATGTCGGAAAAGTCCACTACTCCTACTGGGATACCGGTACGTCCGGGCAGCAGGAGAGCGCGGGCGGTGAGTTGACCATCGGCAAGACCACCGACCAGATGACTTATCCCTACACCGACAACGCTTACAATGGTTTCAACTTCATCGATGTATGGCTCAATGACACAGCCGGGTTGAACAACGGTTATCCTTACCTCAAAGAGATGGCCCCGGCTCTGTATCAGGTCACCTTGTCGGTTAATGATACCAACCGGGGATCGGTGACGGGTGAGGGAACTTACCGTCACGGTACACAGGTCGTTCTGCATGCGCTGCCGGCTGAAGGATGGTCTTTTCTCCACTGGACCGAAGACGGGGTGGTGGTCTCGCAGTCGCCTTCCTACAGCTTTGTCATTACCTCACAACGCAGTCTGACAGCTCATTTTACCGAGGAACTTCCAACCGATGCGGATGCCGGAGATGCGCTTCCGCGTGCCGTCGCCCTCACGGGAAACTATCCCAATCCCTTTAATGCCCATTCGGTGATCCGGTATGAATTGCCGGAACGAAGCGAGGTGGTGTTGGAGGTATTTGACATCCTGGGCCGCCGGGTGGCGGTACTCGTTAATGGAACGGTGCCGGCAGGTCGCCATGAAGTGCGATTCGATGCCATGGGACTTTCCAGTGGTATTTATATAAGCCGTCTGCGTGTGGAAAGGGAAGTGCATACCCGTAGCATGATGCTTTTGAAATAAGGTATTATGTTTAAATCGCAATCCAGTTTTTAACAAACTAAAGGCTCCCAGAGTAATCTCCGAATAAAACCCAAGGAAAATTTTCCGGCTCAGGTCTTGGTTTTCCGATTACCCCGGCTAAAAACATGTCAGGGTAACCGGAATTATTAGCAAGACCTGCCGGAAATAATTCCTGAATAACAAGTTGTATAAATGACTTTCTGACGGAAAGCAGCCCAAAAATAACTTGCGTTTCAGTTGATAGCGGGAGTTGTTTAAAATATATACTATGAGTTTACTCTAAAAAGTGATTTTTATTAACAAAAGTGATTTTTTCAACCCTTAGAAGGAGGTAAATCCCTTTGAATCGTAGTTCTTAGAGTGGCCTTATATTATAATTCTATTTCTTCTTTAGTCATCGAATTGCCCATGTATTAAAAATTCATTACTCTATGGGTAGTGTCCGTTTTATTTCATCCGATTTTTTAAAGACCGGATGCTTAAGAACGGATACTACAAGTTGAAATATCTTATAAGAATAAAGTAGATTATTATGTCAGAGCAAAGAGAAACAGGTTCGGTAAAGTGGTTTAATGGTAGGAAAGGTTTTGGATTCATTAGCAGGGAAGATGGTGATGATGTGTTTGTTCACTTCAGTGAAATCCAGGAGGATGGATACAAGACATTGGATGAAGGCCAAAATGTTGAATTTTCTGTTGCCGAGGGTCCCAAAGGATTGCAGGCAAAAGAAGTGATCAAAATTTAATAATACGATAAACAATACCAACGTCCAGGCAATACCCAACGTCCGGGCAGGTACGGGATCATAGTTGATGCTGGATGCTGCCGGATTGTCAGCCGGAATACATCTGTGAGTCCACTCTAAAAAGTAATTTTCACTAAAAAAAGCTGCTTTTCCAGCTCTATAAAGAGGGTGAATTGCTGTGAATCGGAGTTCTTAGAGTGGACTCAT
>PWMW01000086.1 GCA_003559095.1 Clostridiales bacterium | reverse complement strand
GTATCCGGCAGTTATGGCTCTAGTGGCGATGCTCGAGGGACCACTGCAGATCCGGCAGCTCACCCTGGGCCAATGCCGCCAGCGCCCGATGCCCTTCGTCCGCAAATCCGTAGAACTGCGCCTGCATACCCCAGACCACAGCATCCAGTGCATACTGAACCCGCAGCACGTAACATTGCTGCTTTTCGGCTGGGGATAACCTCCGGCCATAGCCCTCATAGAGCGCCTGCAGCAGCTCCGGGCGCTGCAGCCATTCCCAGTGGGGATAGCGGCTGAAATCGTTCATGGGCAGATCCCATTGCGACATCTCATAATCAATGACGCCGGCCCAGTTGCCTGCATCGTCCACCAGCCAGTTATCGGGACCATAATCCCGGTGACACGGCCGCGGCCGCTCGCCATCGAAGCAATCCAACAAACCCAGCGCCCCCCAGACTGTCAAGATCTCGTCAGCAGCCAAATACCCTTGGGCCAGTGCCTGTTTCAACAGCCGCTCCATACCGGCACTCACGAAGGCACCGGGGTCCTCCGGAGCGTTCCCTGCTGGCTCGCCAAAGCGGCCACAGGGACCGAAGAACGGGCCACCCTCTTCCTGCCAGCTGTCATGCAGCCTGCGCAGTGTCACGCCGGCCCGCCGCCACACTGCTTGTTCCGGAGAGGACGCCAGCTGCGCATCCCGCAGTGGCAGCCCCGCAAGGCCCGTGAGCAGAATCGCAGGCTGCTCCACTCCCTGATGAGGTTCATAGGCGCCCAACAGCCGGGGCGTATCATTACCCAAGGCGGGTGTCCACTGCTCATAGGCATGAACTTCCCGTTCCCAGGCTGCGTTATCTTGATACACCTTCAGAAAAAAACGCCGGTCGTGCCTCTGCAGCTGCCAGAGCGCACTGCGCCCGTGTATTCTGGCTGCGGTTGCCGCTTCTTGAAACGGACCCAGTAGTGAAAGGCACCACTGCCGCAGTCGCTGCCACTGTTCCGCTGTCATGCCTCCATCCATCATGCCCTCCCTTTCCGCTGTACAGCCATGCTCAATCGCCGGCAGCTTCCGCCGCCAAAGTTGCAGTACGCATGCGGATGGCCTGCAAAGCCAGCAGATACGATTCCGCGCCAAAGCCGGCAATCTGTCCCACACATACAGGTGCGGTGACCGATTGGGTCCGAAACGCCTCCCGCTGGTGCACATTGGATAAGTGTACTTCAATAGTGGGGATATCTACCGCCGCAATGGCGTCCCGCAGAGCATAACTGTAGTGGGTGAATGCAGCAGGATTCAAGATGATCCAATCCACTTGGCCCCGGGCTTCATGCAGAGCTTCAATAAGCCGTCCCTCATGATTGGATTGCAAATGGCTCAGTTCCATCCCCCACTGCGCCGCCTGCTTCTGCAGCCGTTCATCGATATCTGCCAAAGTCGTGTGTCCATAGATATCCGGTTCCCGAGTGCCCAACAAGTTCAGATTCGGTCCGTGAATGACCAGTACTCGCACGGCTGCCATGTTTATCCCTGCCTCTCCACAAACGCTGTCACTTCTTGGTAGACATCGGCCACCACCGCCGACGGCAGTGCTTCCTCCCGCCAAATTTCCTGGGATTTCATCGCTTGGTAAAACAGCATCGGCCAACCATTCAGCACCACAGCCCCAAGCGCAGCAGCATGATCCAACAGGCGGGTACGCCACGGATTGTAAATTAGGTCGTAGACCACCGCGGTGCCCTGCAGCTGTTCTTTCGTGAGTGGCGCTTCATCGACGTGCGGGCTCATCCCCACAGGCGTAGTATTAACCACCAAAAGACGCTCCTGCGCCTGTATCTCGTCCAACTGGCAGCACTGCAGCCCACCTTGAAGATGCTCGGGAAGCTGGGCAGCCAGATCCAACGCCCGCTGGCGATTGCGATTGGCCAGGACAACATGACTCCCGGCCTGCAAGAGCTCCTGCACCACCACCCGAGACGAACCCCCTGCACCCAGTACCAGCACCTTCTGCCCCGGCAGCTCCTGCTGCCACTGACCCAAACCTGCAAGAAACCCATAGCCATCAGTATTGTACCCCTGCAGTTGGCCGCCGACGTTCTTGACAGTATTGACGACACCGTACTGCCTGGCTGTGGTATCCACCGTATCCAGATCCGCCATCACCGCCGCTTTGTGCGGAATAGTTACATTCCAACCCAGAGCATTGTCCCGCAGCAGAGACTGGGCGGCACTAACCCCTTGGGGCCGCACACGCAGAGCAATGTATTGCGCGTCTTCGCCCAAATGCCGGAATAAGGTATTGTGGATCAATGGCGAGTGGCTGTGGCCGATGGGATCGCCGATCACGGCGAATAACCTTTGGGCCGTCATGACACCAGCTCCTTCCAACAGGTACTTAAAGCTGCAGATGGTTCACCGAAATTCCCCAAAAAGCTGCCGCCATAGATCACGCAACTCACTACGTCGTCGGCAACAGTATCTCTCTGTCATGCCACGAAAGAGCTTTCGGTCGTTGTTTTCCTGCGCCCAAAAAATACCGAGCCTGCATCCATTAGCGGACGTCCGGCTAGATGGGCAGCGCCTGCAATTCAGCCATGGACTCTCCCGCCAGAAATGGTCCCTAGGATCTCCGCAAAGGAAGGGAACGATACATCAATACAGCGGCTGTTATGAACCATTACGGGCTCCTCACTGAAAAGCCCCGCCACGGCCAAACTCATGGCAATGCGGTGATCGTCATAGCTCTCCACCAGGCCGCCTTGCAGTGGACTGCGGCCCTGGATTTCCATGCCATCGGGGCGTTCGGTGATATCCACACCTAACTTCTGTAGTTCCGTGACCATGGCGGCAATGCGATTGGATTCTTTGACCTTCAGTTCCTCGGCATCACCGATCACGGTGGTGCCCTCGGCTTGGGATGCAATGACTGCAATGACAGGAATTTCGTCAATTAACCGC
>PWMW01000244.1 GCA_003559095.1 Clostridiales bacterium | reverse complement strand
GCAGGCCGACCTTTTCGATCATGTCGATGACGCGCTCTTCCAGTTGACGACCACTGACGACCCTGTTGACCAGGAGAGGTTCGCCGACCAGATCCTTCACCGTCATCCGGGGATTCAAGGACGAGAATGGATCTTGAAAAATCATCTGCATATCCCGTCGCAAATGCCGCAGCTGCTTTTTGCTTAGCTGCAGCACATCGACACTGCCTTGGCCGTGCTGCCAAAAGCGAATGCTTCCCCCCGTGGGTTCCACCGCACGCAGCAGGCAGCGGCCCAGAGTGGTCTTGCCGCAGCCGCTCTCCCCTACCAGACCCAAGGTTTCGCCCTTATAAATGGAAAAGGATACATCATCCACGGCCTTGACAGAACCGACATTGCGCTTGAAGAACCCCTTTTGAATGGGAAAGTATTTGCGAAGCCGCGCAACATCCAACAGTGGTCTAGTTTGGGTGCTGGTCATGTTTGAGCACCTCCGTGCAAGAAACACGCAACCCGGTGGCCGGGTCCGACTTCCGTGTTTTGAGGGATACTCCGTTCGCAGAGGCCCGCTATGGCGTGGACACAGCGTGGGTGGAAGGCACAACCGTCAGGGATGTTAAAGGCATCAGGAACAGCGCCCGCTATGGCATGAAGTGCGGAGCGGCCTCGTTTTTGGATTTTTGGAATGGCCTGCAGCAGGGCAGTGGTATAAGGGTGCTTGGGGTTGTTGAGAACGGTGCGAACCGGACCCTGCTCTACGGCTTTGCCAAGATACATTACGACCAGGTCATCCGCCACTTCCGCCACAACACCGAGATCATGGGTAATCAGCATCACGGACATCATCAGTGTCTCCTTGAGTTCAGCAATAAGTTCCAGAATTTGGGCTTGGATCGTGACGTCCAGCGCCGTTGTGGGCTCATCGGCGATGAGCAGACGGGGACGGCAACACAAAGCCATGGCGATCATGGCCCGCTGACGCATACCACCACTCAATTCGTACGTGTAGCGATCAACCCTTTCCTCTGCCTCAGGGATTCCGACGCGTCGTAGAATAGCAATGGCTTCGCGGCGGGCTTCCTGTTTTTTGAGTCTGTGATGCAGCTGGAGAACTTCCATGATCTGATTGCCTATGGTATGCACAGGGCTCAGTGACACCATGGGTTCTTGGAAAATCATCGATATTTCCCGACCTCGAATCGATCGGATCTCGCGGCCATCTTTGGGTAGACGGGTCAACTCCTGGCTGACACCCGGCTGGGGATGATAGAGAATGCTGCCTGCAACTATCCGTGCACGCTCACCGGCCAATCCCAAGATAGCCCGTGCCGTAACGCTCTTACCACAGCCGCTTTCACCAACGACACCCAATGTGCGCTGACGCTGAACAACGAAGCTGACGCCGTCCACCGCTCGGACGATCCCCTCACTGGTGTAGAAGTGTACTTTCAGGTCTTGGACATCTAATAGGGGTTCCACGTAAGCTCCTCTCCCTTCTGTATCCATGGTTCTTAGTCTCAGCGTTCGCTGTAGGGATCAGCGGCATCACGCAGGCCGTCACCAAGGAAGTTGAACGCCAGAACCGTCACGATAACGAATAGCGCCGGTGTCAAAAGCCATGGAGCCAACGCCACACTTCGTACATTCTGGGCCTGTTGCAGCAGGGAACCCCAACTAATAGCCGGCGGCCGGATGCCCAGTCCCAAAAAGCTCAGCGATGTTTCGGCAAGAATCATCCCTGGAACCGCCAGCGTAATCGAAGCAATGATGTGACTACTGAACGAAGGCAGCATGTGAAGCAAAATAACACGCCATTCACTGGCTCCGATCAAGCGGGCTGACATGATGAAGTCTTCCTCTCGCAGTGACATGAACTTGCTGCGGACAACCCTGGCCAAACCGCCCCAGCCAATGAGCGACAGGATAACTGTGATCCCAAAATAGACACGGATCACGGGCCAATCGGCAGGCAGAGATGCCGCCAATCCCATCCAGAGAGGAATGGACGGTATGCTCTGTAAGAACTCGATCAACCGCTGAACCAGTTCGTCCAAAGCTCCGCCATAGTATCCGGACACAGCGCCCACGGGAATCCCAATTAGGAAACTAAGCAGCACGCCCATCAAGCCAATAGTCGTCGAAATCCGGGCTCCATAGATAATCCGTGAAAAGAGGCAGCGCCCCAAGTGATCGGCCCCTAACAGGAAAACCGTGCCTTCCTCAGTGCCAAACAGGCGCAGGTCACCGTCCCAAAGACCCCAGAACTTATACGGCGTCCCTCGGACAAACAAATACAGGGGGTAGCGCTGTGTGGTATCCAACTCATACACAACCTGCAGAGTGACCGGATCTCGGCTCTGCTGTATCCCGTGGACAAAGGGCCGTAGTTGAAAACCATCCTCACTGATAAAGCGCGGCATCTGTGGGGGCACAAAAGCATAGCGGCGATCATGACGGTACGGATCATAGGGCGCAACGAACTCTGCGAACGCCGCCACCAAATACACCACTAGAAGGATCACAATACTGACCATGGCCAAGCGATGGCGGCGAAAACGGCGCCAGATCAACTGCCACTGCGAAGCCAAATAGATCTGCTCCTTGTCGTTCGCCTTCGTCTCACTGACCGTTGTGGCATCGTGTTCCGGAGGAACTGGTGCCAGCGGGTTCATGGGTGTCTGGTTATCTCGTTTCACTGCGCCCACCCCCTCTACTCATAGCGTATTCGTGGATCTACGACGGCCAACAGTATGTCACTGATTAACGTACCGATCACTGTCAAGGTACTGAGAAGCAGAATGAACGTTCCAGCAAGATACATGTCTTGGCTGCGGAGTGCTCCCAGGAGCATGGGTCCAGTGGTGGGCAACCCCAGAACCATGGCTGTTACCTCAGAACCCGAGACCAGCGTCGGCAGCATCCACCCCACTGTACTGATAAACGGGATCAACGCGAT
>PWMW01000099.1 GCA_003559095.1 Clostridiales bacterium | reverse complement strand
GAAAAACCGACTGGTTTGAGTCTGGCCGAGGTGGACAGTATGGCGGCGTCCGTGGCAGCCGCCGATGTCCGGTATATGCAGGCCTTTCCCCAGCGGCACTTGGCGTCTAACCAGAAACTGTTGGACATCCTGGGTTCCGGAGTCCTCGGTGACATCAGTATGGTGCGCAAGCGCCACGGTCACGGCTATGGTTTGGAGAATCTGGACACGAATATGCCCTGGATTGTGGACCCGGCTCAGGCAGGAGCTGGGGGTTTCTTTGATGAAGGTGTTCACGAGTGTGATGCCCTGCGTTGGTTGTTGGGTGAACCGCTGTCGGTTAGCGCTATGTTGGGCAGCAGTACGCCGCAGGCTCGGGGCTGGGGTGTGGATGATGTGGGGGCAGCCCTGTTTCGGTTCTCTGGTGGTGTTCTGGCATCCTTGGAGGCGGCGTGGACGTGGGTGGCCGGTGGGCCCACTACGGAGATCTATGGCAGCCAAGGGACGTTGATCCAATCCTTTACAGACGTGGCATCCAACCGCCAGCCGCTGCCGGGAGCGGAAAACCTTTTGCTGTATTTGGAGGCAGAGCGGGACAAGGGCTGGCAGACCATTGCCTGCCACAGTCCCTTTGGCAAAGCCCACGAAACGGTGGCTCGGACGTTTGTGGATGCGTTGATAAACGGCGGGCCGATGCCGGTGACGCTGGCCGATGGGCGGGCAGCCCTGGAGATGATGCTGGGGGCTTACACGGCGGCTGAACAGGGCCGGGAAGTGTCGTTTCCTTTGGATGGACGGGCCAAGCGGGCGTTTTGATTTTGATACTTGGGTTGGCAGCTGCAGTGAGTGTGGTGGGACCAGTGGGACGCAGGGCTTAATGCACCAGGAAATTCGGGGAGCGAGCAGTACGAAGGTTCAAGGAGAACAGTGCGAGGATTCAGGGAGAACAGAACGAGGATTGAAGCAGAGCAGAACGAAGATTGAAGCAGAGCAGAACGAAGATTCAGTGAGAACAGAACGAGGATTCAAGGCGCACGGCGGCGAATAGCATAGGGAAGCTGGCGTGAGCTGTGGCATGGGTGTTGCGGCGCTGGTGGTGGGATTCCAGCGTGGCGGTAACGGCCGGTGAGGGCCGTCGCAGTGGCTGCAATGGCGCTCCAGGGTGGAAAGGATCGGAAAGCCGATGGGGAACAGGCCTATGCCGTGATCCATTTGCGGAACCGATGGGAAGGGATGTATGCCGTGATCCATTTGCCGAGACCTTGGATGGGGCCTGATGCTGGGATGCTCACGGAGTGGGAAACCAGAGCTGCGAGGCAGCGCTCCCAGACAAACGGCTGGGCAGAATCGCGTCACAGTAGATGGGTTATGAAGTGCGGAAATCTAACAATAGAACATGGGCGACGCTCAGCTGAGGCGGCCGCTGAAGAATGTAGAAGGAGTGCTGTAGTATGGAAGACAAGTCGCAACAGACCGACACATCGGCGAAGGCGGACGGGGGCGAGCAGAAACAGGGACTCTATCGCGGGGTGATCTTTGATTTGGACGGAACCTTAGTGGATTCCGTTATCGGTTTGCAGTTGGCCATCAACCGCGTGCTGACGGACCGCGGTTTTGCCCCGCTGAGCGTGCAGGGTACCAAGGATAGGGTGGGGCACGGAGTGACGCGACTTGTCCAACAGGCCTTGCCGGAAGGACATAGGGATCAAGAAACCGTGGCGGAATGTGAGGAGGCTATGCGCAAGGCGTATGCAGCCTGTTGGCGCCAGGGGACAGAACCATACCCAGGAATTCGCGAACTGCTGACGATCCTTCAAGATGCTGGAGTTCCCTGTGCTGTTCACACCAATAAGATGCAGAATGTGACCAACGAGGTGGTAGCGTACCTGTTCGCCGACTTTGACCTGCAACCTGTTATCGGCAGCGACGGCGGATACCCACTTAAGCCAGATCCTGCAGGAGCTTTAGCCATCGCTGAGCAGTGGGGATTGCTTCCTCGGGAATGTCTGTTTGTCGGTGACTCGGAGGCGGATATGCAAACAGCCGGGAATGCTGGCATGCTAGCCGTTGGTGTCCTGTGGGGATTTCGTGACCAGGCTGTGCTGGAAGCCCACGGTGCCGAAGTACTGCTGCAAAAGCCGGACCAACTTTTGGGGTTGTTGGGGCTGTAGCGCGGCGCCGGGAACTGCCATGGGGCGATTTGGACGTTAAGAAATAACGGAAAAACGATTAATTTTGCGAAATTTGGAGTATCGTCGCTTTATTTATGTCCGGTGGCGGAATATGGTCATAATTGGCCCAAAATCCCCTTGGATCCATCGATTGAGACAGGGTATACTGAGTGTACGCAGAGTTCAAGGAATGCTGACAAACGCATTTCGACGAGCCAAGGAAATATAGCGAAATCACCTGTACTTCCAAAACGAAGTACACTGTGCGTAAACGTAGTCTTTGACAGATCGTAAGGTTGGGCATACCAAACATGGTAATACATGTTGTGGTACTAAAACCTGCGAACTGAACGAAAGGGCGTTTATGCAGAGAAACGAACTTGAGCTTAAAGAATTCAAGTTTGGGTGGGCTGATCCTTGGATCACAGAAATGGGTTCGGAAGGTTCGTTGGACTCTGCGCTTGCGCGCCGCCCCGAAGGGCGGCGTTTGCGCGTGCTGCCAGCGGTGGAGGCTGCTGGGACGAGGAGGGCGCTAGGGACTGCGGCTACCGTGGGCTACGGATTGTTTGTGAGTTCTGGCGATGGTGTTTTTCTCAGCTGGGTGGTATTTGGGGAAAAATTCCAGGCACCAGGTACGTGGTAGAGTTTTCCAGGTACCTGGTGTATGGAGATAATTCCCAAGTACCTGGTGTATGGTAAGAATTCCTAGGCACCAAGTGTGTGGAAGATAAACCCAGGTACCTGGTGTGTGGAAGATAAACCCATGCACCTGGTAGATGGAAGTGATTTCCAAAGCACTGGCATATCGAAGAACTCTCCCTCCGTCGCAGCGGTCGGCCCCGTTTCTGGACTGCGCCGTATTTATTCGGGAAAAGCAGGACTTTTGGAGGCATTAGCGAATCAAGACAAGAAACCTAAATCGTTTTAGATCGACGAAGATATGGGAAGACACGCAGAGACACAGAAAGAACACGGAAAGACACGGCGAATGAGCGGATCTATCAGCTGAAAGCATCTTGAGCGAAACCCATGAGTCCAGCGGATGGCTCAACAGAAAGCTGGAATCTGGAATCTCGAATCTGAGAATGAAAGGTGGTGATCATACCAGGAATGACAACGCTACGCGACATTGCCAAGGCTGCCGGTGTCTCCGTAACCACGGTGTCCAGGGTGCTCAATGACAGCGCTTCCGAAATCGGCATCGCCGACGCCACCCAAGATAAGGTGCGCCAAGCGGCTCGGAGACTGCAATATCAGCCGAACCGGGCAGCTAGAAACCTAAGAATGGGCAAGCGCCCTCGGGCCATATTGTTCGTATCAGCTCACACCAACAGCAACGGGATCAGTCAATCAGGGACCGCTGATCAGACTAACGACCCCACCGATGGCTCGCCCGGGAACCAAGGTTTTTTGGCCCACCCCTTCTTTGCGGAAGTGATGCATGCCCTGCAGCGCAACGTACAACAAACAGGCTGCTATCTTGCGTATGTGGCCGTTCAAGATGACAATCTCAAGAGCACAGAGCAGCTGGTGAACGATGCGGTCAGTGGCGTTATTACATGGGGGATACTACCTGATCCTTGGTGGGACATGTTGCAGGCTAGCGGGTTGCCGGTGGCCGCCTTGGAGCCGTACCCTGGCTTTAGGACGTCGTCCATCCCCGGGCAGGACCCAGCTGGATCCGATCCCACACCACCACCAGGCGAGACAGCTCGTGGCGCCGACCATCCTCCGGTGGCGCATACCGCAGAAGCGCATGCTTGGTGGCAGAGTTCCCTGCATCAGGTCTACGTTGACAACGAAATGGCAGTGCGCTTGGCCGTCGAGCATTTGCTGGATCAAGGCTATGAGCGGCTGTACCTCATAGGTGCGCCGCAGGAAGGAAGGCTGCTCAATCCAGTGTTTCAAGAACGGACAGCTGCCTTTTGCCGTTTGGCTGACCGGCTGAGTGGGATTTCTGCCGCTGTGGTGAAGCTGCCGGCTTCCCAGAACCGCTCGGACATTGATCTGGGAATAGCTGCCGGTGATTGGCTGGTGGCAAACACAGGTCAAAGCGGTGCAGTGGAACCACCGGTGGGCCTTATTGCGGTCAACGATCTCACCGCGGTGGGCATCCTGGCTGCGGCCAGGGCACATCGAGTCCGGGTACCGCAGGGGTGGGGCGTGGTAGGCATCGACGATGTAGCCTGGGCTCGCTACCAGGAGCCACCCCTAAGTACCATTCGTATTCCCAAAGAACAGCTGGCGTCGGCGGCGGTGCGTTTTGTCACTCAACGCCTGGCAGGGCAGAACGAGCCCGCCCAAACACTGCGAGTTCCTGTGGAGTTGGTAATGCGCCAAAGCACTTTGCTGGCTGGACCCTAGCCGAATCCCCGTCTGAACCTTGACGTAACCCGGAGGCAGTCGACACCATGTGAGCACTCCAAGTACAACCCAAAACAGAGAGGACGATGTTTGTGCTGCGAAAAGAATATCCCCGACCAGACTTTGTACGTCAACAATGGCAGACCCTGAATGGTAGCTGGTTTCTGAGTTTCGATGACGACAACTGCGGACTACAGGAAGAGTGGTACCGCACTGGTCTTCCAGAATCCCAGGACATCTTGGTTCCCTTTGCCTACCAATCAGAAACAAGCGGTATTCATGACGAAACAGATCACGAAATCGTGTGGTACCAACGTGCGTTCACCGTACCGCCAGAATGGAACGGCCAGCGTGTGCTGCTCAACTTTGGCGCAGTGGACTATGCCTGTTCAGTGTGGGTCAATGGTCGCCTCGCAGGAGGCAACACCGGAGGCTACACGTCCTTTCACTTGGACATTACCAAATTCCTCACCAGCGGGGAAAACCAACTGGTCCTGCGTGTGGTTGATGAACCCATAACCAGCCAACCTCGGGGCAAACAGCGGGCTCGTAAAGAGAATTTCGGCTGCTGGTATACGCCTATCACCGGTATCTGGCAGTCTGTGTGGCTGGAAACAGTAGGCAGTTCCTACATCGACCATATAAAAATGGAAACAGATATTTATACGGGAACCGTCGACGTTGCTTTCTGGTTGGATCAATGGCAGGAAGAGCTTTCGTTGGAGTGCACCGTGTTTTTTCACGGCGAACAGGTGTCCCGAACGGAGGTTCCCATTCAGCGCTGGGAGACAGGTTTTTCCGATGTGAAATCACGGCGCAATGGCTCTTTTGCCATAACGATCCCCCACGTGAAACTGTGGACCCCCGAACAGCCCCATCTTTATGATGTGCAGTTGCGCTTGAAGCGTGATGGCGCTGTGCAAGACGAGGTCCAAACCTACGTCGGTGTCCGGAAGATCCACGCCGACGGTGCCAAAGTGTACCTCAATGATCGGCCCGTCTACATGCGGATGGTTTTGGATCAAGGCTACTGGCCGGGGGGGATCTACACGCCGAAATCCATCGAAGAGATCGCGGAAGATGTGCAGCGCACCAAGGACATGGGCTTTAACGGTGCCCGTAAGCACCAGAAGTTCGAGGATCCGTATTATTACTACTACTGTGATACCATGGGCCTGCTGAACTGGTGTGAAATGCCGTCTGCATATATTTACGACGAAGATGTGTCCTTGAACATGACCTACGAGTGGCAGCGCTTGGTCCAGCGCCACTACAACCATCCATCGGTCATGGCTTGGGTGCCGCTGAATGAGTCGTGGGGTGTGGATCAGTTGAAAACTGTCAGTAAGGATAGGCGGCCCATTCATCACATGCTGACGCTGTATCATCTGACAAAATCTCTGGATACTACAAGGCTCGTGGTGGGGAACGATGGCTGGCAGCAGGCCACCACAGATATTATCGCAATCCATGATTATACCCAGGATCCCGCGGATCTGACCCGGCGTTACAATGCCTTCAAGGCCGACCGATTCAGCAAGGCGTTCAGCCACAACCTGGAAATCTTGATGGAAGGATTTCCCTACGAAGGTCAGCCCATTATGGTGACAGAGTTCGGCGGCATTAAGGTCAAGGATGCCGATGATACCAGTTGGGGTTATGGCGAATCAGCCCAAGATATCGACGATATGGTACGGAGAATCAAGGGTTTGGTGGACGCGATCTTGGCTGAAGACGAGATCAGCGGATACTGCTATACGCAGCTCACCGATGTTCAACAGGAAGTGAACGGTCTGATGACCATGGATCGGCAATTGAAGGTTGAGCCATCGGTATTGGCTGCGGTGTTCCGCGGCCGCTAGCAGTAGCAAGTTGATGCTTCGTGGCTGGGAGTAGGTACTTTGTTGGCTGAGAGCAGGTACTTCGTTGGCCGGAAGTAGGTACTTCGTTGGCTGAGAGTTGACCACGGTCGTGGTTGCCAAAACAAGTGGGAGGGTGTCTGCAGAGGCACCCTCTTAGCGCGTGCGCGACCGGCTGTTCGTCTCACAATCGTAGACAGACGAGATATCCACGTCTGCCTTTTGGCACATGGAGTATGGAAGAATATGTAAGCTACCAGGTACATGGAAAAATATGGGCATTACCAGGTCTGTGGAAGAATATGTCACTGGCCAGGTGAGTGGAAATGTATGGAAGCTACCAGGTACATGGGAAAAACTTCTATTCATCGAACCCGCGCTCCGAAGCAGAGGTGGCACTAACGGGCGAAAATACGTGCCGAGCAGAGCAGGAGGAAACAAATTTCCGCCGAAATTAGCATTAACGTGAAAATTAGTTGCATCAGAACGGTCCATCCGTGAAGCAACTCAACTAACGAACCGCGTAGACAAACTCGTATGCAAGCGTAGCTATGACAGGAATACACCACCAGCAGCCCTGCTGCGGTGTCACAAAAGGAGGAGATTCATTCGTGCGCAACAAACTGCTGGTTTACGAACAGGCCATGCGAGGCAAGGTGGTAGCTATTCTGCGTCAGATCGATACGTCTAAGGCGGTACCCATAGCCGAAGCATTGGTGCAGGGAGGCATTACTGCCATGGAGATTACCATGGATACCCCGGGGGCGTTGGATGCCATATCCGCTATCCGCAAGGAGCTGGCTGCCAAGGCTGCCGTGGGCGTCGGTACGGTGTTGGATGAAGAAACCGCTAGAACGGCAATTCTCGCGGGTGCTCAATTCATCGTGGCACCCAACCTAGATGAAAAGGTCATCGCCATGGGTCACCGCTACAATATTCCTGTGATGCCCGGCTGCATGACGCCCACGGAAATTCAAAAGGCTTATACTTTGGGTTGTGACATCGTTAAAGTATTCCCTGCCCATACTGTCGGTCCTAGTTTCTTCAAGAGCGTCAAGGCGCCGCTGCCCCACATTACGTTGATGGCCACGGGCGGTGTCAGTACGGCCAATGCTGCGGAGTACCGGCAGGCTGGTGCCGACCTTTTGGGAGTTGGCGGCAGTCTGATGCGGGAAAGCTGGGTTGAAGACGATCAGTTTTCCAAGATCACGGAAGCGGCTCAACAGTTGGTTGAGGCGGCCAGATAGCGGTTGGGAGCATCTGCTTGGTGAACTTCAGAGGACGACGAACACGTCTCGCTCCGGTGGTTCCTGAAATCTCGACTCCCGCGACCCCAAGACCCTAAAACTCCGAGCCCCCAAGCCCCCAAGCCCCGACACTGCGAGACCCCGAGATCAGCTGCGTCTCGCCGTTAAGGCCTCTGCGGATCGGCCTCTGCAGCTCAATCTTCGCAACGGCCGGACGCTCTAAAGATACCGCCCATGCGGCACACATGTGGCTGAAGGCACCGGCCCGATAAGAACACGCACTATGGAGGGATGATACATGTCGATGATAGATGCAACGGAATCTGTAGAATCAGTGGAATCAACAGAAACAGTTACATCAACAGAATCCACGGAAGCAGTGGAGCCGACCAAGCGAGCTCCCAAGGTGCTGGTCACCGCTCGCTCCTTTGGCAACGTCACGGAAAAACCGATGCAACTGCTGCAGGAGTCTGGTTGCGAAGTGGTTATTCCGCCAGGACGCGTCCTGAACAGTTTTGCGGAGATGCTGCCCTACCTCAGTGACATTACAGCTATGATCATTAGTCGTGAGAAAATCACGGACGAAGTCTTTGCCAACGCTCCCAATCTCCAGATCGTGGTGAAACACGGTGTTGGTGTGGATAACATTGATCTAGCTGCTGCCGCCAAGCGCGGCATCATTGTAGCCAATACCCCGGGAGCCAACAAGCTCAGCGTGGCAGAACTGGCCGTCAACGGCATGCTTGCTCTGAGCCGTCAGCTCCTTTACGCTAACCAGTCCGTCCGCCAGGGCCGTTGGGAAACGCTCATGGGTCAGAACCTATCCCAGAAGACAGTGGGAATCGTTGGTTTGGGTAACATCGGCTCCAGTACCGCTCGCTTGCTGCGGGGATTTGGCTGCCGTCTCTTGGCGTACGACCCGTATATATCCGCGGAGAAGTTTGCCGCTGTGGGAGCCACCAGCGTATCCTACGAGCAACTGGTTCAGGAATCGGATCACATCACTCTGCACGTGCCGCTGACCCGGGAAACATATCATATGGTGGATCAAGTAGTGTTGGCCGGCATGAAGGAATCAGCCTTTCTGATCAACTTGGCTCGCGGTGGCGTCGTGGATGAACTGGCGTTGGCCGACGCCCTGCAAAATGGTCAAATTGCCGGAGCTGTGGTGGATGTTTTTGAGCAGGAACCACCAGATACCAGCCACCCTTTGTTCCAGGCTCCCAATACGCTGTTCACACCGCATATGGGTGCGCACAGCCGCGAGTCCATGAACAACATGAGTGTCATGGCCGCCACCAACGTTGTGGAGGTCCTGCAGGGGCGCGCTTGTCCTCATCCCGTTGCCGCCCAGGAACAGCGGCATGAGGGTTCAGTGTGATTCAGGAAGGAGGAACCTCTGTGCCACCGAAAACGATTCTTGAAAACGGCCTCAGCCAGCGTGTCCAGCAGGCCATGGCGGTGCGCGGCCAGGCGGGTCAGCGCCTCGGTGACTTCATTCTGCAGCGCCCGAAGGACATCATCCACCTGTCCATTTCGGACTTAGCAGCCAGTGTCGGCGTGAGCGAGGCCACGGTCGTGCGCTTCTGTCAGCAGATGGGTTACAAGGGGTACCAGGATTTTAAGATCCATCTTTCCCAGGCTTTGGTGCATCCCATCAAGCGTCTGGATTCGCAGATCGAATGCGACGACGTTCCCGCAACCATCCTGCGCAAAGTGGGACAGACACTGCAGCAGACTATCGACGATACCATTCATGCCAACCAAGCGGCATCCCTAGCTGCAGCCATTGATGCTCTTCGCCGGGCACGGCGGATCGTGATCTTTGGCACCGCGGGCTCGGCGGTCACAGCACGGGACGCTGCATACCGGCTTCTGAAACTGGGTTTGGCCGTCTGGGCGTACGAGGATTACCACACGGCGGTGCAGGCTGCAGCACTCCTGGATGCCCGCGATGTGGTCTTTTTCATTTCGCATTCGGGGACTACCCGGGATGTGTTAGCCCTGGCTCGCAAAGTCCAAGAGCAGAACGTCACGATTCTTGCCATGACAAAACTGGGGCGTTCACCTTTGGCGGCCCTAGCTGACATTGTTTTGGTTACCTCCAGCCCGGAGAGCAGCTATCGCAGCGAGGCCGTGGCCTCTCGTGTCGGTCAACTGCTGTTGATCGATACACTTTTTGTTGGTCTGTACCTGCAGGATCCGCAGGGCTCCAATGCCACGGTGCAGCGAACGCGGCAGGCCGTGGCGGATCTTTGCCTCTAGCGGCTGTTGACTGCACGTAACTCTGGAACGACATTTAAGAAAGTTGGGTGATTCCTTGAAGACAATACAGCAGGCTTCCAAGTACCAGCAGGCCCTCTGTCACGCCCATTTGGTCTCAAATGGTATCGACTATGCGAATTTGCAGGGGCCGGTCATCGGTGTGGTGAACTCGTTCAATGAAGTGGTGCCGGGCCATGTGACGCTGCGAGATATTGCCGATAGAGTTAAAAATGGAATACGCATGCAGGGCGGTATGCCTTTGGAGTTTAACACCATCGCCGTCTGCGATGGCATGGCCCAGGGGCACGATGGTATGAAGTATCCACTGCCCAGCCGGGAAATTATTGCCGACAGCATTGAGGTTATGGTGCGAGCTCACGGTATTTTTGATGGCTTGGTGTTTATCACAGGTTGTGACAAGATTACCCCGGCCATGCTTATGGCCGCAGCTCGTCTGGATATTCCCAGTATCTTCGTCAGTGGTGGTCCAGGTACCCCTCGGGAGCGCGGTTCCCAGCGGAAAGCCCATCGTCAAAGGTACCTAGCCGGTGAAATCAATGAGCAGCAGTTGGCCGAAAGCCAACTTGGTTTTTACACCACGCCTGGCGTCTGCGCCTTTTTTGGAACCGCCACCACCATGTTGGTGGCGGCTGAAGCACTAGGATTGACCCTTTCGGGTACGGCACTGATTCCGGCGTACACAGGTGAGCGATTCATTGCCGCCGAACGAACGGGCAGACGGATTGTGGAGTTGGTGGCTGCGGATCGACGTCCTTCCCATGTGGTCAATGAAGCATCCCTAAGCAATACGGTGGCTGTGTTGGCTGCTTTGGGAGGGTCCCTGAACGCCCTGCTCCATTTGCCAGCTGTGGCCCGTGCCTTGGGCTTGCCCCTGGACTGGCAGGAGTTCGACAGGGTCAGCCGGCGCGTTCCGCTGCTGGCAGGATTGCTGCCAAATGGTCCGAACGATGTGGTGGATTTGCATTATGCAGGGGGCGTGCCGGCCGTCATGAAGGAGCTGGGGGAACACATTAACCTTGAGGTTGTGACCGTTGATACCCAACCCCTGCGGAACTTGGTGGGGGCAGCGGCCAATCGGAATCCTGACGTTCTGCGCTCGTTGGCGGATCCGCTGCGGTTAGAGGGCGGTACGGCCGTTCTTCAGGGGAACTTGGCCCCTGAGGGAGCCATTGTCAAACAATCGGCTGTTGCGGAGGATCAGTTGGTACTCACCGCCGCGGCCCGAGTGTTCGAGCGGGAAGAGGACTGCACCGAGGCCATTCTCGCCGCCGAGATCACGGAGGACACTATTTTGGTGATCCGCAACGAGGGTCCCATGGGCGGGCCTGGCATGCGGGAAATGCACCGGATCACCGAGATGATTGGACGTTTTGACCGGGTGGCCGTGGTCACCGATGGCCGATTTTCGGGAATGTCCGGTGGGATCGCTGTTGGCTACGTGTCACCGGAGGCTTGTCTTGGCGGTCCCATAGGGCTGGTGGAAGACGGTGATACCATTACCATTGACATTCCGCAGAGAATTCTGAAACTGCACGTGGATGCGGAGGAGTTGGCCGCAAGAAGGGCGAATGTAGTACCAAAGCCGCAGCCAGCATCTGGGTATTTGGACCGATATCGGCGTTCGGTGGGGAAAGCCAGCGAGGGAGCTATTCTGACGTAAGCAGCCTGGGTCCAGCTGGCTTGGCCAGCGAGGGAGCTATTCTGACGTAAGCAGCCTGGGTCCAGCTGGCTTGGCCAGCGAGGGAGCTATTCTG
>PWMW01000267.1 GCA_003559095.1 Clostridiales bacterium | reverse complement strand
GGTGGTTGCCCGTCGTACGGTATCGTATGCATCCGGTATTGGTGCTGCTCTTCCCATTCGTTGTGACGTTGGCTTCCCTGATCGGTTTCCGATCCATGATCCGCTCGATCACCGGCCTCACGGCGTGGAAAGGCCGCACTCTTGGCCGATCCTCAGTTCGATGGTTCTGAGCTTCGTAATGGCGCCGTGCGAACGTGGCCCGAGGAATGCTTGGGAGACCCGATAGCGTGAGCGGGCTGCAGTCAATGCAAACTGCTGCGACTGGAATCGGTCACTTCTACCTTTTCAATGGCGGAACGATATGTTCCAGGGACTGATAGCCAACTATGGTGGTCTGCAGTGAGATTGCCGATGCGAAACGCCTTCTGATAGGCGTTTCTCCGAGTCGAACCAGCAGTTTTGTGCGTTGCGGCACGTCTATGCGACAGGCCTGCTAGCAGATTGTGGGAAAAATGGAGACAGGGTATGGTGGAAACCGTGGAGGAAAGGTGGAAGGTGGATGAAAGAGTACAAAGTTGGCATTGCCTTGGGAGGTGGCGGCAGCCGCGGGTTCGCTCACTTGGGCGTTCTCAAAGCGCTGCAAGAACAGGGTATTGTCCCGGAAGTCATCGCGGGCAGCAGCGCCGGTTCTATCATTGGTGCACTATTCGCTGCTGGGAAGGCTCCGGATGCGATCTTTGCGGACCTGGAAGAGAACACGTTGATCGATTTTGCTAGGTTTGGTTGGTCAGGGGATGGTTTGATGTCTCTGGATTATCTCCGGAAAGAACTGGAAGATTTGCTTCCTGGCAAGACATTTGCCGATCTCCAACACCCATTGTATGTAACGGTATCGAACCTCCTCTCCGGAGAAGTGGAATATTTGCATGAAGGGGAGGTGGCGGTGGCCGTGCAAGCTTCATCGGCCATTCCGGTATTGTTTGCTCCTGTGGAGATTGCTGGAGAGGTCTATGTTGATGGGGGACTGTTAGACAATGTGCCGGTGGCACCGCTTGTGGACTGCTGCGACAAGATCATCGCTGTGGACATTATGCCTTTGGAGAGAATGGAGACGGTTGAAGGAATGCGTGATGTGGCCGTCCGCACGTTTCAGATCGCCGTTGGCGGTGCATCCCGGCATCAGCTGAAGGAAAGCGCTCTTTTGATTCAACTGAACGAATTGGCTGGGTATCATATTCTGGACACCAGTGCCAATGAGGAAATGTACAACATTGGCTATGAGCATGTGAAGAACATGGACCTATCGGATTTCTGAGTATTCTGATCCCACAGCGGTGCGGACCCAACAATGATCCACACCGCCTTACGCACTGCCACTGAGCCCATTGTGCCGCCGGTCAAGGGAACAGCGGACCGCAGCAGAGCAGCCTACACGGGCGCAAAATGCCCTGGAACGACAAAGGGATTGAGACTCACTCCGGTGAATGATGACACAAGAAGCTCGCGACGGTTGACTGGCATTGGCCTGCCCAGCCGGCACAGAAGAGGAACTGAGTGCGGTTGCGTTTTGAGTTCCCAGCTGTCTTCAAAGATTTTTGGAGAGCTGGGGATCAAAATAATGCGAATATTGCAATGGTTTTGTGTAGGCGGAACGGTTTGGTGAACATATAACGGCTGAATGGTGCGGACGGGCTGCGGGGGTTCGAGTGGGTTTGGCAGATACTATCAGAGGGAAGGGAGAGGGTGGAGGAGATGGTACGAAAAGGCGTTTTTGGAGTTGTACTTGTCGTGGTGATACTGCTTGCGTGTATGGGCGCGCACGCCTCCGAATGGCGGCCAATGGAGTTTCGCCCCGGCGAGCATTACGTGTATGAGTTTCTTGTCGAGCAACCCGACGGAACGACGATGGCAGGTGTATTAGAGGTGCATGTCCAGGATGCTGGAGGCGGAGACATACTGACGGTGGTTGAGATCGTATCCCGAGGCGGTTCTTGGGAAGCTGCCGCGGTCAACGCCGCTGACGATTTGGATGGGATTATTGACGATCTGTTTTATGCGATCACCGCCGATACACCACTCGAATTGGCTTCGGTCTTTATCGAGACTTTGTGGTGGCCGTGGTTTGAGACATCGCTGGCGGGGGCTGTACTGCATGAGCAGTTTGCGATAACTCGCGATCCAATGTTCGGCTTTGCCGCCACGGTTGTGGGTCGCATGGACGTGGCTGAGCGCAGTGGCTATCGGGTGGAGGTTGCGTATGCCGCCGACGATGTGGATGTTGGGCGTTTTGATCTGGTCATAGATCCTGCACTGGCGCTCCCGATTCGCGTCTTGATTCGCGAAATGGCGCCTAACACCTATCTGCCCGGGGCGCGGCTGACAGTTAGCATGATCAACTATCGGGAGGATGCGCTGCCGCAACACGATGTCACTCAGGATTTACATGATCTGGACGGGGCCCTTCCCAGCCCTTGGGAAACCGCTGCGGCCGATAACATCATTGGAGACCTGCTGGACCATCTTGAGGATTGGGGTCTGGAGATCCATGCCCTAGTGGATAAGGATTACGTGATGCTAGGAGCCACAGACGGTGTTGCCATCGGCTTGGAGGACGGATTTTTTGAGGTGTACTACTTTGACCTCGGCCGTACTCCTTTAGAAATCCAGCGGCGGTTGGTCGCCGCAGAGGACACTGGGATTTTTGTTGTTCCGGACATGCAGATGGAACTAGCTGTCACGGTTTACGGCGAAATTATGGTGGCTGCCTTGGAGGTCGGCGGTGGTTGGGTGCATCCCTCGAAAGACAAGGTTGAGCAGGCTTTAAGCAGCTTTGTGCCTTCGCTGTAAGCGGGAGTTGGTTAGGAGGTCCACTGAGCCGTCGACCTTCCGAGCGGCAGTGCAAAGAGTCATCCAGGAGGGTGTCACCATCAGCGCGGTATAGGAGCATTCTATTGCAGGGGAACACGTTCGCTGAAGCAGCCGCTTCCAAACACCACTGGAAGCGGCTGCTTTTTT
>PWMW01000152.1 GCA_003559095.1 Clostridiales bacterium | reverse complement strand
CATTTCACGTGAGGATGCAATGAATTTTGCCGGCATACCTGTGCATGTTGCGTCCATATCCGAACGATCACCTGTTCTGGAACGTGTCACACATGAATCCATTATGCAGCAAACAGTCGCTGACACAGCAATAGCGCTGTCATTCCGCTCACCAACCGCGTTTCGTCGTATTCAGGATCAATACCTGTTCCCTGATCCTGACTCCGTTTTTTCGTCCATTCTGTCACGATGGAATGCGTTTTCGCCGTGTCAGTTATCGCCAGATATCAGGATCTTTTTATCTCGAATTAGAATCGCCCGATATCAGTTGCAAACCCGCATGTTGTCATTCAAAGGATTCAGACAACTGGGTTTTTGCGGAACGGTATTGTATAATCTGGACAAGTTGACTGTGGACGAACGTTTTCCGGTCGCTCTGCTGTCAAATTTTGCATATCTGAGCGGCGTCGGCGCCAAAACAACCATGGGCATGGGCATTTGCCGGCGTGAGTCAGTCTGATGTGTTCAGGCTGTCTGGAATGCTCTTTGACAACTGAATGAAAGGAGGTTTGTCAGATGGAATCACTGACAGATCGAAAAACCGGAATACCAGTATCAATGGCGCTTGAAACACTTTATTGTCCAAGGAACTTTTATCTTCGATATGTGACAGGTGAACAATCCCGGGATGCGCGTATGGAGCGGGGATACCGCGAAGATGAGCGCCGATCCGGACGAAAAAATCTTCAGACTGATGTATCCTTCAGGGAATACGATGTGACACTCGTTTCGCATGAAATGGGTTTGACGGGCAAAGTTGATGCCATAGAACAGATTGATGAGCAATATTTTCCCTATGAATTCAAAACAGGGTCCGTCTCAGACAACCAATATGAACGGGCACAGTTGTGTGCATACGGGATGATGCTTGAAGAAATGAAAAATGTAACCGTTTCTCATGGTTACATCTGGTACATGGAAGACCGAAGAAAAATCCAAATTCCATTTGATGAAGCGCTTCGTTCTGCTGTCCGAAAAGCGGTGGATACCGCATGGGAAATACTGGAAGGATCACTTGTTCCCGCACCTCACGATGATCCCCGGTGTCGCGGGTGTGCATTGGCTGATGTCTGCATGCCGGGCGAAACACGTATTTTGACGGGTAAAAAAGATGAGTGTCCTTCCGGTGTTGCTCCGCGCAGCACGTTTGAACGAACGGTTTTTATCGATCAGGGTTGGTGTTCAATTGGATGCAGCGGCGGTCGCATGACAATACGAAAAGGATCGGAACAGATTGGCGAGGTTCCTTTCGAGCAATTTGACCAGTTGTTTCTTATTGGAAACGTCAGTATTTCCGGCGCTGTGTTGTCCGAGCTGTTCAAACGTGACATCTATACGGCATTTTTCACGGCTTTCGGGCGTTTTGAGGGGTCTTTGGCGCCGGAAAAATCCCGCCATTCAGCATTGCGGATTCACCAGATGCAGACAAGTCTTGATGAAACAAGACGACTGGCTGTTGCCAGAGAATTCGTGCGGGCAAAACTGATTAACATGCGTGTCATTTTACGCCGGGCCAATCAGCGTACTCCTGAAAAAATTCTACAAAAATGCATGACCATGATCGGCAACGTGAAAAAACAGATTGACACAGCGGAAACGGCGGATTGTCTTATAGGGCTTGAAGGCGCTGGAACTCGTGCATATTTTGAAGGGTTTAAAAGCCTGTTTTCTTCTGAATGGGGGTTTGAACGACGAACCAGGCGACCGCCCAGAGACCCAATCAATGCGGCGCTGTCGTTCGGATATTCAATTTTGACAGGACAAGTAACCGGATTAATCAATGCAGTCGGAATGGATCCGTATATCGGTTTCCTCCACCGGGAACATTACGGTCATCCGTGTCTTGCACTGGACCTGATGGAACCATTTCGATCAATCATTGTTGATTCGACTGTTCTGAGAATGATTCATCAGAATATGTTTACTGAGACGTGTTTTACCGAACCTGAAAACATTTCCGGGGCTGTGTACCTGAATGAAAAAGGACGGAAAGCGTTTTTCGGCGCATTTTCAACCCGCATGAATGAACTGGCGACACATCCGGTGTTTAAAAAGCAGCTTTCATATCGCCGGCTGATTGAAATGGATGTCCGTTTTCTGGCCAAGTATCTGTGTGGTGAGTTCGACCGGTTCACCGGATATACTGTGAGGTAATCATGATTCGAAACAGAATAATGCTTGTTGTTTATGATATTGCTGACAATAAACGGCGTCGCGAGCTTTTCAAACTGATGAAATCCTATGGGATACGCACGCAATTTTCATTTTTTGAGTGTTTGCTCTCAGAAAAACAGGAAGTGACATTGCGATTCAGGATTATGGGCATAATCAATCCATCTGAAGACAAAGTCGGCTTTATCCATGTATGTGACAGATGTTTCAAACAGGTCAAACGGATTGGGTATGCTGCCCCTGAGTTGTTCAGCAAGAATGATATGATTTTTTAGAAAACGAGCGGCGCGGGAAATCAAATATTCCGGTGGCTGCTCGAAAAGGCTGGTAATGATTGAAAAACAAGGTTTTCAGGCTTGAAAACCGAACTGTGGAATGAGGTTTAATATGGAAAACAGAGTTAAATTTGACGACTGCTCGCAAAATGCGTTTTCGGCCCTTGAAAATCAGGAAACAGAAATGGTAGTCTTACAAACAACAGAATCCTCATTGAGGATTGAAACTTAAGTTCTTCTGTCACGTCCGGGTTGTATTCCTGTATCCTTACAAACAACAGAATCCTCATTGAGGATTGAAACACTACCAGCGGGATATCTGACGGCGGCAGAAGTCTGAAATTATCCGGTTGAAAAATCGTTAAATCGTCCAGTTCCGAATCGTCGTCCGGCGTAAATGTTATCACACCGATTTTTGTTTGTGGCGCAGCGGCAATGACCACCTTGCCGAATTTCATTTTTGAATTTGT
>PWMW01000126.1 GCA_003559095.1 Clostridiales bacterium | reverse complement strand
CAATATATTATATAAAAATAAGAAAAAACCTCTAAAATGGAAAAATTAGTCTCTGTAAGATGCAGGCAGGGGCTGTGCGCCAGAGGCTGACAAGTACTGTAAGAAATCGCAAGAACCCTGGGACAAATAGTATGGTCTGCCCTGGTCCGCTGTTCCGGCGGGCTCAATCTTTGTCCATGGGTAGTGCGTGGTGCAGCGTAAGGTCAGCAGTGTACTGCTTTTTTGTTTACGAGCAGGCCGTCTCGGAAATGCTCGATCCGTCCGGATCCACTCTCCGGGGACCCGGGCTTCCTCCGTGATGCGGCGGCGTTTTCGGACCATTCCCGTCCTGCCGCAACCGTAGGAAGGCGGGAGCGAGGCGGTCTCGTCTGGTTCAAGGAGCTCAGGGAGCATGAACAGCCAACCAGCCTTCTGAAAGTGTTTGCCAGGGAAAGGCGTTCACTGCCGTGGGATTTCGTGTCTGTCAGGAGGAAGTCCAACAATGCTGTGTCATTCTCACAACGAGCAGGCCGTGGAAGTCCTCCACGCGAGTTGCGTCAAGACCCCAATGGGGTATTGGCTCTGTGAGATGGGCCTCAACGGCGATGTTCCGTTGAGCCGTTGCTCACTGGCAGGTGGAAACCGAAGGACTGCCCCCTGTCCGGCACATGGACGCAGCCAGATGGCAGGAAGCTGGCCCGGGGCGTTTCTGGTGAACGAAGCGAGGAGAGAGACGATGACGAACAAGGTATTGGCAGCGGCCGGCGGCCCGGTCCACTATTACGTGGATGGCGTCGGCGAAGAGTCGATTGTGTTCACCCACGGTGCAACGATGGACCATGATATGTTCAGACCCCAGATGGATTACTTCAAGCACAAGTACACAGTCATAAGCTGGGATGTACCGTGCCATGGACAATCACGACCGTATCAAGGATTTACCCTCAAGAAGGCCGCTCACGACATTCTCCGGGTCCTGGACCAAGAAGGCGTCCACCAGGCACACTTTGTGGGACAATCCATGGGCGGGTATGTAAGTCAGGAAGTGTATTTGACCGCAAGGGACAGAGCGCGTTCCCTTGCCATGATCGGTTCCAATCCATTTGGGCACGAATATCTGTCCTGGCTGGACAAATGGATCTTGAAGCATATCGGTTCCCTGCAGGTGCTGTTTCCCTACAGGATATTGGTTGACGCCACGGCGAAAAATATCTCCGCAACCAAGGAATCCTTGGACTATGCCAGAACAGTTCTAAGTACACTGAGTAAGCGGGAAATTGTGGCCATCACCAAGGTGGTGTATGATGGTTTCCTGGAACACACAGAAAAGAGCAGCATAGCTGTTCCGCTTCTCATCATGTATGGGGAACACGACAGGACAGGCAAGACACGAAGTTACTGCAGCCGATGGGCCAAGGAGGAAGATGCGATCCTGAAGGTCATCCCCAGGGCTGCCCATAATGCCAACCTCGATAATCCCGGGGAAACCAACAAGGTCTTGGAAGAGTTCTGGAACACCAATCGATGGAGTGCTGCGGTTAGTCGCTAACCAAGAAGGGAGTAATCTGACGTGAAAGCAACCCCCGAGCATAATGAACGCATGGCCAAAATGACCTTTGCATCGGTGTATCCCCATTACATCACAAAGATCGAGCGCAAAGGCAGGAACATCGAGGAACTGCATCACGTGATAACGTGGTTGACGGGTTTTGATGTAGACGACATGCAGCGGCTCATCAACGAAAAGGCAACATTCGAACAGTTCTTCCAACAGGCCAACCTCAACCCCAACGCGCATCTGATCAAGGGCAGTATCTGTGGGTACCGTATCGAAGACATCGAAAATCCGCTGACCCGGCAGATACGGTATCTGGACAAACTCGTTGACGAGCTGGCGAAGGGCAAACCCATGGAGAAAATCTTGCGCACGACCTAAGGCTTGGAAACGGTCAAATCGTCCTACGGGAGAGTTGCCGAACAACGAGCGGATGTGCTGCAACAGAACCTTTAGATCCGGCAGGCATACGACACAGAGTTTTTTGGCCTTTGGTCGCTGAAATGCAGCGATACTTGCGCTTTTATGCCGAAAGATTGGGCTTTCCCATCGTGTGCCGTTGGGTGGATAATGGCCGCCTGCGCTGGGTATGGCTGCAGCGAGGTGACGGTGCGGTGATGCTCCAGGAAATGCTAGTAGACAGCGGTGTTTCGGCAAGACCTCGGGATGTTTTGGGCGCTGGTGTGACGCTATTTTTCGTCTGCGACGACGCACTGTTTGTGCACCGACAGGCGGCAGAACGGGGACTGCGGTCTAAACGTCCATTTGTTGGGAACGGTATGTGGGTTGTGCCCTTCGTGGATCCCGATGGCTATCGTATCGAGTTCGAAAGCCCAACCGACGTGCTGGAGGAAACCGTGTATGACGAGGAACTTCACAGTTAGGTTCGAACGTTATGGCAGAAGTGTAAAGGCAGGTAGTGTTGAGCTTGCTGGAGAGCCCCTCGATGTTGTCAAGTGAAAGGACGCGGTTCCGTGTCCAGCAGCAAGCACCACAAACGGTATGAACCCGAACGCAAGAAAGAAATGGTTCGTCTCGTGCAGGAACTAGGTCGGTCTCCCGTCGAGGTGGCCAAAGAGGCCGGCATCACGACGACGAGCCTGCGTCGATGGATCAAAGAGTACGGCAACGACGCCGATCCCAGAGTGTTTCCCGGCAAAGGCAAACAACATCCGGCTGATGAAGAGATTCGCCGGATCAAGCGGCGCATTCAGGAGCTCGAGCAAGAAAATGCCATCCTAAAAAAGGCTATGTGCATCTTCGGCAAGGACGAAAAATGAAACACCATGTCATTGAGAACCACAGTTTCGAGTTCTCCGTCAAGAAGATGCGCGAGGTATTCCAAGTCAGTCGGAGCGCCTTTTAGAGTGGAAGGGCCATGACCGCTATAGAAACGTTGCGCACGAGTGAAACTTTGAGCAGT
>PWMW01000212.1 GCA_003559095.1 Clostridiales bacterium | reverse complement strand
TTGTCTGCAGTTCTTCGGAGATGGCGAAGGCACTGAACAAGTCATAGAGGCCGTGTTGGGTCAGAACATTTCTGTACGTTCCTGGCCGCGTGTCGGCCACCAACGCCAGCGTGCAGCCGCGCTGTTTCAACTTCTGAAGCGCGTCTTTCATGCCCGGGAAAAGTTGAGCTTCCAAGGTTGTGGCACAATCGTCTTTGACTTCGGTTTCTTCCTGCATAATCGTATCTCCTAAATCAAAACACCATAGTTTGATGGGGTTCATTCCTTATCCTCCATTCCCCGGGTAGTGGTTGTCTGCCGCATCCTCGCAAGCTGATCACCAAGGCGCCAAGGGCCTGAGGGCTCTCGCGAGCCCCCAAGCCATACCTCCAATGCACAGGTTACTAGTTCCGGAAGAACAACAGCTGCGGAATGTACATCGCCCTGCTTTCGTTATAGATCCGATCTCGTGTCAGGGGCATCACATTGCCCAGCTCATCACTGGCCACCATCAAAGCCGGTAGTTCACCGACGATGCCAATAACATACATGTTGTCTTTGTGGAACTGAATAACTTCCTCAAAGATTTCCTGGCGTTCTTGAATGGTGAAGGCACTGCGAGCTTGGCTCAGCAGTCCATGAATGCGCTGTACCTCGGCTGGGGGCTCTTCGCCTTCAGCTCCGGTGGTCTCAAACCACTTCTGCCAGAACGGGGCATGCTGCCAAACAACCGGCATGGTTTCGCGAATGTCCGGTCTGGAGAAACCCCAGCTCCAGATGGAAAGATCAAACTCGCCAGAGCCTTGAACTCGCTCATAGAATAGGGACCGTTCCGGAGTGTTGATGTGCAGACGCACGCCGACGTCGCCCCAATACGCTGCGATGAGCTCGAGTCCTTCGGCATCGTTGCCGTCAGAGTTCTCAGCATAAATCTCCAGAGGTCGTCCATCGGGGAACTGACGAATGCCGCCAGGGCCCCTGGTCAGGCCGATTTCGTCCAGGATTTCATTGGCCAGTTCTGGATCATACTGGGCATAGTGCTTGGCCCAATCTTCGTCCCAGAAAAAGCCACTCTGCGAAAATACAGCCTGCTGCGGAGTTCCTAAACCCAAGTACAGGAGCTCGTTGATTTCTTCCCGGTCAATGGCCACGGACATGGCCTGTTTGAAGCGGGGGCTGCTGAACACGTCCCGCTTCACTGGATCCTTGTGGTTGAGATTGAAGTGCAGAGCAAAGTTGGCACCCGTAGCATCTGGTGTCATCGTGATCACCGAGTAGTTGCCCCGCTCTGCGTTCTGCATTAGAACCGGGTAATCGGCCAGACCGACGTGGCGGGCCTGCAGTGTGATATCCCCTGCCATGATCTTCATGAGCATCAGCTCGGGATCCGTTACGTTTTCATTGACATAGCGGTTGATGTAGGGAAGCTGGTTTCCTGCGGAGTCCACTTTCCAGTAATACGGATTGCGCTCAAAGGTGTATGCTTCTGACGATGGATGGTTGATGGGATACCAGGCCCAGATCACCGGCCGTTCATGGGTGGTCTGCGGGATCTGGTATTTGTCGTTGAGCAAGCGTGACCAGTCCGTGTATCCCGCTTCTTCCACGCGCTGTTGTACTTCTTCCAGCGGTGTGTACTTGGGATAGAACTGAGCCAGATAGTGGCTAGGAGCTAGAAAGTCGCCACGGCCTTCCATAGCTACCGCTTCCAAGAAGGTAGGATGCGGGCTGGAGAAGGTAATGGACCAGCTATAGTCGTCGATGAGTTCCACCACTGGTTTTTCGCCATCCACAATGAACTCCTGACGATGCACATGGTACATGTCTTCGTCCAATTTCATGTCCCACCAAAAGATGGAATCATGAGCCGTTACGGGTTCACCATCGGACCAGCGCATGCCTTCCCGCATATGGAAAACAAATGTCCGGCCATCATTGGTGATCTCATAGGCTTTCGGAACGTTAGGTTGGATTTCTCCGTTGATGTCGACGTACACCCACTGTTCCCGCAGTTCCTGCCGAATCCCCCAGTGGTCACCAGGGCCTCGCCATGCACGGCGGAAGGTTCCGCCATACGTACCGATTTCATCCAGCGGACGCATAACAGCCGGTTCGCGAGGCAACCGCTCTGCGACGGGAACCAGGGCACCCTGGGCCACCAAGTCGGCTAGTTGCGGTGCTTCTTGGTACGATGTGATCTCCTCACCGGTAGCCTCAGCAAACTCGGCAGCAGTCTTGAACTGAACCTGCTCATAAGAAACGTTATCTTGAGCTGGCACAACGGATCCCAATGCCAGCAAAAGCAATGCACACAACACCCATACAAACGTACCTTTTGCCATTTCTCATACCCTCCATTCGTTATTGTGGTTCCGCCAACGACCAGCAGGTGCTCAGCAGACATCACTCCTTTACATGGTAAGTTCGTCCGATTCCAAAATCCCTTCTAGTTCCAACTGTTCGGCGAAATGGCAAGCCGCCAACCGTTTATCACCATGGGCTTGCTGCAGAACTTGCAGTGCCGGGCTCTCCTCCCGGCAAACAGCCTGTGCAAAGCGACAGCGCGGGTGAAAATGACAACCCTGCGGCGGATGTGATGGATTGGGAACTTCGCCCTGCAGGAGGATGCGAGGCCCCCGGCCATCACCATCGGTCCGCGGTACCGAAGAAAGCAGTGCCTCTGTGTAGGGGTGGTACGGCCGTTCAAAGATGTCATCCGTGGTTCCCATCTCCACAATGCGACCTAAGTACATGACGGCAATGCGGTCAGTAATGTGCTTCACGACACTGAGGTCATGGGAAATGAAGAGATAGGTCAAGTCCAATGTGTCCTGCAGTTCCTCCAGCAAGTTGATAATCTGCGCCTGGATCGATACATCCAAGGCCGAAACGGCTTCGTCGCAGACCACGAAAGATGGATTGAGGCTCAGCGCCCGGGCGATGGCAATACGCTGACGCTGGCCGCCGCTGAAGGCATGGGGATAGCGATCCATA
>PWMW01000029.1 GCA_003559095.1 Clostridiales bacterium | reverse complement strand
GGCAGCAAGCCCGAAGACATGACCATCGCAGCCTTAGCCGCTGACGTTGTGCGTTGGCTGCAAGCCAATCAGTGGGAAACAGCGCACGTTGTGGCCTGCTCCATGGGCGGCGTTGTGGCGTTAGAGATGCTGCAAAGCCAACCCCAACTGTTCAAAAGCCTCATAACCTTCGGTACCACACCGAAGTTGGAGTTTTCCCGAGCAGTGATTGGAGCCGGTGCTTGGTTATCTGACCTGATCCTGCCCGGCCTTTTTCCCCATTGGATGGCCAAGACACTCCCGAAAACTACCACAGACAAGCCCGAAGCGCAGCGGCGTTTTGCCGAGGATCTGAAGATCGCCTACGGACACCGATCAACCATTTACCAACTGCGCTGTCACCTGGCCAGCTACGATTACACACAGGTGTTGAAAGAATCCCCCATTCCCATCCTACTGCTCCAGGGCGAGAAAGACAGCGGCATCAACAAAGAGATAGAGAAAATCTGGCCGCTGCTCAAGGAAAGTCCGCGGATTCAGCGGGAGGTCCTGCAGGATGCAGGTCATATTGCCAACTACGACCAGCCGCAGGCATTTTGTGACAGTGTTATTCGTTTCATTGAGGAGAGTGCAGCATGAGCGCAGAGCAGAGCAAGGCAGAACAGACCAAGGCGCGGATTCTCCAAGGCGCTGTCCAAGAGTTTGCCATTCACGGGTACAGCCGAGCGTCGACCAACCACATCATGGAGCAAGTAGGTATGGCCAAAGGATTGCTTTTTCACTACTTTCCCAGTAAGCAGCAACTGTATCTGGCCTGCTTGCAGAAGGTGCTGCGCGACGTCCAACAGGAGTTGGATGCATTTCTCCGGCAGATGTCTGACGACCTTTTTCAGAGGTTGGCTGACTTTCTGCAATGGAAGCACCGATTAGCGCTGGAACGGCCGCAGGCCGTCCGTTTCCTAGCTGGCATTCCCAAATTGCCTGCCGCCGCGCGGCCGCAGATCGACGAGGCGCTGTTGATTTGGAGAAGGAAAAATAGTCGACTGCTGGCCGATTATGACCAAGAGCTTTGGGATCCACAGGTCAACCAAAAGGACGCGCTGGCTGTAGTCGTACTTGTTTTCGAGTCGTTTGATCTAAGATGGGTGCAGCAGATGGATGCTGATCCGGATGGAGATCCGGCAGAGCTGCTGGAACATGCCCTCCAACTGCTAGACGTGTTACGAGTTGGTTTCTACCGGAGCTGTGGCTAAACGCTCCGGTTTTTTTCGAGCCGTGCGCCTACCAACGCCGACAGTAGATGGCAGTTCGACAGCGGGTTATCGGGGATCGGTGTTCGCCAGCCAGGAAAGACCGATGCTGCGACGAACCTCTCCTTGAGGGCCCAATGTTGGGTGGAAACATCCGTGGATGAGGCAGCGAAAAGCAAAGATACGACGAGTCTAATGACCTGTAAGAAGGAATGGAAACAGAAAACGAGAACGAACTACTATCAAGTATTCTGGTACAGGCATTTCCGCTACCGGTGGCAAAAAGGCCTGTTCCATGTCTGGAGGGAGTTCTGTGGCCGACCAAAGCACATTGATGAAGTCACCCAACATCCTGTTTATCGTCGCTGATCAGTGGCGTGGGGATTGCCTGGGCTTTCTGGAGAACGAACATCCAGTGATGACGCCTCATATTGACCAGCTGGCCGACGAAGGTGTTTCTTTCACAAGCGCGTATGCAGACTGCCCCATATGTATGCCGCAGCGGGCAACGTTTCTGACAGGCAAGACGGCTTCTCGCTTAGGGCTGGCCACCAACTTCGACTGTCGAACCCCGATCGATCCTGAGCGCAGTTTGCCAGGTCTTTTGGCGCAGGCGAAACGGTATCAGACCGAGGCCATTGGGAAAATGCATATGATCCCAGAGCGGGCGCGATTTGGTTTTGACAACATCTCCCTGCATCCCAATGATTACGTGAATGGGTTGGAGGAGACGGACTATGCCGGCTCGTACCGCGGCCATGGATTGGGTGGTAATGAAGCATATCCCACAACGGCTGCCACTCCAGAACCGTTCACCCATACGCATTGGATCGTCGAGAATGGCATTCGTTTTCTGCAGCGGCGGGATCCAGAAGTTCCATTTTTCATGTATATGGTATTCGAAGCTCCTCACAGCCCGTTCGATCCTCCCGAACCCTTTGACCGGCTGTATGATCGCTTCAGCATACCGGATCCTGTGTGCGGCGATTGGGTGGAAGAGGAGTATCCACCATCCTTGGAAACAACTCGCCTGAGCAGGAAAACGTACCGCCTTAATGACGAAGTGATTCGCGAGGCCAGACGACGTTACTATGGCCAGATATCTCACATTGATTACCAACTGGGACGATTGTTCGGCGAAATGAAGACTCGAGGGCTGTATGAGGATACGATTATCGTCTTCACTGCTGACCATGGTGAACATCTAGGTGACCACCGGCTGTTCGGCAAGACGACCTTCCTCCGTGGTTCCGCCGATGTCCCATTGATCTTTCGCGTTCCATCGCCAATGCTGGAGCAAAACGACCAGTTCGTCAACAACACTCCAGCCTTAACCGCAGACATTTTCCCGACGTTGTTAGACTTTGCTGGCATTGAGCCCCCGAAAGAGATCGACGGGCTTTCTCTGAAACGCCACATTTGTCAGGGCAGGCAAGAGGAGCGAATCATCCACGGTGAGTTTTCCGGTCAACACGGTTCGGCCTTTGCCTCCGATGGTCGCCATAAGTGCATTCATTGTGCCAAGGGCGGGATCGAGCAGTTGTTTGATGAGGAGAACGATCCGAACAACCTGGAGAATCGTGCAGGGGATCCCAGCTTGGAACAGGAGAAACAGCGACTGCGAACCAGTTTAACCTCGTATTTGCAGCAGTGTGACCGACCTCTCGTCAGCGATGGTCATCTGAAGAAGGTAGATGAGCCGGTGGATCCTCACAGATTGCGGCGGAGCAACCCCTGGGCTTGGCGAG
>PWMW01000035.1 GCA_003559095.1 Clostridiales bacterium | reverse complement strand
TAATAAAAATTCCGCACGAAGCAAGTACGAGTCGCGTCGATACGAGCTCAACGTGTGTGCTTTTGCCTGCCTTGGCTTTCGCTGAACGATGAGCTTGGCGCAAGGATGCATCCACTGCACAGTCTGCCCTGAGACCACCCCTCCGGTCGCAGTGAAAGTCCCTAGGACGCTCTCGGGTATCAGTGTCTTAATATGAACGATGTGAATGGGTCCCTTCATTCCCTGGACATTAAGACAAATGTTGAGACCGCTCCGCAATCACTTGCTGGCAATGGTAAGTACCGCCTTCGTCCGTTTGCCATCATTTGTCATACTGGGCGTTGTTTTACTTGGCAATGACTTGGCAATGACCCCGAAGACATGTCTCCACGCCGGTCGACTTGCATTATGCTACCGCCAACGAAAAGCGGCACGGCGAAGTTCCGCACCGTACTGTCCAGAGGTTTTCGTCATAGAAGTTGCTGCCTGGTGTCGTTACGTGTCCGGTTTGGACCGCGCTGACCCTGCTTAATCCCTAGATCCCTAGCCCAAGGCGACGATAAGTGTGGTAACAAAGGCGATGATGTTGGCCGGTCCCATTATGCGTTTTTCCTTAGGACTAGGCGATGACATGTTCATGACAGTACCCAAAGCAAAAAACACCGCCACTACCCAAGCGCCGATTTTGGCGCCGCTGTGGAACTGCTCAAAGGCTATACCTGCTTTGGCCATAACAATGACCACAAAGATAAAAAGGATGACCAACTGAACCAAGGCGGCTGCGCGCATGCCTTGGGGTAGTTTACCTGGGAATTTCCCGCCCAAGGTATATTCACCCAAAGGTGCCCCGAGCGCCAAGGCCACTTGGAATGCCCCAATGACCACAGCCAATACCACAAACACATATGCGGCCAACACCATTACCTATCCCCCGTTTCTTCCTGTCATCGGTCGTTATCCATCCGATGACGCTCGCTGTTTGTTAATGCCATATTTCAGCTGCAGGCACGGCAAAAACTAACCGGTGGCTGCGCCGGTATTCTGCGGCGTAGTATCCCCAGCTCCCCAGGATCTTAACGATCACCGTCTCGGTACTTCCTATGTTCACTGACGAAATCCCGTTCCATATTGGTCAAATGCTTGTGAAGAAAGGCTTCCGAGAACTCCTCTGGCGAAATGCCATAGCAGATCAAAAGATCGTAAAAGTACATCGTCACATCAACCAGTTCCTCCAAAAACGCACGGCGAACCCCGGGATCGGTCATGATCGCCTCATCGCCGCGTTTCTTGATGACAGAGATAACCTCACCAACCTCTTCCATCATCCACAGCAGGCTGTTGCGACCATGCTCAGGAATTAGTGGATTCCACGTTCCTTTGTACTTCTCCTTCAATTTGTGCTGCATGGTCTGCATTTCCGAAACACGCAGATCGGCCACGGTCATTACCTCCCCCAATTCTGGTTCCACAATGCAAGTACATCATCTGCGGCCGGCGAACGCGTTGCCATAGCCGCTGCCCACGATGTCTTCTGAGCGTGCGTAGTCACTGGCTTGACGGGCTTAGTTTCGGCACGCATCGCACATGTTCCTGCGACATTGCGATCGAGTTTGATGTTAAGAAGTGTAACCAGCCAAGTTTTGGTGTGTCTGCGGGCACTGGAGAGTCATAACGTCCCGAGCCAAATCTGCCGCAGAGGATCGCTGCTGCTGGTGCCACGGATGTCGTCAGTCTCTACCAGGAATTATCGGCCCATGTCGTCAGCGGAACCGCTTGGTTGCTTGTTTCAGTGACAAAGCCACCCTGCCACGTTCGCAAAACTTTGCATCTAGGTTGTTCACGGAACACTGGCTTCAATCACTTGACGGGAAGGCAATCACACGCTGACGGCTACACAAGCAACTGCGATCGGGCCTATCCAAAGTTCCAGAAAATTGGGACCTTACTTCACCGCAGTCTTGGTCGCATACAGAGAGAACCTGAATAAAAATAGGGACCTATATAATAAAATAATAAGACCATCTACGAAAGAAATATAGGACTTAAAAAGTTCAAGGGAGGTACATTTGAAATTCTAAATCCTACCAAGCGAACCTAGGGGTCCTAGCGCAAGGGGTTTCAGCGAACTGGATCTCCAAACGGGAACACACGTTTGGAAACAAGGGGTAACTCAGCGGCAGCGTTGAGTGCAGCTTGATGATATCTTGGATAGGGCTGCCTTGGCAGGTTCTGTACAAACCAGTTATGCCAACGCTCGCAAGGATTGTGTTTGCGAAGCATAACTGAAGCATAACTATTGTGCGTAGTTACTACGAGTGTGTCTGCGCCAAAGTATCCTAAGGAGCACCAGGCACGAAACTGGAAATTGCTGTACACCCGGTTTCCCAAGGCTGCCGACAGGATGTGGCCGGTCTTGTTGGGATAACCAATACACTACTCGTCAGCCCACGCCGGAGATCTCCAGCGTGGGCTTCGTAGGCTTCGTAAATTTGATTGATGTTTGACGGTCCTCGTTTGCAGAACCTACGGCCTGAGTGTTTGACTACTGTCCTAACGCTCGTCATTGTCGCGCCCGAACTGCTGGCGTACGGTCTGGGGCTCACGGCCCGCCCTGCAGAAACCACTGACTAACGGACTGGCATCTGGAATCCCATCATCTCCCTAACATCACGGATGGTCTCGCGGGCCTGTTTGCGTGCCTTGTCGCCACCGACCGCCAGGATCTCTTTGAGTTCTGCCGGCTTGCCAAGGAGCTCGGATCGCCGCTCACGGATGGGTTCGGTGTATTCTACAATCGCCTCAGCCAAGGTGTTTTTGAGATCAGAATAGCGAAGCTTCCCTTGGGAGTAATCGTCGCGGAACTGTTCGGTAAGATCGGCTGGTGCGAACGCCTCCAATAATACAAAGAGGTTATTAACTCCCGGACCCATCTCCCCTCCCTGGGGCCCTGGATCTGTCACGGCTCGACGGATTTTTTTCCGGATACTATCTGGGTCTTCGGTCAGGGTAATGTAACTGCCTTCGATGCTCTTGGACATCTTGGCCGTAGGATCATTCAAGGCCATAACTTTGGCACCACTGGTCAGCAGCGGTTGCGGCTCCGGAAAGTATTGACCGAATGACGTGTTGAAGCGGCGGGTGATCTCACGGGCCAACTCTAAGTGCTGAACCTGGTCCTCACCCACCGGTACGAGATCTGCCTTGTACATGATAATGTCCGCTGTCTGCAAAATCGGATAGCTCATGAGACCGGCAAAGATGTTGCCTTTCTGGCGCGACGACTTATCTTTAAACTGGGTCATGCGCTCCAAGGAACCGATGGAGGTAATGGTGGTCAAAAGCCATGTCAACTCCGTGTGTTCGGGTACCGAAGATTGCACGAACAAGATCGCCTTCTCCGGATCCAGTCCACAAGCCATCAACGTAGCTCCCAAATCCAGGACACGCTGAGGAAGAAGCTTGGCATCATAAGGTATTGTGATCGAGTGATAGTCCACCACACAGTAAATGCTCTCGTAGGTGTCCTGCAGTTTGATCCAATTGCGGATAGCACCCACGTAATTCCCAACGTGAACTTCACCGGTGGGTTGAATCCCGGAAAACACCTTTTTGGCCATGTTGATCTGTCTCCCTTCAAGTCACAAAAATAAGCCCATCGTGTAGGGACGAGAAACACCCGCGGTGCCACCCTACTTGATCGGCTTGCTTATCCACTCAATCCTCGCTAACGGCGAGTCACCGCCGGCACCTAGTTCGGTCTCTCGAAGAGAACGTTTCAGCACCGGAGCTCCCAGGCCCATTCGACCCACCTTCGTACTGGTTCTCACCAACCACCAGTTCTCTGAGAAGCGAAAGCGTGAGTCTACTCTTCCTGTTCACAGCATGTTCGTTACCAACTCTGTCTTTTCCTATTATACAGGACGTCTGCCGGTAAATCAATGAAATCCAACAAACCAAAACCACTGTCCTGCCTGAATCTGGAAATAACTGGTTTTTACCAGGTATCAGGAAGAAAATGGAAGTTCACAGAAGATGACATGAGGAAACTGCGGTCACTCTGTCCCTTTCGGCGTATTCGTGATACCATAGAAACAGTGGCGCCAGTGGTCCACAAGGCCACCGCGCTGCTGGTATGCCCCCCACTTATTTCAAGTGTCATTCCAGGAATTTCGGATCGAAAGGATGATGATGTTGTTGGAGCGGAAATCCTATCTTGCCTTCGTCATGCTAGGCATGATAGCGCCGGTGAACGGTCTGGCTCTTCCCTACCTTATCGGTGCCTACAATCTGTCTCTGAGTTGGGCTGGCCTGCTGTTTTTTGCTGGATCGTTGGGTTACATAACGGCATCAGCCACTTACCCCCTGCTGCAGCGATTGTTGGCAGTCAGGCAACTTCTGGCCGTGGGAGCGGTCTTAACGGCCGGTGGTCTTTTGGTTCTGCCGCTGATGCCTAATTGGTGGTTGGTCTTGGTCGCCTCTTATGTTGTTGGCATGGGATCTAGTGTCATCGATGTGGGTTTCAATGCTCTCATCGCCGACCTTGAGTCTGAACGGGCCAAACCAGCCATGAACTGGCTGCACTTCGCGTTCAGCATCGGTGCGCTGGCCGGACCGATTGTCATGTCCCGCCTGGCTCTTTGGACCGGCCAATGGATGGTGATGTTTTGGTTAGGGACGGTCTTGTTTATCCTCTTTACCATCATCTGGCTGCAGACCCAGACAGTGGTTGAGGACACCGAAACATCGGAAGGGTCTCACTCCCAGGCGCCGTCAGTCTACAGCCACTGGGGTTTCTGGCTTCTGTTTGCGGCCATGTTTGTTTACTGCGGTGCCGAAACAGCCTTGGCTGGATGGATCACAACATATCTTGCTTCGGAGATGTCTGTTTCTGTGGACACGGCTGCCTTTGGCTTATCGCTGCTGTGGGGTGGACTCACGGTGGGGCGGGCTCTCGGCGGAAAGTTCAGCAATTACCTGGATACCAAGATCATGCTGCTGCTTCTGTTTGGGGGGTCAGCCATATCCACAGCGGTCGTAGTGGCTGTTCCCAATGTCTGGTCAGCCTTTATAACTATTTTCCTTACTGGATTCTTCTTCTCCGTTATCTTCCCCGCCTTGATGCTTCACGGGGCTGCCATGTTTCCCAAGTCCGCCAGCATTATCTCCGGGGGACTGATTACCTCTGCTGGGCTGGGGGCTTTGGTGATGCCGGCCCTATTAGGTTTTGTGGCGGAGAAGGCCAGTCTAGCCGTAGGCATATTGATCGTGGCTGGCCTGCTGCTGGTCTCTGTGGGTATCAGTGCTGCTCTGCCCACAGAAAGGAGCCTCACACCTCAGCAAGGGCAGACGGCGAGGATGTAAACGGGCCCGCTTAGCCGGAACATGAAGGAAACCACCGGGTGGCCCGCGGTGAAGCGGGATCCGGTGGTTTTTTCGTGCGGATTGGTCAGACTGTACCTCTAGGAGTACATACCATAGATATCGATCACATGATCCGGGGAAGAGTACGGACCCGCTTACAGCGTGCTGCCGTTTACGGAAGGCGCACTGGCGGCCATCAAACTGTCCTCAGTCGGCAGATGGCGCCGCTGTGGTCTCTAAGGCGCTCACCCGTTCGTTGAGCTGCCGCAGTGTGGTCCTGGCATCACCCAGGAGCAGGCAGGCATCTTCGCTGTCATAGAGTGGGTTGTGGGTACCCGCGTACCCGGGGTTCGTATCATAGTTGCAGATGACCACGGTACCGCTTTGGTGAACGTTGAGAATAGGCATGCCATAGATGGCAGTACCCTTGGCATCCAAGGCAGCCGGATTGACAACGTCGTTGGCACCGACAATAAGGCTTACGTCCACATTGGGGAAGTCGTCGTTGATCTCTTCAAGGGCAAACAGCTTGCTGTAGGGCACATCCACCTCAGCCAAGAGAACATTCATGTGCCCAGGCATCCGACCAGCTACCGGATGAATGGCGATGCGCACGCGGCATCCCAGCTCTTCCAACTGCTCCATAAGGCGTTTTACTTCCTGCTGGGCCTGGGCCACGGCCATGCCGTATCCGGGGACAATCACTACGTCCTTAGCCGTAGTCAGTACTGTCACCGCCCGCTCCAGCGCCTCTGCATCCACAAACTCCTCAGAGCTATCCTTACGCAGCTGCCGTAGAAGATTGCCTAAGGTCTTTTTCGCATCACCCAAAAGCAGCGTGCAGTTGTCACGCCCGTACAGGCTGTTGTCCACTCCCGCATATCCGGGCTGGGAGTCATAGTTGCAGATGATCACCCGCTGTGCTTCATGGGCATGGAGGATAGGCATACCATAAATGGCCGTACCCTGGGCATCCAAAGCGGCGGGGTTGATCACATCATTGGCACCCACCACCACCACCACATCCGTGGCGGCAAAGTCTTCGTTTATCTGCTCCAAAGCGAACAATGTGTCATAAGGAACATCCACTTCTGCCAGGAGAACATTCATGTGCCCAGGCATCCGACCGGCCACGGGGTGAATGGCCACCCGGACGTTTTTGCCGGCGGCCAACAAGCTATCCATTAGTTCCTTCACTTGTTCTTGTGCCTGCGAAACGGCCATTCCATAGCCCGGTACAATGATCACGGATTGGGCGGCCTGCAAGTCGGCAGCAGCGGCACTCAAGGAACCCGATTGACCGGCACTGACACCACCGCTGGGAGCGCCCGTTCCAGCGCTGGTGGTCTTGCCACTGAGGATCTGCAGCAAACTGCGGTTCATTCCGCGACACATGATCTGGGTAAGAATGAGGCCTGCTGCGCCTACAATACCGCCTGCGGCCACCACCAACAGGTTGTTGACACTAAAACCCGCGATGGCCCCGGCCATTCCTGAGAAGGAGTTGAGCAGTGAAATGGTTACGGGCATATCGGCGCCGCCAATGGGAACAGTGAACAGGATACCGAACAGCAATGCTGTGGCGGCCAACCCCAGTACCCATAGGGGTCCGCCAAGAATGGCGGTCACGACGAGAAACACTAACCCTGCCAGGGCCGTCAAGGCTACCCAAACTTGGTGAGTTGGCAGAAATATTGGTCGCTGCGGCAGGCGTGCACTGAGTTTCCCTGCTGCCACAATACTACCGGATAGTGTCAGCCCACCTACCAGCAGAGCCAAGGACGCTGCCCACAGAGACCAGGCCGAAGCACTAACGTCGCTGAGAAGAACAACCAAAGCCACGAAGGCGGAGGCTGCGCCGCCCAGACCATTGAGCATAGCCACGAACTGAGGCATCGCAATGATTGGTATGGTCTTGCCGTAAAAAAGACCAATCCCACTGCCCAAAAGCAGAGCAGCCCAGAGATGACCTGCGCTCAAGAGGCCCTCCGCAGTCAATACGGCCAAAACTGCCACCAACACCGCCACCGAGCCTGTCAAGTTCCCTTTGACGGCAGTTTCGGGCGAGCTCATCCAACGAATTCCCAGCAAAATGGCGACTGCGCAAGCTGCGTAGAGTATCACCATGGCTACGAGCCTCCCCTTCCACTGCGGAACATCTTAAGCATTCTGTGGGTAACGACGAACCCGCCTACCACATTGACGGTGGCCAAGACCACGGCTACCATTCCTAGGAACGTATGCCCCCATGCCACGGCCGCACCGGTTGCCACCAAAGCGCCTACGACGGTGATTCCGGATAGTGCATTCATCCCTGACATGAGCGGTGTATGCAGCAGACTGGGTACTTCCGAGATAACCTTGTAACCCAAAACTGCAGCGATGACCAATACCACCAGCAAAACAAGGAACTGCGTCATGGAATGGCCTCCTATTCTTTGATGGCTTCCAAGGTACCTTCGTGAACAATGGTGCCATCAACAGTTACTAGCGTATCCTTGACAATAACATCGGAGCGGTCCAGCGTCACCTTGCCTTCGGTGACCAGAAAGTCCACGAAGTTCAAGACATTCTTGGCGAACAGATGCGTGGCATGGGTGGGAACCGTTCCAGGGATATTCTTCGTGCCATCAATCACCACGCCCGCCACTTCCACCACCTCTCCCGGTCGGCTGCATTCGCAGTTGCCCCCCTGGTCGATGGATATGTCCACAATGATGGAGCCTGGTGCCATGGATTCCACCATCTCTCGGGTCACCAGAATCGGCGCCTGCCGACCCGGAACCAAAGCACTAAGTACAACAATGTCTGATTCGGCTACCACGGGGCGCAGAGCTTCCCGTTCGCTCTCCAACTCCTTCGGCGGCAAATGGCGGGCATAACCCCCTTCGCCCACAGCCAATTCTGGATCAATCGGCAGCTGCAGTAACTGCACACCGAGACTTTTAGCCTGTTCACAGGCGTCAGGACGAATATCGCAGGCCGTAACCACGGCGCCTAGGCGTTTGGCCGTGGCCATGGACTGCAGTCCCGCTACCCCAGCACCTACCACCAGTACCTTGGCCGGATAGATCATGCCTACCGCCGTTCCCAGCATGGGCATGAACTTCGGGAGACGATTAGCGGCCAGCAAGAGCCCTTTATAGCCGGCCACTGTACTCATGGAGGTCAGCGCATCCATGGATTGAGCCCGGGATATGCGAGGAATGGAGTCCAATGTAAAGGATACCACTCCCTGAGCAGCTAGATCCTTGATCATCTGGTGATTAGGCGGCGATGCCGGATGAAGAAAGCAGATCAAGTATTGGCCCTCATGGAACAATTCCACTTCATGGCAGCCCAACGCCTCATTAAACTGTGGTTCCTTCACTTTCAAGATAACGTCCGCACGGCGGTAAACTTCCTGCGGACCGGACACAATCTCTGCCCCCACGGCATCATAGTCGCTATCATCAAAAAAGGAACCCCGCCCAGCGGATTTCTCCACCAACACAGAAGCACCTTCCTCGATCAAGGCCGCTGCCGTCTCCGGCACCGCAGCTACTCTCCGTTCAGTCTGCAGAATTTCTTTGGGTATGCCAACGGTCAAACCCTTGTATTTCAAGACGCCTACCCCCAATAGCCTGAATTGAAGACGTGATGTTCTTCAGTTACTATATTCAAGAGATCCCCCTGCATTCCTGCTAAAGTTACCCATTCGTTACGCAAAAGTAAAGAGCTGAGCATTTATTACTACCTGATACCAATTTTCGCTTTTGGTGTGAAGGATCACATTCCAATTACGTCGAATTAAGCCTAGAACACATTGAATACATTCTTCAGCCAACTGAAGAAAGGAGATCTCCCATGACTAAGGCTATTAAGCTTTTCACGGACAGTGCCGCCGATGTCCCTCGGGAATACATTGAGAAATACGATATCGGTGTGGTTCCTCTCTCGGTGATTTTCAATGGGGTTGAGTTTAAGGACAAAGTGAACTTGTCCACGGAGGAGTTTTACCACAAGCTCAGCACAGAACCGGAACTGCCGTCTACGAACCAGGTGAATCCGAACGAGTTCGCCGAAGCGTTCAAGCCCTATGTAGAGAAGGGGATACCCATCTTATACATTGGCATTTCGTTGAAGTTATCCGGGACGGTGCAGAGTGCACAGATTGCCAAGGACCTGCTCGACGGTGAAGACATCACCATTTTTGACACTCGCTCCGCGTCGCTTGGCGAAGGGATCCAGGTTATTCGAGCTGGGCAACTCCTGGCCGACGGCTTGCCTCTAGACGACGTCATCACCGCCCTGGACAGCCATCGCCACGAAAGCTTTGGGATGTTCATCTTGGATTCTTTAACACACTTGGTCAAAGGCGGACGACTCAGCAAGACGCAGGGATTTGTAGGTTCACTGCTGAACATCAAGCCGCTGCTTTCCTTCCAAACCAGCGGTGAGATCGCTGTAATCGAAAAGGTGCGCTCACAGAAAAAAGCTCTTCAGACCCTCATTGATCGGGCCAAAGAGCATAGAGATTCCTTTGCTGACCTGGAAGTGGCCGTGGTACACACTAACGCCCAAGAGACGGCCAATGAGCTGACAGCCATGGTTGAGGCGCAGCTACAACCGAAAGCTGCCATCCAAGCCATCGTCGGCCCCACCATTGGAACTCATACCGGTCCGGGAGGCGTTGGTCTCTTCTTTTAAAGCTTTGGCGATGGGTATATTGGCATCGGCCAAAGGAAAAGACGGAAGCGCTTCCGGCGGTACCCAGCGGGCATCACTGTGGACTTTGAGGCAGATGGTGCCTGATTGGTACGAGGCCAAGTAAGCAATGAGCAAAAAGTCGCCATGATCATAGGAAGCATGCACCACGCGGTACACCCGCTCAGCATGAACAACAAGATCCAGTTCCTCTTTTATTTCGCGCTCCAGACATTGTTCTGGAGTTTCTCCTTGTTCAATTTTACCTCCTGGGAACTCCCACAGGCCTTCGAGATTACCGAAGCCTCTCTGGCAGAGCAGAATGCGTCCCTGCTCGTTGCGGACAATCCCGGCGATTACTGGAATGGGTGACATGCTTTGACCTCCTCGAATCCTAGCATCGGTACGAACGTATCAGCACCAGCAGCCGCCTGTCCCCGACACGTCAAGATCAGGATTTGCTGTTCCTGGGCAAGCTTCTGCAGGCTGCGCAGTACCTGCTGACTCCGCAGTCCGTCAAAGTTAACGAACACCTCATCTAAGACAATGGGAAGCTTCACTCCCTGTTCGCTGTACATGCGGATGACGGCTAACCGCAGGGCCAAGTATAGCTGCTCGACGGTGCCGCGGCTTAAGTGTTCGGCCGGCCAAAATCGGCCCTGGTTGTCCTCCACAAGCAGCTGACGGGACTCCATGGGAACGCTGATTCGCCGGTACTGGCCCAACGTGAACTCCTGCAGCCAACGGCTGGCGGCCTGCAGCAGCCGAGGTTGCTTGTGGGTCTCGTATTGGATGCGCGCTGCTTCCAAGGCCCGCTGCATCACTTTGGTAACGGCCAGTTCCTGAACCACTGCAGCCGTCTCCGTACGCAGTCTTTCTGCTTCTTGAGTCCAATGAGCCACTGCCGTCTGTTCTTGAAGTTCGATCAGTTCTTGGCCCAGCTTACCTTTGGATTCCAGAAGTTCCTGCTGTTCCTTGTCCAACTGCTCCAACGTTGCGCTGGCCTCGGCGATGGCATCGGCTCCGGCGCTCGTCATCGGCGGCCGGTCTGTCGGAATGTTTCCCCAGATCAGTTTCAGCTGTTCTTCCAGCTCTGCCAACCGCTGCTGGTCCTGCTCCCAGGCCTGGAGAGCCGCCAACTGTTCTTGGGCCTCCGCCAAGCTCTCTGCGTCCAACTTGGCCTGCCATTGATTCCACTGCTGCTGCGCAGCTTCATGCTGGGTCGTCCGTTCTTGAACGACACCCCGGTGATAATCACACTGCAGCTGGACTCGGGCCAGCTCTTCTTCCAACCGCACAGCTTCATTTATCTTGGCGATCCCAATATCAGGATCCGCTAATGCTGGCCCCAGCGCTGTTTGGCGCCCTTGGAGTATACTGACCAGCTGCTGCCGTCGGCGATCCCGCAGCCAAAAATATACTAGATAACCCACACCAGCCAGTGTCGCAAGGACCGCCACCGGGCCGCCCCATTGGCCGCCGCTCAGCTGGGCCCCAAGAGCGATGAACCACCATCCCCATGGAACGATTCGTTCCCACTTAGCGGTATGGAGCCATGTCTGCACAGTTGCTTCGTCCGCCTTGATCTTCTGCAGTTCCTGTAAGAGCTCAGCCTTTGCTTGATCCTGCAGGTGCGTTGGAACCAGCTGGTGCAGCCGCTGACGCAACTGCAGCACCATCTGCTCATGCTGCTGCAGGGGTTCTGAGGCCAACGCCAGGTCCCGAGCCGAACGCTCCAGTTCCTTCCACGTGTGCTCCAGCCGGACGCTAACCGCCG
>PWMW01000146.1 GCA_003559095.1 Clostridiales bacterium | reverse complement strand
TCTCGTTCCCTCCAGTTTGTTTTTGCGTACTGTTCCAACGCAGCCAGACGTCCATTGTGGTCCTTCTTCAGCACTATTTCCGCAGCCGGGAAGTCCTTGCTCCACGGCGAAGCATCTGTCTGGCAACCCCTGCCCCCTTTCGAAAGCTGCCCTATGTCCAAACAGATATTTATTCAATTCTTTATTTTTTTCTGTTTTCCTGCAATCTTTCAATATTTTGGTCTTTTGTCGCCAAGCAATGACTTCAGCCCACGCTCCTGTAAGGAGCCTGAACCCACAGGTCTGTCTTCTGAGGAACATGTTACTCTTCCCGGAAGCCCGAGCAGCCACAGGCCTAACACCTCGGTAAAACATCAGCTAGAGCGACTACGCGTCTCTTGTTGGGAGCTGGCCAGAGTGCGTCATCAAAACGTTTCTGGACCGGTTGCGGCTCACGCAGCCTAAGGGTAGACATTTACGCTCCCACGATGATACTCCTGCTCCGTCGGCCTTGGCGCTGGCGCCGACGGGTTCGGCGGCAAACTTCGCGTCAGCGAATCAGCTGCGCTGACCTTGGCCGGCATCCGTTTCCCGTGACACACAAGGTTTCCTGACCTGCAGCATAGAATGTCCAAACTAAGGTAGTCGTCGGCAAGGCCGTTTTCGTCGCAACGGCTCTTTGCGGGCTCCTACCCTGACCTGAACGCACCCAAGCTCAACGGCTGGACTGGGACTACACATTTGACACCAAAACGGAGAGTGACCTTATGCAAAACATAGAAGTGCTGCTGAACCGCCCAACGGAGTACGCGAACGTGACCGGTTTGTCCACCAACTTCGAAGATGCTCACAGATTTCACCAGTCGCTGGACGAGTACGAACCAACTCCCTTACACGCACTAAAATCCTTGGCCAAATCCCTGCATGTGAAGGGCATCTATGTCAAAGACGAGTCCTATCGATTTGGCCTGAATGCTTTCAAAGGCCTTGGGGTGAGCTATGCCCTCAACGAAATTCTTAAACATGCCCCGGAAGCTAAACATACCTTTGTATCCTGTACGGATGGCAATCACGGCAAGGCCCTTGCTTGGCGAGCCCAGGAACTGGGGCATCAAGCCATCATCTTCATGCCTCAAGGTAGTGAACGCAGGCGTGTCAAGGCCATCGAGCAGTATGACGCAGAGGTGATCGTAACCGAAATGAACTACGACGATACAGTCCGGCTGGCAGCAGCCTACGCTGACGAGCACAACTACTACCTTGTTCAAGACACAACTCTGCCCCATGCTGCCACTGTACCGAAACATGTCGTCTTGGGATACTCGACGATGATCGTTGAAGCATTGGCCCAGATGCCAGTTAAACCTACCCACGTCTTCCTGCAAGCTGGTGTTGGATCTATGGCCGGCGGCGTGCTCTGGTATCTCTGCCATCGATTCCCCAACGAACTACCCTTCGTCGGAACCATTGAGGCGAACAGCTGCGCCTGCATCTATGAATCGGTGGCACAGAACACCCTGATCAGCATCGGGGGAACGCCGTACACATTGATGGCAGGACTCAATTGCGGAGAGGCTAATCCAGCAACATTCCCGCTGCTGAAGGCCAAATGCAGTGCGTTTATTAAATGCAGCGATGAGTTCACGGTTCAGGGGATGTTGCGGGCAAAGAATCCCGTGGCAGGGGACCCTGCTTTTAGTTCCGGTGAGTCCGGCGCCGTAGGCTTGGGCGTTGTTGAGGAGGTATTATCCAACGCCTGTTATCATTCGCTGCGCCAGCAACTGCGCCTCGATGGCCAGTCCGTGGTTCTCGTCTTCAATACGGAAGGAGAACTGGAAGATGAATAACGAACATCGTTTACTGCAGTTCGTGCAAAGAGCCATCCAAACGAGAAGCTATTCGGACGAAGAAGGCGCGTTGGCCGCTCTTATCAAGACCGAAATGGAAGCATTGGGGTACGATGAAGCGCACATTGATTCCACGGGCAACGTAGTCGGACGGATCGGCCATGGGCCGACCATTATCCACTTTGACAGTCACATGGATACGGTGGAAGTCAACGACGAAGAACACTGGCAGATTCCACCGTTTTCTGGTGAAGTCCGTGACGGCTGCATTTGGGGACGGGGCAGTGTCGATATGAAGTCTGCACTCGGTGCTAGTATCTATGCTGCGGCACGGGCTCAGGAGTTAGGGTACACCGAGGGAAAGACAGTTTTTGTCACCGCTACTGTATGTGAAGAATTTTGCGACGGAGAAAACCTCAAGCACCTCTATGAAGAGTTGACCTCTAAGCCCGATTACTGCATTATCTGCGAGCCCAGCAGCAATGCCATCACATTGGGACACAAAGGCAAAGCACAAACCCGAATCACAACCCACGGGGTAGCTGCCCACGGCTCCGCTCCCGAGAAGGGGATCAATGCTGTGTATGAAATGGCTGAGATCATATGCCGCGTGGACAAGCTCAACCAGTCGCTCTACAAAGAACAAGGACCGCACGGGACCATAGTGCTCTCCGAGATCTCCAGCGTAAGCGCCTCCTTGAACGCAGTCCCAAGCCAATGCTCGATCTACCTGGATCGCCGTTTGGCCGTGGGAGAAACCTTAGAGCGAGTGCGAGACGAAATGGGCAAACTCATCGCGGGTAAGGATGCCACTTGGGACGTGGGCACATTGCATCGTACTACCTGGAAGGGTAAGGCGCTGGCCTATGAACCCATGCACAATCCTTGGACCATCGCCAAGGATCATGTTCTAACGCAGGCATTGGCTCGATCCTATGCCAGTGTTTACCAAGAGGAACCGACAACCTTTGATTTTTGGGATTTTGGAACCAATGCGATTACTCCTGTGGCCATGGGTGTACCAACAATCGGTTTTGGCCCAGGGGACTATAAGTTGGCCCATATGAGAAATGAAAAATGCCCCGTGGATCAAATCACCGAGGCATATCTTGTGTACTGCCAGTTGATCAAAGAACTCTAAGGGCGCTTCATCACCCGTTCAGGAAGGTGTTG
>PWMW01000186.1 GCA_003559095.1 Clostridiales bacterium | reverse complement strand
CTTCTAATTCCATCTTCGGCGGTTTTCGCCGTTGGATATAGGACGTTAGCGCCCGGAGATATGGCGGATGATCTGGAGATGCTGGAGACAGCCATTCGCCAAGTGCACCCGGATCCCTTCCATGCAAGGGGTGTGGATGCCTTCGTTCGGTCGTTCATCCAGGCGCGGCGCGCTGCTGAAGAACCCATGGACGCTGCCGCTTTCTACTACTTGGCCCTCAGCTTAGCTGCTTTGGTGGAAGACAGCAATACCACCTTGACATTTGAGCATGAGCCCAATGAACTGCCCGTGCGGTTTTGGTGGGCCGAAGATCAGTTGGTGGTAGCCGGGGCTGCAGCCCGCACGGGCCTCGAACCCGGATGGACGGTACTGGCTGTGAGTGGCTTGACCGCTGCGGAAATCATCAGTCGCGCCGACTCGCTGCTCCCCACCGAGAACGAGTATGCCTTAAAGAATAGAACGGCGCGTCTGCTTCATTCTGGTTCGTTCCTCAATCAAGTTGGCGCCGCTGACAGCGGCTATGTCGAGCTTGTTCTTTGTCGAGGTGAAGATGAGTACCTTGAGCTTATTGTGGAACTCAATGTTCCGGTTACCGTGGATACCGTGCGTCCAAAACGACCAGCATGGGGCTGGTACATTGTGGACGAAGAAGACATAGCTGTCTTCTATCTGGACAGCACCGACGACGAGAGAGGTTATAAACTGGCACTGCAGAGGTTTTTTCGGGCGGTGGCCGCTTACGGCATTGAACACATTATCTTGGATCTGCGTTGGAACACAGCCAGTGATGTGGAGGTCATTCCGGATTTTCTACGCTACTTCCCTGAACAGCGCATTGAGGGGTATGCCGGTGAAATCCGCTACTCGGTGCAGGCTGCTCAGCAGCGGGGCTATGAAGAAACCATGGGCGTGGAGCGGGTCAGTCACTTGACACGGCTGTTCGGCGGCTACACCATGAACCTGCCTCCGCGACCGCAGGACATACCCGCCTATGAAGGTCAATTCTACGTCCTAACATCACCCATGACCGTGGGCAGTGCCCATTGGTTCGCTGTGGTGATCCAAGACAACCAATTGGGCATTGTGGCGGGAGAACCCACTGGCCAACGACCCACTGGCTATGGTGATCCACTGCAGTTTTCGCTGCCCAACTCGGGATTTTCGCTGATGGTATCTCACAAACGCTATGTGCGTCCCAATCCCAACCGTGATCCTAGTGACAGCTTGTATCCTGACTGGCCACTGCCGATCACGGCCTACGATGTGGGTCATGCAGAGGATCTGCAGCTGCAGGAACTGCTGCGCAGAATCCGCGCAACGAGCCAATAGACGGGAGGCCGGTCACGGCTGGCCGGTGATCCTGACTGTGTGAAGGGGGAAGGAAACGATGATTCGTGTAGGTATTTTAGGTGCAAGCGGATATATGGGGGGCGAGGCATTGCGAGTGCTGCTCCGCCACCCCGAGGTAGAGCTGGTGTGGGCCACTAGCCGCACGGAACAGGATGCCGAAATGGTACACCGCAATCTCTATGGGGCCGGGGTTCGCTTGATCCACCCCGACAAGATCACGCCGGTGGATGTGGTCTTCGCGTCTCTGCCCACGGGTAACATTATGACGATGACACAGGATCTGCTGGCCGATGGTGCTAAGGTCATCGATCTAGGTTCTGATTTTCGGCTGAAGGATGTGGACCAGTGGAACTCGGTCTACGGCAAAACCCACGTCGACCCCAGTCTCGTGGCAGAAGCTGTTTACGGTATTCCGGAACTGCATCGTGCCAAGCTGCAGGAAACTCGCGTCGTGGCAAACCCGGGTTGTTTTTCTTCCGCCGCCATCTTCGGCTTGGCCCCTTTGGTGCAGGGAGGATTTGCAGACAACGGCAAGCTCGTTGTGGATGGTCTTTCGGGCACCGCTGGTGCAGGCGCAGAGACGGACACGTCCATTCACCATCCCGAAATTGGCAATAATATTGTTCCTTACAATGTGGTGGGGCACCGCCATACCTTCGAAATGGAACAGGAACTGGGCTTTCTGACTGATGATGATGTCCGGATTCACTTTACCAGCCATTATGTGCCCATTACCCGCGGAATTTTGGCGGTGTGCCATGGTTTCTTGAACGAACCTGTTACCCGCGAGGAACTCTTAGACGCATACCGTGAGTTCTATGATGGCGAGTACTTTATCAAGGTTTACGATATGCCTCGAGATCCGGGAGCTCCTTGGCAGCACCGGCCGTATCCTTGGGTTAACGCGGTGTCAGGCACGAACTTCTGTCATATTGGCCTAGATGTGGACGAAGAGCGAGGCCGAGTTGTGGTCTTTAGTGTCTTGGATAGTGTAGGCAAAGGCGGTGCCTTGGCCGGCGTGCAGAACATGAATCTTCTTTTTGGTTTGGAAGAGCGCATTGGCTTGGATTTCTTTGGTCTGCATCCCTATTGATGCCGACAGTGTAGGTGTGAGGTGAAGGAATTGCAGTTTGATCACGAGATCGTCGGTAAGATCGGCTCCATGGCTTTGGTGCGGCGCGACGATCATGATATTGACTATAACGTGTTTAGCCGTCTGGGAGCGGAATTAACGCCGGATTTTATCTGGGTTAGTTCGGGTGCCGTGGAGATTGGTCGTCTGGACTATCGCAAGCACAACGATGGCCGTGAGTTGGAGGGGGCGGACTCCGAGGAAGCCAAAGCGGACTACGCAGCCCAAGGGCAGAGCATTCTGATGGAGAATTACAGACGGTTCACCGACCCCCGCTACTCCATCCGCCAAGTTTTGGTGGAACACACCCATTTTAACGATCCGGAACGACGGGCGCATATTCGCGGAATTTTGATGCGAGCCCGCAGCCAGCGGGCCATTCCCATCGTGAACTACAACGATACGGTGAGCATCGAGGAAGTTCGCAAGATGGAGCTGATGAATCTGCGCCAGAACTCCGGCAAGGTGGTAGAGTGCGTGGATAACGATGAGACCGCTGCCCAGATTGCTTTGTTGGTCCGAGCTCGCATTCTCCTGCTACTTACGTCTGCCCCCGGTATCCTGCGGGATGCCGATGATCCGTCGACACTGATCCCCGAGGTCAGCGGCAAGAACCCTGAAGAGATCATTGACCATCTGCAGTTTCTTGAGCAGTACTGCAGTGGGAGCAGTCGCTTGGGAGCCAATGGTATGAAGGCCAAACTGCAGTTTCTGCATGAACCGATTCTTCAGGGAACAACGGTGATTATTGGCCATTCCCGTTATCGGCTGTCACAGCTTCTGGATGGCCGCGCCGAACGAACTATAATTCGAGTGCGTTAGGAGTGCATATGCATGGAACACAAGACGATCCTGGTCACTGGAGGCAGCCGTGGTATCGGCGAAGAACTTGTTCGAGGATTTGCAGCCCAAGGCCATCGCGTGGTGCTCAACTATTCCCGCAGTGGCACAGAGGCGGAGCATGTGGTCCAGTCCCTGGCCAACGAACCGGGCGATGTTATGTGCGTCCAGGCCAACGTGGCGCAGCGCGAGTCGGTGCGCAGAATGTTTGATACCGTGGCTGAACGCTGGGGCATGGTGGATGTTTTGATCAATAATGCCGGCATCAACCTAGACGGGCCGTTCTTGACCATGACGGATGATCAGTGGCAGCAGGTACAGGATGTTGTCTTGACGGGACCTTTCATCTGCGCCCAAGAGTATGCCAAACGTTACCAAGGCTCTCGAGGTCATATTGTGAACATGGGAGCCGCTACCGCTCTGCATGGACGCAAGAATGGTGCCAATTACTGCAGTGCTAAGGCAGGCGTGATCAGTCTCACGAAATGTCTAGCCCTTGAGTTGGCCCCGACCATCGCCGTCAACTGTGTAGTTCCCGGTTTCATGGAGACCGAAGAGGTGATGGAGCGATTCCACCTACACGATCCCGCGAAGCGCCGTGAGATGGAAGCTCGCATTCCTGATGGCCGTTTGGGAACCGTCAAAGACATCTTCCGGATGACCAGTTTCTTAGTGAATGAGGCCACGTATGTTACAGGACAGAATCTATTCGTCAATGGTGGTCAATACATGGGATAAACGCCTGCGGGCGTTTTTCTTTTTGGGTAAATCGTCGTTAACCTGGTGTCAAAGTCTGGACCAGTTCGTACAATTGCGGATGCTGGTGCAACGAAGAGCATTGACAGTGATTCCTGTCTCGTGGATCAATCTAGATGTATCCAACGTCACCCTAGATTAGGCTCCGGCAGAGGAACACAGTTGCGCGGCTAACACAGCGTTAATGATGACAGGGGTGAGCCGGTGGGCGTAACCGGCTCACCCTTGTTGCATAGTGGCTTGAGATACCTCTGATTACCAATGACTTTAACGAATGGGTGATGGCGGTGACAAGATGTCTTCTGCGGCGGATCACAGCTCTGCTGCCTGTTCTCTTGGGTGTAACCATCCTTGTGTTCGGCATTATGCAGTGGACACCCGGCGATCCTGTCCGGGTTCTTCTGGGCGAAATGGGGCAGGGCGCCAGTGCGGAGCAGCTGCAGGCTGTGCGATCCAGCTTGGGTCTGGATCAGCCGGTATATGTGCAGTACTGGTCCTTTTTGCGCAATGCCGTGCGCGGAGATCTGGGCCGATCGTTTCGGTCGAACCGCTTGGTTTCGGCGGAGCTGTGGGCCCGCTTTCCATTTACTCTACTGTTGGCCATAACGTCACTGACGTTAGCTGTGGCAATCGGTGTTCCTGCAGGAGTTCTCTCAGCCCTATGGCAGAATACAAAACTGGACTATATCATTACCTTCCTGGCTCTTCTGGGTGTCTCCATTCCTGTGTTTTGGCTGAGCCTGCTGCTGCTGCTGGGATTTCCCTTCTATTGGCCGCTCCTGCCTGCATCGGGCAGCGGTACTTGGCGGCATTTGGTAATGCCCGCGACAGCTGTCGGCCTGTCATCCATTGCCTTTATCGACCGCATGACCCGCTCGAGCATGTTGGATGTGCTGGGTGAAGACTACATCCGCACCGCGCGGGCCAAAGGCCTGCGCTCGACCGTGGTTGTTGTCCGCCACGGCCTGCGCAATGCTGCGATACCTATTGCGACCACCATTGGGCTGCAGTTTGGTTCCCTATTGGGAGGAGCTTTTTTGACGGAGACGATTTTCGCGTGGCCTGGTATCGGCCGTCTGACTGTCCAGGCTATTCTGGCCCGGGACCTGCCCCTGATCCAGGGCAGCATTCTATTCGTAGCCATCTTGTTCACCGTGATCAATCTTCTGGTGGACCTTTTCTATGCTGTCTTGAACCCGCGAATCCGCTATGAATGAGGTGGTAATCATGAGCCCCCAGGGACAATCTCCCGGCGCCCGCGCTTGGCGCCGATTTTGGCGCAGCAAGGTGGCCATTACCGGATGCGTTCTACTGACTGCTGTGGTGTTTCTCAGCTTGGCTGCACCGTGGATCGCACCCCACGGTCCCAATGCCCAGAACTGGTTCCGTCGACTGGAAGGCCCTTCCCGTGAGTACCCATTCGGAACGGATGAGTTCGGACGCTGCGTCTTCAGCCGTGTCCTGTATGGTGGCCGAGTTTCACTTCTGTCAGGTCTGCTGCCGGTCTTGTTCGGTGCCACTATAGGTACCACCTTGGGGATCTGGTCAGGCTATGCCGGCGGGAGAGTGGACTCGGTGATTATGCGCAGCATGGACGTGCTGCTGTCCCTGCCGTCTATCTTTTTGGCTTTGGCCATTGTGGGGACTCTTGGTCCCGGCTGGCGCAACGCCGTGCTTGCTGTCTCCGTGGTCTCCATTCCGGCTTATGTCCGGATTGTTCGTTCCAAGACCTTAAGTCTGCGGGAAATGGAGTATGTGGAGGCGGCACGGGCCATCGGTGCCGGTGAACTGCGGATTCTGCGCCGTTACATTCTTCCCAATACACTTTCACCGATCATCGTGCAATCCAGTCTCAGTATTGGCTTTGCCATCCTATCTCTGGCTGGATTGAGTTTTTTGGTGTTGGGTGTGCAGCCGCCCACATCAGATTGGGGCGAGATGCTCAGTTCAGGGAGACGGTTCCTGCCTAATAGCTGGTGGTTGCAGGTTTTCCCGTGGTTGTTCATTATGTTCGTAGTGTTAGGGGCGAACTTGCTCGGCGATGGACTGCGGGATGCGCTGGATCCCAAGAGACGCAGCGTAGAGCGGAGCGCATAGGCTTTGCGGGATCAAACCAAATGCATAAGAGATGAAAGAAAGCGAAGCTGCGGCTTCGCTTTTTGGTGTGGTCAACACTATGAGCAACGGAAAACGCACACATAGACCCAGAGGAAGGCTTCCAAGGCGAGGAACCAGCCCAAAGGTAAGCGGTGGGAAAACGCCGCGCCATTCCCAAACGAGATATTAAGTGTAAGGTCACTATTGCGAAAAGAATAAATCGCGCGCAAAGACATGAATACTTGTTATATACTACATAGAGGCATGATCTTCAAAGCCGCAGTCCTCTTCCCGAGCTATCTTGATGCGATAGGGGATCTACGCTGGTTGTTAGGTGCCTGGCGAAGGTCGAACTGAACGTTGAAATGTCGATTCATTGGTGGCGAAACAGCGCCGCAGGCCCGGCGGACACGGTGGTCGATCTTCCGCAATCTGTGTAAGAATGGGGGCGATATTTCTGCAGATCAGCCCAAAAAAACGAAGTATACGGCGGCTTGATCCTGAGAACAACCTTACAGTAGGGGTCCATAAGAGGGTTTTTGTAAGGTAGGAAGCGTCAACATTTCGTCTTGAAGGATCCGTCCCCGGGCGTAAAGTGAAATATGGTCTGTGTCCATTGGACCCGTTTGGTTTGCCCACTCGTCTTTGATGCGCGGGTGTGTTGCGTTGATTTCAGAGAATTTTGGAGGTTCTTCTCATGAACAATTCGTCGATTGGCGCATCCGGTGAAATGGCCTCACGAGAGCGGGGGCATCATAGGCAGTTGCGAGTTTTCTTGTTTGGAAGATTTGAAGTGGCATGTGGGACTCGTTCGTTGGTGGAAGGTTCGCGAAAAAACAGCAAACCGTGGGCATTATTTAAGTACCTTTTAACCGGAAGTCAGAAGATGGTATCGACAGGTTCAATCATGGAAGCTCTTTGGCCCGATAGCTCCACAGAAAGTCCGCAATCGCTTCATCTGTGCGTTCATCGGCTGCGGCGGCTACTGCGCTGTGATTTGGAGATAGGTGAGAGCACGCCTCGCATTCTAGGTGATAACGGTGCATATGGCTTTAACTGGGATGGTGACTATTGGGTGGATGTCTTGGAGTTCGAACGACTGCACCGCGAGGCCAAAAAGGAGCAGTCTCATGCACAGAACAGCCAAAAGCTGTACCAAGAGGCCCTGGCCCTGTATGTTGGTGACTGCCTGGTAGAGCACGAAGATGAGCCCTGGGCTGTGGAAGTGCGGGAGCATTACAGGATGGTCTATAAGAGTGCAGTTCTGGATTACACAGATCTGCTGATGCGTCTGGGGCACTATTTCGAAGTCAAGACGGTTTGTGATGCCGCCAAGCTGCCGCAGGCCGACGAAGACGTGGAGTGTCAGGTCATTCGATCCTTGATATATCAGGGAGACTTGAAGCAGGCAAGGAAGCGCTATGAAAGAATTACCAGCATCCTCTACCAGGACATGGGGATCGCACCCTCAGCGAAACTACGGACGCTGTATCGGTTATTGGTAGCCAGTGAAGAAGGACATCATTACATCGACATCCAAAACCATCCAGATGCCCTTACACTTCTGGCCAGCAAAACTGGGGCAGTGGTCTGCGATGGAGACGTCTTTCGGCACCTTTGTGCCATAGAAACGCGCAAATCTGCTCGGGGCAGTCACGGTGCGTATTTGGTCTGCTTGGTGATCAAAGATGCCCATGGTCAGTGGCCGGGCCACCAACAGGCCCAGACTAGCAGTGGCATCCTGGTGCAGGCTCTGCAGGATATGCTGCGTCGTGGTGACACGATCTGCCGCTGGAACCAGTATCAAATTCTACTGTTAGTCTCGCTGAGCGGCCCCGAAGGGGCAGCTCGCTTGGAGGAACGGATTCAGGAGCGGCTGATCCCACTGGCCCGGTCCATGTCCGTCCAACTGGACGTTTCCCTGCGACAGCTGGAAGTGGATGCAGGCTAATGGCCGTTGATTGCACGGGGAAACGACAACATCAAGAGCAGCGGTACCACCGGACCGCATCGAAAGCCTGCCCATGGCCAAATCAGGGCAGGTTTTTTCGCGCCTTACACTTCGCTGGAACGCGGGGCAGGGTCAACTCTAAGAATATATGGGGTGCAGTGGCACGAAAAGGCCTTTAGGGAAGGGGTTTCAGGTCAAATCCATGGGAAGAGGAAATCAACTGGAAAGAAGGCTCTGTTACATTGAGAGCAAGATTAGGAGACAACCCAGCGCACAGAAATCAATCTCGGTCTCGCTTCTGTGGAACATAGAACTTTGGCGCTCACCACCATGTCAATGTCGATTCCCCAAAAGTAGCAGCGGATGCACCGACCCAAAACGGCCGAGTTCCACGTTTGGGCGGGCTTGTGTTGGTGGGTGCAATCCAAAGTGATGGCTGCAGCCTGCGAAAACACGATCCGACGGATCTGAAACATCATGGTGCAGCCAGCCGACACCTCCAGGAGCAAGGCAGAGTCAAGCAGGACCTTGGATACGGCGTTGAATCCGCTCAACGATGGGTTCATGGGCGATAGAACAGGAGGTGGCGGTTATGAACGAAGGCACCACCACAAAGAGTACTGTGAAGCAGACGGTCTTCCTGATCCGTGTCGATGACATTGAGCACCACCAGTGGAGCGGTGAAGTGAAATGCTTTTTGCTGGGCCAAGTTCACCGATTCCACAGTCTGTCAGAACTGCTGCATATCATGAAAGATTTGATGGATCGCCTTAATCACCCGCCCCAAACCTGGGAATTGCGTCGGTGGGTGGATGTGGACAAACAATTGGGGTCGGCGGCCGGTTCCAAACGAAGTAGGTGAAAAATGTGCCTGAATCAAAAGCCGAAGTACGCACTCTCTATCCCAGCCATCTCGGAAGTACCTTCGTGGTTCATGTACTGTACCGTGAGAATGCCAGCTGGCAGGGGACGGTTCAGTGGCTGGGTGCTCGCCGCAGTATTTCGTTTCGCAGCGTCTTCGAGATGATTACACTTCTGCAAGAAGCTGTGAAAATTCATCAGCACAATGGGTCGGACACAACGGACACGTAAGCAGTTGGAGCCTTAAGGACTGCACGGTATACCGGAGGTGAGGCAGACTGGTGGGAGTGAAGCGAGGGTGGATGTTGTGCATTGCGTTGAGTTTCGTGTTAACGGTGGGAGGTGGTGCTCTAGCTGGCGGAACCTTTGGGTATGGGAATGTTTATGAGCTGGATGATCAAGGTGTATGGCAGTTGGTGAGCGACGGAGACGTAACTGTCAACCCTGTCGGAGGATCCAAGTCCCGGTTTGACAACGTCGGTGGTGCGTTCGGAATCTCTGTTGGTGCGGAGTTAGCCTTTGAGAACGTCTTGGATGACACCGGGGGTCTTTCGCTATTCGGAGCCGCTGCATTCTACGCAACGGAGTCCAACACTGCAGAGTTCGTAAGCTCATGCGGTATGTTCAAGATTACGGTAACGGCCCGTCCTTTTGAGGATCCGGACTTGGTGAACATGGTCTGGGTTGATGAGCCTTGGGTGGATGATAAAGGCAATTTCGTATCGGGGTATTTTTACCTACCCTACTCGAAAACCAAGGCTCAGTGGCAGTTCACGTACCGCGTGACAAACACGTTGGACAAAGCCATAACAATCAATGAAGTGAAGGACAACTTCGGAGCAGAACTCGATTTGGTTGGAGATCCCACCACACACTGGGGAACCGACATTTCCGAAACTATCATCATGACCGACTGGGCTGTCAGGCGCTCGTCCATGACCAATATGGTCATTGTACAGGGAGCCCCCACCCAGCGGGAAGTGCCCGTGGATACAGGTACGTTGATTATCATCGAACGAGCCCAGAACTTTGGTTTCCAATGGCAGGATTTTCAGCTGCAGCCTGGAGAATGGGCCGAGGTTACTTTTGTCCTCGAGACTGGTCTTAACCCTGCCGGCATTCAGAGCTATTCGTCGTGCGGCTGGTACGCCCTGAACTCCGAAGGAGCTCTGAAGTACCGGTATGATGGGCAGCCAGGCCAAGGACAGATATCTGTGGCCGGGAAGACTTTCTGGGTCAGCGTGTGTACACCGCCATCCACATCCATCTGTGTGGAGATCAACACAGGTGTAGATTGGTATCTACTCAAGCCTGGCAGCTATTTTGCCCAAATCATTGAAGGCAGGGTGACAGTTCAAGGGAACGGTCAAGCTGATGTAGCGGTGACGTTCGATGATTTCGATGATCTGAAGAAAGGTGATGAAGTACTGCCTGTTCAGTATTTTATCGGTGAAGCCGCACCGGAACCAAGCGATTGGTTTTCACCCAGTTTGCTCAATGAAACGACGGTTGCGTTGACAGCTGCAGAATCAACACCCGCTTACCTTTGGGTATGGCAAAATGTTGTGTTGGAAGGTCAGAGTCCTGGACAATACACGAACACGGGGGTGATAACGTTCACTTTGATTAACAGTAAGCCTTTTGTTGAGCCATGAGTGCATCAGAGATTCTAACACAAAGGAGCGTTACTCATGAAAAAGTTAGGGTTGGTTTTCTTGGGTGTGGTTGTGATGGTTGGCTTGCTTGGCGGAGCAACGCTAGCGGAAACAGTGGAACACCCCACGTACCAAGGTGCAGAGACGGCAGTCTATGCCGTGCCAGACACAGGCACGGTAATCAGCAACGCCAAAGTGTTCCGACTGAAGCCGGGTCATGTCCAAGAGTGCAACGATGACCATGTTTTTGACATCCATGTCAGAGCCAAAATTGCGCAATGGGCTAGTGTAAACCTCGATTTCACCGGCTGGAGTTGGTATGTGTTAAAACCAGGAACCTACTATGCTGACTCTATTACGGCCAGCGTCGCCAGCAACGGGCCACTTACAGTCACATTCACTGGATTTGGCGATCTGGAGTTTGAAGCCACAAGCGAAAACCCAGGAGTACTGCAGACGATTGAGACTCGCTTCGGGTATTCGCTTTGTCCGCAGGGCAATGATTGTTTCCCATCACCTCCGACATGGCAAGAGATTCAATGGGCTACGGGCGCCGAGCTAGAGGAGTTTGGTGTCCAAATACCAGATTCACTTGTCCTTCACAATGGATACTGTCTGAAACTATGGAACGAAATAAAGGTTGAGCCTTGCAACTCAGCTGGCATATACACAATGCCTGCAGCCTACATCTCCATAACATTGGAGAATCAGCAGCATTGGGTGGAATACTGGGATGATGAGGCTATTTGGGAAATAGTCTATGTCAACTGAGACCACCTGATTGAACGTTGGACTGACGCCTAGCGATAGCGCAGCCTGCCTTCTCTTAAAAGGGTAGGCTGCTCGCCATCGCTTCATTCGATGATCGTTACTTCTGGATTACGATAGGAAGGTTGGTAGCCGATGGTTAGGCAAAAACTGTTACTCATCTGTGCAGTGGTTCTGATCTCATTTATCCCGTGTGTGCAAAACATCGGTGCTCAAACCATAGGCTTTGATCCCGTTTTGGTCCAACTTCAGCACAGAGCAGGCGAGTCGTTTTCTTACACCGTGAACGTTCGAAACGAAGATAGGTTTGAGTCGCTTTCGGTGATAGTCACCATCGCTGACGTCTTGGAAGATCTTCAGGGTGTCTACCATGTCGTCCAGCCTGGAACTAGTGCACCATCTGCTGCAGGCTTTCTGTCTGTG
>PWMW01000031.1 GCA_003559095.1 Clostridiales bacterium | reverse complement strand
TAGAAGCAAATACCCTTGCATCGGACCAGAGTACGCTTTGATTGCCCAATCCCAGTCCATATACCCCTTCACTGGTTTCCAGGAACAGTGAAACCTGCCAGATTTCAGATACATAACCACCTTTAAAGCCAAAAGGTTTGCGCAGAAGTTCCCGTTCAAATTCACAGTTTCCTTTTTTTATACGCATAGTTAATAATTTAATAGTGATTAAAGCATGGAAACACATTCATCAGCCGAGCCGGGTATTTCCATAGTTAATAATTCAGGGCCTAATGAAGTATATCGACTAAAGCCCATATTCAGCTAAAATGAATTTACTCTGATCGGTCACCTTCAACATATCCTCAATAAAATAATTTTCATCTGAAGGAATGGATTCAAGTTCTTCCCGCATGGCATATATCCACATATTTTCCATTTCAGAGGATCGTAACTCGCCTGACATGACAGCTTCTTCTATGAGTTGCAGGCCTTTGAGACACCCCTTTACGGCACACTCCACATAGTTTTGACCCTTGACCATCTCCTCTGCTATTTTAATTACATTAGAAGGTGCCAAAATAAACGCCTGTGGATCCAGATACATATCCGATTCAACAAGAAATTTTTGCAAGGCATGCATATCAGTCTTGCCCCCTTTAATTGCCTGATTAAAAAGCCGGGTGTCGTATTCCAGTTGCTCCAGGTAAACGGTAGGTGCCATGGCAGCCAGCAGCTTGATATTTTGCACGGATTCATTGCTCCAAAGGTCAGCGGCGGCCCCGGCAATGTTGCCCAGGGGACTCAGATGTGCACAGGCAGATGTTTTACCTTCCATGGATATGGGAGTACCGGTAATGGCTTTTAAATAGATACCTTCGTATCCGCAATCCTTGTCGGGGCCTTTTGCCCCCTCTTCTACCGCTACAATGGTTCGCATGACACTCATGATGCGCACAACAGCAGCTACCATTTTCGGGATATATTTTTTTTCGGCAAGCACCATAGCAGTATTTCCAAATCCACAAGCTGTGTCACCCCCGGCAATTTTATTGTACCTGTGAGCAATATCAACAATTTTTCGCCACAACATTTTCATGTCCCGCACTCCCAGCACGCATAAAGCAAAAACCATTTCCTTTATATTGCAATGCAATAAGGCATCATCAAAGAGTTCTTTTCCTCCTGTGCTCTCTATCGAAAGCAAATCACCACCATGAATAGCGCCGCGTTCAAATAGTTCAAGCATGGGATTCAACAAATCGGAACTGCGTTGCCGGGGAGGACGCTCAAATTCACGGAGATCGTTGGGTGTAAGTCGTATTTCGCTTGGAAGGCCATATTTCTGATAGCATTCTTCACATTCATCATTCATGGCCTTTACTATTTCGACTCCGAAATCAGGATTTTGAGTCATTTTGGGCAGTGTTTCGAATTCAAAGATGATGCCGTTGGAATATAATTGCAACCCTCTTTCCAGGGCATCTTTGACGATGTTTCTGTATTGATCCACAATAGATCCGATGGTTTCACGGTTAATTTCCATCGGGTCCAGGGTGAAATTGAGTTCGGGATAAACTCTGCCCTCACCAATGACCATACCCCTGGCAGTTGTTACAGGTAATGGAGCATGCCCCATAAGCAGGTTATCACTGTCGGGTATGGCCAGTTTTTTAAAATTCATCGGGTTGTTTTGTTAGAGGTTTGATGGTAAAGGGTAGAGAGTAGAGAGCAGAGTGTAGAGTGCAGAGAATAGAAGATGGTAAATGGACGATGGATGGTTAGTGGTAAAAGGTAGTGGGTTGAAGGTAGATGGTACTTTTTTGCAGGTTTTCATCATCCTGTGTCCGACGGATTTTAATTATGGTTGATAAATGCGTGGAACAAGTCGTAAAACGGTACGATTTGTATCGACAGATTTTTACAGAAAGGGGGTTTTTAAACCCGGTAAAGGGTAGGGATCCCTAAGCCCGGAGAAGGATAGGGATCACTAAGCCCGGAGAAGGGGTTCAGGAAGCCAGTTTGTTTAAAAACGCTACGGCTTCTTGCGGATTACGGCCGTAAAAATCGGCATGGATCTCTTTGCAAAATTTATCGGACACAGGTGCACCTCCGATACATATTACCTGATCCGGATATTTGTCTTTGACCAGCTGCACCGCTTTTTTCATATTCATCATTGTTGTTGTAAGCAATGCAGACATACCCACAACACTGTCAGGTTTTTTTTCAATTTCAGACAGGAATTTCTCCGGTTTGACATCAACACCAAGGTCGATCACTTCGTATCCATTACCTTCTATCATCATGGCAACCAGGTTCTTACCGATATCATGCAGATCCCCCTCTACCGTCCCGATAATAAAGGTTCCCTTTCTTCTAGCCGCCCCGCTATCAAAAAGAGGTTTTAAATGAATCATAGCTGCATTCATGGCTTTTGCTGCCATAAGCATCTGTGGAACAAAGATTTTGTTTTCAGCAAATTTTTCGCCGACCTTCTGCATGCCTGATATAAGTGCATCCAGAATTTGATCCGGTTTGACCCCTTCATTCAGTGCCTGAAGCGTAAGCTCGTCAGCACCATCCTGGTCTTTCATGTCGGGAGGAAAGGGAGAAGTTTTATTGATTTTGCCGAATTCTATACAATGTGATATGTTTTTTAACAACCCTTCCATAGGTAAATGAATTATGTGTTTGTAATTTGAATGATTAATTTTATACCGTTATTAATGTTTGCAATGATCAGATTAAATAAATGGAATACCGGGAGAATAAGCTTTCGATTAATATAAATACATTATACAATTAATGGATGAAGAAGTATACTTTTGATGAAATATTGAGGAATGTTACAATGTTTGCCTGTAAAAAAATACGGTTGTCCTGTGCAATGCTGGTCATGTTTGTTTTCATAACTGTGAAATCCATGGCCAATGATCAGAGTAACCCCAATATCCTGATGATTGTTATCGATGATTTAAATGACTGGACAGGTAGTCTTGGAGGTCATCCGAATGCTAAAACTCCAAATATCGATAGATT
>PWMW01000148.1 GCA_003559095.1 Clostridiales bacterium | reverse complement strand
CCCCGTGATAGCAGATGCGATCACCAGAGCCAAAATCCACATGGGTGTTGTAGTCAAATGCACACCAACCGATGGCGCCAGGCACGTTATCCATGCCATACTGCTCGTTATGGATTTTGGCGTGCAGCAGAACATGGGCCGACTGTCGCTCTTCGCTATCAAAGGATTTCGTCGGGAACATGTGCCCAGCAAACTCCGTCACCAGATAGGGAAGCTGATGGGGTTCTGCAACGGTCATGCTGAAATCGTTATACGTGAAGATGTCTTTGTCCCGAAAACAGCGAACGCCACCCGTCGGGCGGCTTGGATCCAGTGGCCGAGCCAAGGCGTTGGTTTGTTGGTAGAATGCGGGGTCAGCGGGGAATTCGTTGGTCCGAACACCCCAGAGGATGATACGGGGATGGTTGCGGTCGCAGCGATGGAGAAACGCAGGATGCTGCGGGTAGTGGGAGGTGCGCCAATATTGAGGCCTAACTGCTCTCTGATAACATCGGCGTCGGCAGCCTACATCCGAGCAACCATTGCCGGGCCCACAAAGGGATAGGTCTGGTGCGGGTTCAAGGCCCGCAGCTGCAGTGGCGAACCGTTCAAGTGGAAGTTGCCCTCGTCGGCGTCACCGGGCGCTGTTCGCACCCCAAGACGGCGGGTCAGGGAATCTTGCAGTTGATCGTCTACGTACAACTCTACAACCAACTGGAAGAAATTCTTGGAGTGCGGCTGCCACAACTGCGGCGCTGGCAGCCGAAGAGGTTGCTAAATGGTGTTTTCGCCAGTGCTGGGGGTGCCTCATAGTCCAGTCCGCAATGGCCTCGCAGGCCTGTTGCATAAACGTGTTTCCACGCCCAACATTCACGGGCCTCTTCGGAGAAACGCCTAATAAAAGGCGTTTCGCACTCGGTTTTAACCACGTATTGCTCTCTATGCAACAGGGCTGCTAGCAGGCCTGTTGCATGGACATGTTCCACGCCCAACATTCACGGGTCTCCTCGAAGAAACGCCTAATAAAAGGCGTTTCGCACTCGGTTTTAAACCACGTATTGCTCTCTATGCAACAGGGCTGCTTGGTCATTGTTGATGATATACCGCCGCATCACAACCGTCCCCTATCTGAGCCTGCTGCCACCGGCCACAAACCACCTGTAAACCTCCGTAAACCTCCATAAAGCTCGAGAATAATCTCACTACAAACAACACCGCAAAAAACCCGCTGTTCATTAACAGCGGGTTGTTCTAGCAGCGTTATTATCCTTAAGTCGATGACATTGCCTGCAAGGGTGCCTTTTGGTCGATGCACGGCTATCGTGTACAGTATTCACAGGGCGTTTGGGCAGCTCGCCGCGCCGGTATCACCACAGTTTGACAACGAGGACATACGATCTTGCGCGTAGCCATTAAGGCTCCCGTGGTGGTCGCTCCGGACCACCCAATGATGGCAGTCAGCAGACCAAAAGCGGAAGGTGTTTCTAACGAAGCATTCCAGAAGGAACCGATGGCGACAAGTCCGAGAAAGACGAAGAACAACCGGCGTACCCACATATACACAGATTTGCGCAATACCATGGAACCACTCTCCTTAGGTTGCGGTGACTAATGCCAACATCACCATCAGCATGATCATGATGAATGCCGCTACAACATACTGCACATTGGGAAGCTGTGTCATTTCCATTTCCATTTGGCCCAAACGGACGAACCACTGCTTGGGCCGCTGCCAAGTGGCTTTCCTGAGCCATACCGCCCCACCCCGGGATGAACCCCTGGGTTGGAGCCACTTACGAAAGACCAGCAGTATTACAAAGGCGGGGATGATCAACTGGAGACCGCCCCACATGGTGGGCCAGGAATAAACATAGGATGCGTGTTCCGAGGGAATCAAGGGAAACACACCAGTCAAGATCACCAGCGCGGCCGTCAGCCAAATAGCTCCCAGCTGCTCGTCTGTGGCATCCAACGACCAAATCTTGCGCTCCCGGTTGGGGGAGATATAGGTGTAGTACAAAAACCGGACAACGGACATGACCGTCAAAACAGCACCAATCTGCAGCATGGTTGCCACCGGTGTCCCATAGGCAGCTTCTTTGACCAGCGCCTTACTGACATAACCATTGAATGGCGGAATGCCTACGGCAGCCAGGGAACCTACCAAGGCAAGGAATAAGGCCCAGAGTGGTTTTGGAGTCTGTTTTTTTAAGTCACCACTGCGAGAGAGGTCCACAGAGATCAAAATGACCATGAACAATAATGATTTGTACAGCATGTGGTGGAACATATGCAGGAGGGCAGCGTCGCCAGACCCAAACCCTGCCGCAGCCACCATGAAACCAAGCCCACTGATAATGAGATAACTCATGATCTCACGCATGCGGCCTTGAGCCAGGGAGAGGAGGGCTCCATAGATGGCCATGGCTCCGCCCATGTAAGCGATGAACGGCATCGGCGGTAGGAGGCGCACCAGGCCTACAACACCCACTTTGGTAGTGAGCATGGCCAGGAACAATGTTGCATAGGGACTGACCTTGGGATAGGTGAAGGGAATCCAAAAGTGGATGGGCAAAAAGGCCGCTTTGGTTCCCACTGCCAATGTTAACAGAACCGTCACACCCGGGCTGGCTGGGAGCGCAATATCCATGGATCCCGTAATGTTATACTGCAAGAGAATGCCGAACAACATGCTGAGACCGGCTACTAGATGCACCATGATGAAACGCAGACCGATGCGGTGCGATTGCAGTCGCTCATCGGCCAAGATGATCACCGTGGTGGATAGGGTAACAAATTCCCAGGATAGGAAAAGGGCCAGGTACGTTTCGGCAAAGACGACACCCCAAGCTCCGGCCAGGGCCAATACAAGAAAACCCATCTGCAGCCGGCGCCCTTTGACACCGGTAAGCAGGAGAATGGGGGCTGCGGAGACCGCAAAGGCCGCCGCTGCCAGAGCATTCTGGCTGCTGAACATCCATCGGGTTTCCAAGACAAACGGTACCGAAACACTGGCGGTAGAATCCCTGCCAGCCATCCAAGCGGTGAATAGCACCAGCAGAAGGGAACCAACAAAGCCCAGCCAATGACGGGCCTTTGCAGGTGCGTAGAGAACAGCAAATCCTAGTACCAGCGGTGCGGCGAGAAATACACCCATCTCCATCGGAGCACCTCTTCCTATAGTTACAGCGACTCTAACCTACTTATGTAGGTTAATTATATTCGAATTTACGTGCAAATTCAAGAAAAACGGCGAAAAGTGCTTGTGAACCTTAGCGCAAAGTACGAAATGCGCCGGTTTGCCCAATGCCGACCGATGTGGTAAAATAATGGAAGGTATGGGAAGATAGTGGCGTTCTGTTGGATGTCTGCTGAGTGGCTGTGCCCATGCACCGGCTGGACATGGTCAGGTTCTGGTGCAGGTATTTGATGTTGCTTACTGCTGAGGTTGCCTATGCTACGGGCGGACAAACAGGCCTGCAGACCTTTTGCATTCGGTATTGCCTACGGTGCAATCTGCGGCAAAAATGAGGAGGTTGCGCGATGGCCGAAAAGATCGCATTGATCACTGACAGCACCTGTGATATCCCAGAAACGTTGGTGGATGAATATGGTATTGAGATTGTTCCCCTGCGCATACTGTATAAGGACGCCGAGTATCTTGATAAGGTGAACATTAAGCCGGAGGACGTATACAGCCGGCTCCAAGAGGAGGTACCCACCACCTCACTGCCGAGGCCGCAGGACGTTATTGACATGTTTGACAGGCTTAAGGCCAATGGGTTTACCCATGTGTTGATTATTCACCTGTCTTCGGGTTTGTCAGGGACGGGTCAGATGTTGAAGAATATGGCGGACGAAGTGACCGATATGGTCATCCAAGTCATGGACTCGAAGTCCATATCCATGGGTTTGGGGATTCAAGTGATTGAAGCAGCCAAAGCCATTCGCGGCAACATGTCCTTCGATAAGGTCTGCCAAGCGGCCGACTCGGCGCGCGAGAACAGCACCGTGCATTTTGTCTTGGATACCCTGGAGTATCTCAAAAAAGGCGGTCGTATCGGCCGTGTAGCCGGTACTTTAGGTGAGATCCTTAACGTGAAGCCGATTATTTTCGTCAATAGAGAAGGGATTTACGAAACGGCGGCCAAGGTTCGGGGTCGGCGCCAGTCACTGAATCGACTCTTGGAGATGGCGAAGGAACGCCTGCAGGTGCCTTCGGTTGTGGCGATCTGTCATGGGGCGGCGGAAAAGGAAATGCAGGAGTTTGCCGAAGCGTTGAAGGGCGTGGCGAACGTCAAAGAGATGATTGTGGCCCATGTCAGCCCGGTGATTGGAGTTCATACCGGACCCGGCACCATTGGTATTATGGTGCATAATCAGAAGTAGAGATCCTCTTCAGAATAACATCTGCATACCAGCGCGGCTGCCAGTCCCATCTGTGCAGTCGTTTTTCCTAGGATAAGGAGGTCGTGCCATGCAGATTTTGGTGGATGCAGATGCGTGTCCCCGGCAGTGTTTGGCTATCCTCGACGAGTTGGCTGCCATCCAGGGCTGTCCGGTGCTGACGATATCGTCATTTCGCCACAGATTGGAGCGACCCAATCATCTTACTGTGGACGATGGACCGGACACGGTTGATTGGGCATTGGTTGCCCGAGCCTCTGCCGGTGATCTGGTGGTCACGCAGGACATGGGACTGGCGGCCGTTGTTCTGGCCAAGGGTGCCACTGCCGTGGATCCCAAAGGCAGGGTGTACTCCTCAACAACGGCCGACGCCATGTTGGAAGAACGGGCTATTAGAGCCAGACATCGGCGGGCCGGCGGACGTTCCAAGGGCCCTAAGGCTCGTGGCAGGGCTGATGACGAACGATTCCGCCAGGCTGTGCTGCGGTGGATGAATCCCAGCGAGGGCCGTACACCGCAGTGAACTCCTTGAGGAAACGTTTTGGGGATAGGTCGCCGCAAGCCAACAATGATTTTCACGAAATGAGGGTGTGATTGGTATGACATTCAATGCCGATAGCAGAGTTTCCGAACCAAGTATTCTAGTCATCTTCGGAGCCACCGGGGACTTGACGCACCGCAAACTGTACCCAGCTCTGTACAATCTTTGGAAGGATGGATTGATGCCCGCTGAGCAATGTATAGTAGCTGTTGGGCGGCGAGACAAAGATACCGAAGGCGTCCGTCAGGAAGTCGTGGATTCTGTTAAGGAGTTTTCGCGGGTGGAGTGGGATGACGAAGGTGTGGATTCGTTTCTCCAGCGCTTTCATTACTACCAGCAGGACTTGCGCGACGAGGACAGCTACGGTCATCTGCGGGAGTTTCTCCATGACTTGGATGGGCAGTACAATACCCAAGGCAACCGGATTTTCTTTTTGGCCGTGGCTCCAGAATATTTCGGAACCATTGCCGAGCGCCTCTATCACAACGATATGGCACCGAACGATGGCACGTCATGGCAGCGGTTGGTGATCGAAAAGCCCTTTGGTCGGGACTTGGAGTCGGCCATTGAGCTGAACACGGTGATTAACCGCCATTTTGATGAGAAAAGCATCTACCGCATCGATCATTATCTGGGCAAAGAAATGGCACAGAACATCATGATTCTGCGGTTTGCCAATACCCTGTTTGAACCGCTGTGGAACAACAAGTATATCGATCATGTGCAGATCTCATTGACAGAAACAGTGGGTGTTGAAGGCCGCGGCCCCTATTACGAGCAATCCGGAGCTCTGCGGGATATGGTGCAGAACCACATGCTTCAGCTGTTGACCTTGGTCGCCATGGAGCCACCGGTGGACTTGAACACCGAGTTTGTCCGCGATGAAAAAGTGAAGATATTGCGTTCGCTGCGGATCCATCCCAAGGCTGTGGTGCGGGGCCAGTACGGCGAAGGTACCAAAGACGGCCGGCATCTTCCGGCCTATCGCCAAGAAGACAGGGTGTCGTCGGAATCCAATGTAGAGACGTTTTTAGCTTTGAAAGCTACGGTGGAGAATTTCCGGTGGGCCGGCGTTCCCTTTTACTTGCGTACGGGCAAACGTCTACCGCGCAAGTACTCCGAAATTATCATCAAGTTCAAAAAGCTGCCTGGGGTTCTTTACTTCAAGAACGAAACGTTGGACTCCAATGTACTGGTCATTCGCGTGCAACCCGATGAAGGCGTCTACCTAAAATTTAACGCCAAACGTCCGGGCACCGGGGAGACTATCGTTCCGGTGACCATGGATTTCTGCCAGAGCTGTATGGATGGCTACAACTCTCCGGAAGCCTATGAGCGACTGCTGCACGATGTGATGCGGGGTGACTCCACCCTATTCACACGTTGGGATGAAGTGGAACATTCCTGGCGATTCGTAGATCGTGTTGCCCGGTTTTGGCAGGAGTCCAGCGATGATATTCACATCTACCCTTCTGGAACCTGGGGGCCTGTGCAATCGGAGTTGTTGATGCGGGAAGATGGCAGGGATTGGCTGTATCTCTAAATACAGCTTCTGCTCATAGTAGAGAAGGAGGTTGGACCATGAAGATTATCGATATTTCCATGGATGTTACGCCTGATATGCCAGTCTGGAAAGATAAGGAAACCAAACGGCCGCGATTCCAAATTCTTCGGGATCACGCCCGCGGAGACGCAGCGCGCGAAACGCAGATAACCATGGACATGCACACTGGCACCCATATTGATGCACCGCTGCATTTTGTGGATGGTGGTCGCACCATGGAAAGCATTGCCTTGGAATCCCTTGTAGGCCCTGTGAAGGTCTTGGACCTTACCGCTGTCAAGGACTCCATCGGCCATGACGATCTTGTGGATCTTGACATCCAGCAGGGCGACTTCATTCTGTTCAAGACGCGAAACTCTTTCCGCGATGACTTCGACATGGAATTTGTGTTTCTCAACGCTTCGGGTACAGAGTTCTTGGTCGAACGGGGTATTCTCGGTGTGGGCACGGACTCGTTGGGTATCGAACGGAGTCAGGAAGGGCACGAAACGCACAAAGGACTTCTGGGCAATGGCATCATCATCATTGAAGGCCTCCGCTTGGCCCATGTAATTCCAGGGCCTTACCAAATGGTGGCAGCTCCACTGAAGATACCCAATGTAGAGGCTGCTCCGGCCCGAGTGTTCTTGATGGCAGCAGAGGGATAGCAGGGCGAGTTTACGACACGCCGACAGTGGATAAGGACAGGAAACACTGCGAATGAAAGGGTGATGCAACTTTGACGAGGCAGGAAGCATGGGAACTTCTAACAGAACATGTGACAGCACCAAACCTGCAAAAACACTGCTTGGCTGTGGAGGCCGGCATGGTTGGCTATGCCAAAAAGTTCGGAGAGTCTGAGGAGCGGTGGTCGCTGTTGGGTCTGCTGCACGACTTGGATTACGAGAAACATCCCGAGGAGCATCCTTTAAAAGCCGTGGACATGCTGCGAGAGATGGACTTTGATGAAGAGTTTGTGCAGGCAGTGGCCGGACATGCCGATCGCACGGGGGTTCCGCGCACGACCACCATGGCTAAGACACTCTATGCCGTGGATGAAATGGCCGGTTTTGTTGTGGCCTGCGTTTTGGTCCGTCCGGATCGCAGTTTCGCCAGTCTCAAGCCCAAGTCTGTGAAGAAGAAGCTCAAGGACAAGGCCTTTGCCAAGGCCGTGGACCGCCAGCAGATGGCCACAGCCGTGGAAGAACTGGGAATCGACATGAACGAGCATATCGAAACTATGATTGAGGCTCTGCGGGATGGTGAAGAACGCCTGCAGCAGCAGGGCCTGAGTCTCATCGACTGATAGCGGCAGGATAACGTCTCCGGAGGTGCAGGATGTTCAGGGGGAAACTCGGGGAAAACCAAACAGTCTTATTCCAAGGAGATAGCATCACGGATGCCGGACGGGTGCGTGAGGATGCATTCCACCTTGGCTATGGTTACGCATCCATGGCAGCAGCATGGTTTACGGCGGCCTATCCGCACATGAACGTGACGTTTCTGAATCGGGGGATCAGTGGTCAGCGGGTGGTTGATCTGCTGCATCGTTGGCAGGATGACTGTATTGCCCTGCGGCCCGACGTGGTGTCGATCTTGATCGGTATCAACGATTGCTGGCGGCGCTATGATCACAATGATGCTACCTCCACGGCCGACTTCAAGAGCAGGTATCGGCGTCTGCTAGAGTGGACCACGAGTGATTTGAGCGTACACTTGGTGCTGCTGGAACCGTTCTTGCTGCCGATTCCCGATGATCGCAGGGCTTGGCGAGAGGATTTGGATCCAAAAATTCACGCAGTGCGTGAGTTAGCGCGTGAGTTCAACGCTACCTATGTTCCGTTGGACGGCGTTTTTGCTCAAGCTGCCGCCCAACAGCCCTTGGATGTTTGGGCTCGGGACGGCGTGCACCCCACCGCAGCTGGTCACGGGCTCATCGCTCAACATTGGCTGCGGGCCATGGAGATCTTGTGATCATGTTGACATAGGCGGGAAATCTTGATAAAATAAGGTAACTTGAGTGGGCATCACCAAAAGGTGCCACCGAGAATTGCATACTGAGGGCCTTTAAACCAATCCCGTGAGATTGGCAAGGACGTTCAGCTTGGTACCCTATGCGCGCAGTGCAATAGGGCGCTTTGAGCAGCTGTGATGGACTTCTATCTACGGGTAGAAGTCTTTTTTGCTGCCATGGGCTGGACCAGGTCCCAGAGAATGGGAGGAAATTGTATGCATAATGTATTGCGCGTGAACCAGTGGAGTCGGCAGGATGTGTATGATTTGTTTCAGCAGGCCGAAGCCATGCGCCGCGGGAATGTTCCCCATGTTGGCGGTATGGCCGCCATGGTGTTCGCAGAACCGAGCACCAGGACGATGGTATCCTTTCAGATGGCCGCTACTCGTTTGGGCATGAATATCTGTAGTTTGGATGCTTTGGGGTCGAGCCTCAGCAAAGGTGAGTCACTGGAAGATACATTAAGTACCCTAGAAGCTATAGGCGTCAGCGCTGCTGTGATCCGAACCGGTCATGATTGGCCCGGGTCTCTTCAGCGCTCTTTTGCTAATTTGGCTTTAATCAACGCCGGTTCGGGAGTCTTTGAACACCCGACGCAGGCCCTTCTCGACGCCTTCACCATGTACCAGGAGTTTGGCAGCCTAGAAGGCCGCCGGGTTGTGATTGCCGGTGATGTGGCTCACAGCCGGGTAGCAAGATCGAATGCAGTTCTCTTGAACGCCCTCGGGGCCGAGGTCTTAGTTTCGGGGCCGCCGCAGTGGGCTGCCGCAGACCTGCAGTCCTTGGCACAGTGGGTGCCTTGGGATCAGGCCTGTCGGATGGGAGATGTCATCATGATGCTGCGAGTCCAGAATGAACGCCATCAAGCGCCAGTGAAATCCCAATCGCAAGACTATCTCGAAATGTGGGGTCTTACTCATGAGCGCCTGCAGACCATGCGTCCTCACGCCGTCATTATGCATCCAGGTCCGGTGAACCGTGACGTAGAAATCGCGTCGGAACTGGTGGACCATCCTCGCTCACGGATCCTTAAGCAAGTGGAGAACGGCGTATTGGTGCGGATGGCTCTCTTGTGGCAGTGTGTCAAAGGAGGTCGCCGTGAACAGCTGGTTTCTGCATAATGCTCTCATATTCCGCCATGGACAGCTGCGAGCAGGCAGCATCTTGATCGAAGACGGACGTATTACAGAATTTTCTCCGGTGGACGTTCCGCCATCCATACGCAAGGTGGATCTCCAGGGTCGGCTGGTGAGTCGTGGATTTGTGGATCTGCACACTCATCTGCGTGAACCCGGAGGGAGCAGCAAGGAAACGTTACAAACGGCTGCTGCGGCAGCAGCCCGAGGTGGGTTTACCACAGTGACGGCCATGCCCAATACGACACCCACCATGGACTGCAATCAATCCGTGGAGGCACTGCGCCGAACCGTGTCCGAGCTGGGCGTGAAGGTAGAAATTGCCGGTGCGGCCACTGTTGGTCGTCAGGGAAAGGAGCCGGTATTCCTCCCGGCGCTCAAAGAGGCCGGTGTTTGGATGGTTACCGATGATGGCGACCCTATAGAAGCCGGAGTTATGCCGGTGCTGCTGCGAGCCGCTGCTGAGCAGGGGATGGTGGTGGCCAACCACTTGGAGGATCCCAGTCTTCATGGATCAGGCGCATTCGCCCCGGACATGCCGCCCGAGTCAGAGTGGGGCATGCTCCAACGGGATCTGGAATGGGTGAAGCAGACTGGCTGTCGCTACCATGCCCAACACTTGAGCTGTGCTGAGTCCGTTGCTCTGGTGGCAGAGGCTAAGGAGCAGGGTCTTCCCGTCACCTGCGAAGTAACACCCCACCATCTGGCACTGGATACCGGGCACATTGGTGCTCCTATGGGTCATTACCAGATGAAGCCACCGCTGCGCACCTCAGCAGACCGGCGGGCGTTGGTGGAAGGTTTGGCCACTGGTGTCATTGATTGTGTGGCCACCGACCATGCACCCCACGGCGTTGAAAAGGAAGGTCATTGGGAGCCCGGGATGCCTTTCGGTGTCACGGGCTTAGAAACTGCTTTTCCGGTACTGTTCACGGAGTTGGTGCTGCCGGGTTGGCTTACCCTTGAGCGCCTTCTGCAGAGTTTGACAGAGGAGCCAGCCCGTATTGCAGACATCGAGCCCCAACTGGCCGTGGGGCAGCCTGCGGATGTCGTGGTGATTGACCTGCATGGGGAACAGACAGTTCGAACCGAGGACTTCGCCAGTCTCGGGACCAACAATCCTTTTGTCGGCCGTGTGCTCAAGGGCTGGCCCGTGTTGACCTTGGTTGATGGGATGGAGGTGTTCTCATGAACATGCAGATAGTTTCCCATGTACCTTTGGCACCAAAGGTATGGCAAATGGAATTGACCGGTCCTCTGACCTACAACACCGTAGAACCGGGACAGTTTCTCCAGGTCCTGGTGGGCGATGGGCAGACCCATGTGCTGCGCCGGCCCATCAGTATCGGGTATGCAGACCCTGTTGCGGAACGGTTGACCATGGTATACAAGATTGTGGGTCAGGGAACATCCGAGCTGAGCCAGCTGGCGGCTGGAGATACCGTGGATGTGTTGGGACCTTTGGGTCAAGGCTATCCCCTGCCGCAGCGCAGCGAGGATGTGTTAATCATCGGCGGTGGCTTAGGGGTTCCACCCCTGCGCCAGTTGGCGGCTACCCTTCACCAACAGGGGCATCGTGTGCACGTGGTTCTGGGCTGGGCTGAAGCGGCCGATGTCTTCTGGCTTGAGCATTTTGCCAGCGCTGCACAGAATGTTGTGGTCACAACCGACGATGGCTCTTTCGGCGTCCATGGTACTGTGATGGATGGAGTAAAGCAGCTCAGTTCCGCTGTCCAGCGGGTCTATGCCTGCGGACCGAAACCCATGCTGCGGTCAGTACAGCGGTGGGCGGCCGGGGTGGGTATCCCTGCTTGGATATCCCTGGAAGAACGTATGGCTTGTGGTGTGGGCGCCTGTACGGGCTGCGTTTGCCAAACAAAGGCCGGTATGCGGCGAGTGTGTGCCGATGGCCCCGTTCTTCCTGCTGATGAGGTGATCCTATGAGTGATATGATGGTTAGAGAGCAGCGTGCCGATTGTCTGCACGTGGAGCTGGCGGGCACTGCTATGCGCAATCCCGTGCTGACCGCCTCGGGCTGTTTCGGTTGGGGGCGGGAATACAGCCAATATTATCCGCTGCATCAGTTGGGCGGCGTCTGTGCCAAGGCTGTCACAGAACATCCCCGCGATGGGAATGCTGTACCCCGTGTGACGGAGGTGACCGCGGGCATGCTCAATGCCATTGGCTTGGCCAACCCGGGGCTGGAGGAAGTGCTGCAGTCAGAACTGCCTTGGCTGGCCTCCCAGGATGTGTGTGTATGGGTCAATATCGCCGGTGCCGAACTGG
>PWMW01000263.1 GCA_003559095.1 Clostridiales bacterium | reverse complement strand
GTTCTTTGTCGAGATTAAGCCCGGCTCGCCGGCGATGACGGCGATGCGGCGGTGCCCCAGTTGGACTAGATGCTGTACCGCTGCGTGCGCACCGGCTTCGTTGGCTCCGTCCACCCAATACACATCCGGTTCCACGGTACTGCCCAAGAAAACAAAGGGTACCGCAGCCTCCTGCAGTAACTGCACACGGGCATCTTCCAGGCGCGGTTCTGTTAGGATTAACCCGTCCACACGATGCTGATGAATCAGCTGCTCAATGGCTGCCTGCTCGCGATCGGGATGCACCTGGGGAACCAAAAGGCTGTAGCCGGACATGAAAAGTGTTTCATTCACTCCGTGCAAAAACTCCAAAAAGAAAGGATCGGCCACTGTCCGCGGCGCCCGCGGAATCAACATTCCAATAATTTTTGTCTGTCGTCGCGCCAAATTGCTGGCCACGGCATGGGGCCGGTAGTTGTGCTTGGCGGCCAGCGCTTGGATGAGCTTCCGGGTGGACTCCCGGACCCGGGGGTCATCGTTCAACGCTCGCGAGACCGTAGCCTTCGAGTATCCACTTTGCCGTGCCAGTTCATCCATGGTTATGGGCATGATCATCACCGCTTCGTAAGATTGACGTTTTTCGATGCCGCAGCCGGACACCGCCTTATCAGGATAGGGTCACTGCAGGCTGCCGCAGCAGCGCTTGTATTTGAAGCCACTGCCACAGGGACAGCTGGCATTGCGCTGCACTCCGTTCCATACTTTCGCCACATCCTGGGCGATGGACTTGGCTACCACCGGGGCGGCGCCACCCCGCCGCAATCCTTCCAAGAGCTGTTGGTGGTACGGCTCCGTATACCGGAAGAACAAGGAATATCCTGCACACAGTGAGCTTTTCCCCGCCACACGATCCTTGGGACAACCGCCCCAACACAGGTGCAGCACGGGGCAGCTGCGGCAGTCAGCGTGCAGATCCGTGTGCTTGGCCCGCCCAAAGGCCAGCTGCTCCGGGGACTGTACTAAAGCCTCCAGGGACTGCTCGGTAATGTTGCCCAGGCGCAGGGGGGCCTCCACAAAATGATCGCAGGGGTAGACGTCGCCATTGTGCTCCACTATAATATTACTGCCGCAGGTTTTGGAGAACACGCACAGTCCTGCGGGCAGGCCGGCCATCTGTGACAACGTCCCTTCGAAGGTCTGGATAAAGGCAGAACCCACATCACGCTCTAACCACTGACGCCAGACACCGATGAGGAACCGTCCATAATCCAAGGGATCGACGGAATCGGCTGTTAAGGAACCATCGTCGGCGTACCGCACGAGTGGAATGAACTGCAGATGCTCCACACCCTCACCCCGCAAAAATGAGTACACGTTCCGGGGTTGACGGGCATTTTCGCGATGGACCACGCTCAACGTATTGACCTTGACACCGTGCTGCTGCAGCAGACGCCAAGCGGCCTGCACCTTCGCTCCCGTTCCTTCGCCCCGATAGGCATCATGGAGACTTCCCGGCCCATCCCAACTAAGTCCTATCAGGAAATCTTCCGCAGCTAGGAAGGCGGCCCATTCCTCGTCAATAAGCATGCCGTTGGTTTGGAGGGCATTCTCGAACTGCCAGCCCGGCGGACAGTGCTGGCGCTGCAGCTCCACAGCCTCACGAAAGAACTCTAGGCCGGCCAAAGTAGGCTCTCCGCCCTGCCAGGCAAAGGAGACCAGAGGCCCGCTGTGGGAAGCATAATAGTCCTTCACAAACTGCTCCAAGACCTGCCCATCCATGTGCTGGCGCTTGTGGGGATACAGGGCCTGTTTGTCATAATAAAAACAGTAGTAACAGTGCAAGTTGCAGGCCGCACCCGCGGGCTTGGCCATAACGTGGAACGAAGGCTTACTCATTCAAAGGACTCCTCTGACGGTGAAATGCAACGTTGACGGTTCACGATGGCGTTCTGCGGACGCTCAAGAGGTCCCATGGCCAGAGGATCGGCGGTGGTCTCCATCCACTGAGTCAACGCCGTGGCCAGCTGTCTGCGTATCTCCTGGTGTTTGGGCAGATACGCCAAGTTGACCCGCTCTGTGGGATCTAAGACCAGGTCATACAGGGCTTCTTCCGGACGATCATCCTCCAACAGATCATGATCCAGGAGAACGTCTTTGCTGGGTGAATCGTCCATATTGGCTGGGACAACGTGGGTAATTCCCTGAAAGCGCCGAATATACTTATAGCGCTGGGTACGGACTGCCCGCTGTGGTTCGAAGGCCGCGTGCCACGATACCTCAGCAAAGACGGCATCCCTGACTTCCTCGACCTCACCTTGAAGCAGGGGCAGCAGCGAGACACCCTGCAGCCAGGCCGGCTTGGGAAGTCCGGCCAAATCCAGCAACGTTGGCAGCACATCCAAATGCGACACCAAAGCATCACAGGCACTGCCGGGACGCTCTTGTCCAGGATAGCGCAGCAGCAGCGAAACACCAATACCCGTGTCCCAAAGGGTACACTTCATGTTGGGCAGGGCCACCCCATGGTCCGTGGTGAACAACACGATGGTGTCTTGGTCGCGCCCGCTTTCCGCCAACGCCTTCAGGACCATGCCGACGCAGTCATCCACCACCTTAGCCGCCTGGATATAGGCCGCAAAGTCCCGGCGCACGGCGTCGGTATCGGGAAGAGGATGGGGCGGACGGACATAGTTGGGATTGACAGTACCATCCAATTCGGGAAACTCCCGATGGGTGTTGACCATCCCGAAGGACAAAAAGAAAGCTTGGTCGCTGGCAGCACTGCGGATATACTCCGCAGCGTAGTGGGCATTACGCCGATCCCGTGCCGCCATGTCCAGCTGCGCTGGGCTGGGCTGCCGCAGATCGGGCCCAATCTTTTCATTGTCCATGTCCAGAATGGTATCGTAGCCGATCATCTCGCTCCGCGGCGCTTCATGCTGTTCACCGCAGAGGGCTGTGGTATAGCCCTGGCCCTTGAGGTAGCGGACCAGATGCTGATCATAATCATGGAGCTGAAAGCCACGATGGGCCAGGCCCAGCATGCCGCAGCTGTGGGGAGCCGTCCCGGTCAAAAGGCCAGCCCGGCTGGGCGAACAGGTAGGCGCAGCACAAAACGCCTGGCGAAACAGGGTACCGGAAGCGGCCAGCGCCTGCAGATTCGGCGTCGGAACAGCGAAGCCGTAAGGCTCGATATAGCGTCCGGTATCATGGGTATGAAGATACACAATATTCATGACATAACCTCACTTTGACTCACGATGCGTCGCGGCGCACAGCTGCTGGCCCGCACCACCAGTTCGGTGGTTAAGAGCGGCCTGCGGTGCACCCGCCCCGGTTGTTCAATCATATCCAAGAGCAGCTCCGCCGCCTGTCGTCCCAGTTCCACTACGGGCTGGCGAATGGTTGTCAATGGTACCAGGGCCTCGGCGGCCGCTGGGATATCGTCAAAGCCAACGATAGATACTCCTTCCGGAACAATCAACCCCGCCTCGCACAGTGCTTCCAGGGCCCCCAGTGCCATGAGGTCGTTGCCGCAGACCAGGGCCGTTAAGTCCGGAGCCTGCTGCAGCAGCTGCTTAACTCCGGTACGACCAGAATCTTTGGTGAAATCCCCCATATATACAGCAGCCGGCTGCAGATCCGCTTCCTGCAGAGCCCGTTCGAACCCGCGATAACGCTTCACAGAATAGTCATAACGCATGTCGCCGGTAATACAGCCGACGCGGCGATGTCCTAAGGCGATCAGGTGGGCAGCGGCAGCATGTGAACCGGTTTCATTATCGATATCAACGAAGGGGATGTCACTGGTGTAACTATCCCCCAGCAGTACGACCGGCACCTGCACCCGGGAAAACGTATCGACGACCTTGGCCTCGCGCGGCGTACACACCAGCACCGCACCATCCACCCGCTGCTGTGTCAACAGGTTGGAGCACGTGGCAGCAAAGTCATCGCCGCTTTGGGGCATGGACAGCAGTAGATAATAGCCGCGAGCACTGACCACGCTGGTGACACCCTTGAGCATTGCCGGAAAATAAGGGTCGGAAAAAACAAACTCCGCCGTATGTGGAATAACTAAGCCGAGTGTCCGCGTTCTGCGCATCACCAAACCCTGGGCCATAGCGTTAGGCTGATAGCCCAGAGCCTCCACGGCGTCGAGGACTCGCTGTTTCGTCTCTTGACCGACGCGATTCGTTTTGTTTAGCACATAACTGACCGTGGCGGTGGAAACCCCCGCCCGCTGCGCCACATCCTTGATCGTAACCTTCACAGCAGCACCATCCACCTATTGTCTGACTTCCCTGGGAGCAGTCCCGAGGGATTAGCAGTGTATTCCTACATAACCTCGTCATGCCATCGGGCAGAGACAGACCCACCTGGAGGGTACCGCCCGGGCCGCTGCCGCACGCAAACGATCCCTGACGGACGTACTCAGCGAAGCGTTCACTGCTTCTTCGTTTAAGCGCCACCGCATGTCAGATGCCCACTCCCAAACTCAAGGGAAAGAGCACTCTCAGGGGTCTGTAGCCTCGCAAATCCCGGCTAACGGAATCTCGGGCTTCCTGGGCGGCGTTCCCAGGTCACTGCTGCAGTGGACACCTAGAACCTTCCACGTAGGTTATTTTTAAAGTATTCCCGATTGAACGCCATAGTCCTGCTGGATATTTACAGTCAGACAACACTGCGATAACGCCCCTAGGCACAGGTACCGCCGGATTGACAGCCTGCATTTTCCACAGGACCAGCAAAAAAGGCACCCCGCCGGGCGCCGTGTGGAACTTGCCAATCAATCTTGAGCATCGTACCTCTGATCGGGAGACAAATCCCCCAACAACGGCAGCAGCACATCCAAAGAACGCCGCAGGTACTTGAGGTCAAATTGTTCCAGAACCAATGTCTGGTTATACCCCGTCTCCTGCAGCAGCAGCAGCAGGGGTTCCAGCTGCAGGGGTGAATCCGGTTGGTCCACAGGCTGATGGTCCATGGATCCGGCCAGATCATGCAGGTGAATCACGCGGATCCGGCTGCGCCAGCGTTCATAAAAGGCAAAGACATCGTCTCCCGTCTGCCGGAGGTGTGCCACATCCATGCAGACGCCCAAATCCAGAGCTTTGACCATCTCGTCCACAAAGGCAAAACTGTACTGCAGATTTTCCACAGCTACCCGCTGCGGTTCCACAAGATCGCAGAGGCGGCTGAGGCCTTTCCAAGCGGCCTCCAGACGACTGCGATGCATCTGCACCTCGAACATCCGTCCCAAAGGCGTGCGGCCCAACGGGATCAGAGGTGTCACGTGCAGCACATATGCTTGGGGTCGCAAAAAAGCCACTGCTGCCAAAGCTTCTTCTACGGTACGCAGGGAAGCCTCATGCAGCCACGGATTGGTGCTGGCCAGCTGCACGCTGAGGGGTAGATGCACGGTCACAGAAAGACTCCGTTCCGCCACCATCCGTTCGACCTCGCTGCGGACGGCACTGGTCAGGGGCATGGTAATCGGATATTCCATCATAAACTCGATGCCATCAAAGGCAGGCGGCAGATGGGCCACATTGTAGACCACATCCCGATGGGGATACGTCAGTGAGGTTGCCGCTAGCCGAAAGGGATACCTGCCCATAGAGTTCACCTCGCTGGAAAGCTTCGTTGTACCCGTACCTGCATCGCGCCCCACCGGTGAATCCAGCCATGCCGGGACGCTTTGATCCGGCTATGCCGGGATGCTTTGATCCGGCTATGCCGGGATGCTTTGATCCGGCTATGCCGGGATGCTTTGATCCGGCTACGCCGCGCTGGGTGGCCCGGCTATGCCTAGAGAGCAACATGCTCCTGGTACATGCAGCGATCTTGAATCACTGTCATGCCGTGCTCGGCGGCCTTGGCCGCTGCCCCTTCATGGGCAATGCCCTGCTGCATCCAAAACACTTTGACATCTTGGCGCTCTAGAACATCCTCCAGTACTCCAGGGACAGCCTCGGACGGGCGGAACACACAGACAACGTCCACAGGCTGGGGAATCTCGGCCACTGTTTTGAACACCGGCTGCCCCAAAATATCTTCCTCGGCCCGGGGATTAACCGGATACACAGTGTATCCTTGGTCCAAAAGGTATTTGGGTACAGTATGCGATGGCTTCTGGGGATTGGTGCTGAACCCCACCACAGCAATGCGCTGCAGACGAAAAATGTCCGGAATCGATAAGCGTTCAGACATGTGTTTTCAGCTCCTAATGTGTGATATAATAAAACGCAAATGGCAAAACAAAGGGGTTCCTCCATTGGCTTCCAAACGGATACTTATTCTTGATTCCTTTTCCATTACATATCGAGCCTTTTTCGGACTGCCCACAACCATTCGCACTCGCCAAGGGCAGGCCATCAACGCTGCCCTTGGTTTTTATAATACCCTATCTTCGCTACTCAATCAAATCCAACCGCATTTTGTGGCGGTGGCCTCAGACTGCAAAGCGGCTACCTTTCGCCATGATTTATTCCCCAGCTACAAAGCGCAGCGGCCGCCCATGCCCGACGAGTTGAAGGGTCAGCTGCCGCTGATCCGGCAGCTGGTGGGTGCCGCAGGGATACCCATCTTCGAACTGCCGGGCTATGAAGCCGATGACGTCATCGGCACGCTCAGCGTGCTGCTCCCTCCGGATACGGAAGCATTCATTGCCACAACGGACCGAGATGCCCTGCAGTTAGTTAACCCAAAAGTCAGCATCCTCGTACCCAGTGCCCGGGAGAACCGCATCTATACGCCGGAGACGGTGGAGCATGAATACCACGTCAAGCCCGCCCACATCCCGGATCTAAAAGCCCTTATGGGTGATGCCAGCGACAACATCCCCGGCGTACCTAAGGTGGGCCCCAAGACGGCCACGAAGTGGCTGCAGACCTACGGCACCCTGGAAAACCTCTTGCAGCACCGGCATGAACTCAAAGGCAAGGTGGGCGAAAGCCTCCGGAGCCACAGCAGCGAAGTAGTTCTCTACAAACAGCTGGCCACCATTGACAAGAATGTCCCGCTGCTCTTTTGCTGGCAGGCCCTGACCCTCACCAGAGACTTTGCTCCCCTGCGGGAGGCATTGGAAACCATCGGCATTCGGGCCCCCCTGCCCCAAACAGGTTAAAAGTCCGGCTCCCTTTACGGAGCCGGACTTTGCGCGCTGGTTATCCTTTGACACCGCCCAAGGTCAACCCTTTGATAAAATACTGTTGGAACAACAAGAACACAATGATCATGGGAATGGCGGCCACGGCCGCGCCGCTCATCAGCAGGCCATAGTTCACTAGGTTCTGATCCTGCAGGGTCTTCAATCCCACGGGCAGGGTGAACCACTCGGGACGCTGCATAACAATGAGCGGCCAAAGAAAGGAGTTCCAGCTGGCCATGAAGGTGAAGATGCCCAAGGTAGCTAGGCCCGGTTTGGCTAAAGGCAGCATAATCCGCCAGTAGATAGCCCATTCGGAGGCGCCATCGATGCGGGCCGCCTCCATCATGTCTGACGGAATAGTTTTCATAAACTGCCGCAGCAAAAAGACGCCGAACACCATGGATAACTGAGGCAGCAGGACCGCAAAGGGATGGTTCATCAGGCCTAACTCCCGGACGATCATGAACATGGGCACCAGCATCACCTGTCCGGGAATCATCATGGTACTGATCATGATCCAAAAAAGCAGTTCTCGGCCGGGAAATTCCTTCTTGGCAAAGGCAAAGGCCGCCATGGAATCCAACAGCAGAATTCCAAAGGTGGCACTGACAGCAATTAAAAGACTGTTCAAGAACCAGCGCACCATTCGCGTACCCGTGTATAGGTATGTCAGGTGGCCAAAGGCATCGGTGACAATCTCACGATAGGCCTCAGCCTCCCCACCCGTCAACATGGGCACGGCCTGGGTAATCACGGTTGGCACAAACTTGGGGGGAACAGCCATTACTTCGCTGGGCAGCTGTAAGGCTGTGGTAAAGACCCAGTAGAGCGGCAGCAGCGAAACCACTGCCCAAAAGGTCAGAATAGCATACATAACGATAGGTCCCAAACGGGACGACCATGGTTTCAACAGCCTCACCCCTTATATTCCACGTCGCTGGAAACCACTTTGTACTGGACCAGCGCCAGCGAGATAATGATGGCGAAAAGAACCAACGCCATTGCCCCTGCATACCCAAAACGGAAATCCCGAAAAGCCGCTGTATAAATCCGATGAACAATGGTAGTGGTGGCGTACCCTGGTCCCCCCTGGGTCATCAGCATGACCTGATCAAACACCTGGAATGAGCCAATGGTGGATACGATCATCAGATACAGCGTTGTGGGCTTCAACAGCGGCAGTGTAATCCGCCACCAGCGGGTGAAAGCGTTAGCACCGTCGATCACCGCTGCCTCATATAGCGTCTCTGGTATGGATGCCATGGCCGCCAAGTATAGAATCAACCCAACACCCGGGGGCGTCAGCACGGCCATGAGGATTACCGACCACATGGCCGTGGCCGAGCTGTGCAGCCAGTTCACGGGATCAATGCCCACCAAGCTCAAAAAGTAGTTGAAAAGACCGAACCGTGTTTGGAAAATCCAGCGCCACACCATGGCCAACACTACGGTACTGGCCACAGTTGGCAGATAAAAGGCCGCCCGATAAAACGTCTGCGGCCGACGGCCTAAGGGGTTAATTAACGAAGCCAGGACCAGTGCAATAATCACGTTGGCGGGCATAACAAAAATAGCATAATGAGCTGTGTTGCGCAGGGAGCGCCAAAATACAGGATCGTCTAAGGCTTCCCGGAAGTTCTCAAAGCCCACCCAGACGGTATCGAAGATGCGGTACTCCTGGAACGACACGGCAAAGGACCAAACAATGGGGATGGCCACAAAAATGGTAAACAAAATAAACTTGGGCAAAATGAACAAATATCCTGAGCGGCTCTCCCATATGCGCCGGCCCAGGCTTTTTTTGCGCTTACTCATGATACATCCACCTCATTTCCCCAGACAGACCGCGAGCCATGGCATCAGCAGGGAAATCCACTGATTGTGGATTTCCCTGCTGCACTGGATCAATTTTCAGCGACGCATGTTCTCAGAACATCCTCCCAGGAGCTCACTGCCGACGCTGCTTTGGAGAACCCAACACCAACCGCACAGTCATCGTCGCTGGCGTTTTCATGGCCTACTTCAGCGGGCTTGGTTTCCAAGTACCTGTTCGGAGTTCATGTTTAGAACAGGCGCTGGGCGGCAGCGGCCGCTGCGTCCATGGCGTCCTGGGCACTCTTTTCACCGGCAAAAACCAACTGCAGTTCAGTCTGAATGCGCTCATCGATCTGCGACCAGTTGGGATGCTCAGGAACAGAGACAGCGTACTGTAGAATCTCAGCCGCTCGTGCCATCAGCGGTTGGTCATCGAAGGGGTTCAAATCCTGCGTGCTGAAGCGGGCCGGGAATGTTCCGTAATTGCGGCTGAACACATATTGTTCTTCGGTCGTGGAGAGGAACTTAACGAACTCTGCCACCTTGGCCAGTTTGGCATCGTCCCGCTGGTGGAAGACCACCCAGCCGCCGGCGCCACCAATGGTGACTGGTTCACCGGATTCGCCGATGGGATATTCGGCAACCATGGCGTTGGGCATGTAGAAGTTACCGCCTTCGTCACTGACTGTGGCAATGGCCCAGCTGTTCCACGGCTGCATGGCGATGTAGCGTTGATCCGGGTGTGCGAAGGCTTGGAAGGTTCCACCCACATCCGAGCTTCCCATCTCCACAGGAGCAGCTTCGTGGACAAACTTGAGATCAGCCAGCTTTTGCATGGCACCCACGGCTTCTGGAGAATTGAAACCGAATTGGCCGTCGACGATGGGAGCACCGCCGTCCATGTAGAAGAATGGCCATGCTTCATAGTAGCCGTTGAGGATATACGTGGAAAAGCCGAATGTATCGATGTTACCGTCACCCGTACTGTCAAAGGTCAGAGCTTTGGCAGTTTCCACGAACTCATCCCAAGTCCAACGCCCGTCCACCGGTGGTTCCACACCGCGGGCTTCAAAGATATCTAGGTTGAGCAGCATGACGTGGACAGCCATGGACATCGGTACACCATAAAGGCTGCCATCGAACGTGTAGGATTCCAGCGCACCTTCAAAGAAATCGGCCAGTTCTTCTTCGCTGAAGAACGGATCCATGGACTCCACAACACCCTGCTCGATATGGGCAGCATTGACAGCCCCCGAGATGTCCACAGGAGCCACATCCGGCCATGAACGGCCAGCGATGGCAATACTGAGGCGCTCGCCCATCTCTGCCCAAGGAGTTTCCACCATGTCAATAGTGACACCAGGATTTAGAGCTTCGAATTCAGCGATCTTGGCCTTGATCCAATGGAACGGATCACCGTCCGCATCCCGCCAGCGCGGGGCATCCCAGAGAGTAATGGTTCCGGTCCAATCCGCCAATGCCGGACCAGCCAATGCCACCATCATCATGAGGACCAAACCAATGGTTACCAGCTGTCGTCTCATATTCATCCTCCTTCAGGTTTTGACTGCCCATGGCAGCCTCTTAACATCTGTGTTCGGTAATTTTTTCCTAGATCCTCCCTTCGACAAAATTTTCTAACAAGCAATGGCATCAAGACACAATATTTTCACTGCCCGCCGAACAGGGCCTTAGGACCAGCTAGCGAGCATCGCGTCAGTGTCAACACGTTTCGTTCAACGCGGGGAAGGTTGTTGGACACTGCCCAACAAAGCAGGCCGGGATGCTCCCGTAGCCTCCGGGACACCGGCAGGAATTCCCCGCAGGTTGGCGGCGGCGAGCACGGCAAATGCCATGGCCTCCTTAGCGTCCACTGGCACACCTAGTGCTTCGCTGCTGACAACATCAATGGCAGTATACTCTTCGATAAGTTCCATAAGATAAGGGTTTTTAGCCCCGCCACCGCCCACCACGATCCGCTGAATTTCTGTGAAGGGAAGCAAAAAGCGCTGGTATTGCTGGGCAATGCTGGCAGCAGTGAATGCGGTGGCGGTGGCCACCCAGTCCTCCGGTCTCAGCTGGGCTTTGGTGAGCATGCTCTCCCAGAACATCCGCCCGAATCGCTCACGGCCGGTGCTTTTTGGCGGCGGCTCTTGAAAGTACTCGTGCTGCAGAAGCTCCTGCACTACGTTGGGAGCGATGGTGCCGCTGCGAGCCATGCAGCCATCCTCATCATACTGCTTCCCACCGGCGGTAAAATGCTGCACTAAGCCGTCAATGATCATATTGGCGGGTCCGGTGTCGAAGGCAATGACAGGTGCCGCGGCTGCGCCGGGACCGACAACGGTAACATTGCCAATGCCCCCCAGGTTCTGCACAGCAGAGGTAATTGGCTCCCGGCCGAACACCAATTGGTCAAAAAATGGCACCAGCGGCGCTCCTTGGCCGCCCAGTGCCATATCGGCACTGCGAAAATCATGGACCACCGCGATGTTAACGGCGTTGGCCAACACAGCTGCATTGCCTAACTGCAGTGTACCTTCACCGGGCAGGTGCTGAACCGTCTGCCCGTGCAAGCCCACAGCCCGCACGTCTTCTGCCCGAACCCTGGCGGTATCCAACAGTTTGCGCACCGCATTGCTGTAAAGATGGCTCAAGCGAAAGTGCCAGCGGCAGATATCTTCTACCGTAGCTTCGCCCGCTTGGCAGAGAGCCAAGATCCCTTGGCGCTCTGCGTCTGTAAAGGGCACACTGACCAGGTTCAACAATGAGACGGCACTTAGATCATGACCCACCCGCACCAAAGCTGCATCCACACCATCGGCAGAGGTCCCTGACATCAAGCCAATATACAGTTCCATGTCTATCCCTCACTCACATCTTCTAGCAGGCCTGTTTCACAGACGTGTTTCCACGCCCAACACTTCCGGGCCTCCTCGGAGAAACGCCTAATAAACGGCGTTTCGCGCTCGGTTGTAAACCACGCATTGCGCTCTATG
>PWMW01000061.1 GCA_003559095.1 Clostridiales bacterium | reverse complement strand
GATGAACCGGATGCCGGTGATGTCTTCGTCTATGATCCTGCGGATGAGGCTTGGAACGTAGTGGCAAGCCGCAAGGAGTTAGGCGAACTCATCATAGGCCGGGACCATTTTTCGGTGTACGGCGTGCTGGCTGCACCCCGCGCCGAACCTCCCACGGCCAGCCCCCTGCCGGGCAACTATGCCGTCGGGACGTCTGTGGAACTAGCGGGAGATACCATTTACTACACCTTGGACGGTTCGCAGCCTCATCTAGATAGCTTAGTGTATGATCCGCAAAATCCCTTGGCCGTTGGCGACAATGGTTTGACCATCAAAGCGCTGGCGGTTAAGCCCAACCACCGCCCCAGTGTCCCGCAGCAGTTCATCTACACCGTAGGAACAGTGCCGACGAACCTGCACCATTTCCGCGAAGGGCAGGGTTATGTCCGCGAGATCACTGAACGGCCGTTCTTCGTCGGCGACTACGTCATTCTGGAAGTGCTGCCCAACGCTGGTTGGGAGTTCGCCGGTTGGAAAGAGGCGGTCTTAGATGATTTAGGGGATCAACGCTATGGGCTGAATCTCGAAAAAGAAACAACACTGACCTCTACCTTTATCTCTAACTTTCCGTATTCCTTCCAAGGATTCGTGCCCAGTGACACCTTTTCTCCATTTCGTTTGGTCTTGGACGGGGCAGAGCGAATTCATGTCTCTGATACCAACGGCGACGAGATCGTGACATTGGACCGGCAGGGAACCGTCCTGCAAAGATTTGGCAGTCATGGAACCCAACCAGGTCAGTTGTGGGCGCCGCGAGGCATCGATGTTGACAATAGCGGTAACATTTATGTGGCCGAGGAGTACAATCGACGGATTCAGAAATTCTCCCCCGAAGGCGGCTATCTAGAGCACTGGCAACTGCCCAGCCAGGAACACCACAGCGGCTTAGATTGGGTGCCCATGGGCGTCGCTGTGTGCGATTCCGGGTTGGTGTATGCAGCCAGTAATCATCTAGGCGTGGGTCAATCGGCCATCCACGTATTTGCAGCGGGGTCACCGCATCCAGTGAATACTTTCGCCAACAACGTTCCCTTCGGATTGTCTTCGTTGACCCTAGGGCCAGACGGCAACCTGTATGCCGCCGGCAGCCACGAAATTCTGGTCTATACAAAGACTGGAGAGCACATCCGCTCCATCGGGGGTCGAGGAGACGGGGCTGGCGAGTTCGATACATTGGGTGATGTAGCCGTCTCTGCAGATGGGATCATCGCCGCCAGCGATGTTTGGAACCATCGTCTGCAGATGTTCGACAGTACAGGCAACTTCCTTACATCCTGGGGAACCGGAGCCGGAGTGGTCCAGGGACCTTCCCGGCTTTCAAACCCCAATGGAATTGCAGTGGATCCTGACGGTGATGTGGTTTTTGTCGAGATGGGACGGCTGAAGGAGATCCGCAGGGGATTTTGACAACACCACCGACTGTCTTTAGTCCTCCATCCATGCGCTGTTACGCTGGAACTATACAAAGCGTCCTGGTCACAAGCTAGGTTTTGCATGCATATACGGAAAGTTATCCACACTTCCCACAAGTTACCCACAACATTCTGCGGCGAACAATGGTTCTTCAACTAGATTTGGACACTTCATCTTTGTTGAGAATGAATACTATGTAAATAGTAGCCAGCGAAGCGCCATTGTGGAACCTGACACAGAATGATCCGATTGTGACGACAGTAATATTCTCGATAACGAAGGAATACCCATAATTAATAACGAATACTAAACGAGATGGTTAGGAATCCATTGAGAACAGAATCAAGGAGGAGAGTTTGTATGCGAATTATGACCAGTAACAACCTGCAGGATGCTTTTGCGGGGGAAAGCCAAGCACATATGAAGTACACCATCTTCAGCGACGTGGCGGGCAAGGAAGGGTTTCCCAACACGGCGCGTTTGTTTAAGGCCATTGCCCATGCAGAATTGGTACATGCTCGGAATCATCTGAAAGAACTGGGCGGGATTCAAAAGTCACCGGAAAACCTGCAGACGGCCATTGATGGCGAAACCTTTGAAGTGGAAGAGATGTACCCGGCGTACAAGGCTGTGGCTGAACTTCAGAACGAAAAGGGCGCCGTGCGTAGTACGAACTATGCGCTGGAAGCAGAAAAAATCCACGCCGACATGTATACGCAGGCCAAGAAGAAGGTAGCCGAGGGCACGGACATTGAAGTTGGCGTTATCCAGATCTGCGATGTGTGCGGATACACCAAAGAAGGCGAAGCGCCTGATTTCTGTCCCGTATGCGGCGCACCTCGTGCCAAGTTCACAGCGTTCAACTAATGCCCTTTTTCAAAGCCTTCGAGGGCAGTGTAAGGAGTGAGAAGCTTGAAGACATTTAGTATTCGGATTGGCGGCGAAGCGGGTCAGGGCCTTGTGTCGGTGGGAAACATACTGCTGCAGGCCATTACCAGAGAAGGGTGGTACCTCTTTTCGCACCGTGATTATGAATCACGGATTCGCGGTGGCCACAACTTCACCCAGTTCCGGCTGGCACCTGAACCTGTCCACACATACGAACAGAAGATTGATGTTCTGGTGGCACTGGATAAGGTGACCATTGATCTGCACAAGCAGGACCTCAAAGAAAATGGCGTTGTCATCTACGACCCCGAGATTCAGGGGGAAACCATCTCTGAACCCAACTATGTGGCGATCCCTTTCATCAAAGTGGCTGAGGATCTCGAACAACCAAAGGTAATGGCCAATGCTGTGGCTGCGGGGGCGATCTGGTCCCTGCTGGGTGATGATTTGGGCGTTCCGCACTCCATTTTTGCGGATATGTTCTCCCGCAAAGGTGACGAGATTGTGGAGGGCAACAAAAAGGTATCCCAGGCAGGCTTTGACCTGGTGCGAGAAGCCTTGGATGAGCGGGAAAAGCCAGCAAAACCGGCTGAAAATGGGCCGAAATTCTTGGTAGCGGGCAATCCGGCATTGGCCTCCGGCGCTCTGGCTGCCGGCGTTAAGTTTATGTCTGCCTATCCCATGACGCCATCCACAGGTGTAACGGAGTTCATCTCCGGTCACGCCAAAGAATGTTCGGTGGTCATGGAGCAAGCGGAAGACGAGATCTCCGCCATGAACATGGTGGTGGGAGCTGCCTACGCCGGCGTGCGCGCCATGACGGCCACTTCGGGCGGTGGCTTTGCGCTGATGACAGAAGCTATGGGTTTTGCCGCTTGCGCCGAGATCTCGGTGGTGGTGATCGATGCCCAGCGGCCCGGACCCAGCACCGGTCTGCCCACCCGCACAGAACAGGGTGACCTGCTCTATGGATTTGGCATGTCCAGCGGCGATTTTCCCAAAGCTATCTTAGCTCCGGGTGATGCTGAAGAGGCATTTTACCTGATGGGACACGCCTTTAACTTAGCGGACAAGTACCAGATGCCCGTGGTGGTCATGAGTGACCAGCACTTGGCTGATTCCTATGAGACGATTTCACCCCTTGATATGAGTAAGATTGTCATTGACCGTGGCGAGATTGTCTCCGGCGAAGAAGCAGGTCCGGACTACAAGCGCTATGCCTTGACGGAATCAGGAATTTCCCCGCGCCTGCTGCCTGGCACTGGCCCGGGGCTTTCGGTGGCCGCAGGTGATGAGCACGACGAAGAAGGCCATTTGGTGGAAAGTGCTGAAGAGCGCTTGGCCATGATGGAAAAGCGGATGGCGAAGATGAAGCTCGTGGCCGCAGAGGCACTGCCGCCGGTGACCTATGGTGATGAAGAGCCCGAATTGGTGTTAATTTCCTGGGGTTCCACCAAAGGTGCTCTGCGGGAGACTGTTTCGCTCCTGCAGGAACAGGGCAAAAAGGTCAAGGGTGTCCACATCAACCAAGTGTTCCCGTTCTCCGAGGAACTGGAGGGGATTTTGAACGGCCCCGGCAAGAAATACGTTGTGGAAAGCAATTACACCGGTCAACTGCAGAAGCTGCTGGGTATGGAGTTTGCCTGGAAACCCGATGGCAGCGTGCGCCGTTATGATGGGCGGCCGTTGAATCCGGACTATATCTTGGCACGGCTGGAAGGGGGCATGCAGCGTGGCTGATACAAAATTTCCCACAACACCACGAGATACGGCTTGGTGTCCCGGGTGCGGCAACTTTGGTATTCTAGGAGCGGTGTCCGAGGCCCTTGACGGTCTGGGTCTCGAACCAAACCAAGTATTGTTTGTCTCCGGTGTGGGGCAGGCAGCCAAAGCACCCCATTATATTAAGGGAAATGTTCTCAATACCCTGCATGGGCGCACACTGCCTACAGCTACCGGAGCCAAACTGGCCAACGCTGAGCTGACCGTCTTCGCTGAAGGCGGCGATGGTGATGGCTACGCCGAAGGCGGTAACCATTTTCTCCATGCAGTACGCAAGAACGTTGACATCACGTATTTTGTCCACGATAACCAGGTATTTGGCTTGACCAAGGGCCAGGCTTCACCTCGGTCGGATGCAGGCTTGGTGACCGGTACCACTCCTCAGGGCGTGGCCATGGAAGCGTTTAACCCGCTGGCCACCGCCATTACCCTCAATGGGGGCTTCGTGGCTCGCAGCTTCAGTGGCAACAAGCAGCACTTGGTGAAGACCATTCAGGCAGCGGTTCAGCACAAGGGCTTTTCGCTCATTGATATTCTGCAGCCCTGCGTGACCTTTAACAAGGTCAATACGTTTCAGTGGTATCGCTCTCGGGTCTACGATCTGAATGAAGACAGCAGTTACGATCCCACAGATCGCGAAGCGGCTTGGAAGCGCAGCTGGGAATGGGGAGACAAGATTCCCATTGGTGTGTTCTACCAAGTAGAGCGCCCCGTATTGGCAGAGGCGCATCCTGCCTTGGCCGCTGGTGCTCTGTTAAAACAGGACATTGCGAAAGAAAACATTAAGCAAATATTAGAAGGATTCGCGGTGAAGTAAAGCGGATCTAGCTGCCCCAGTTGGGAGTTATAACTCCTAACTGGGGTTTTTGTGTTTCTAATGGCCGCGCAAATTCTTAACAATACACAAATGTTTAACAACGCGCAAGAAAGACTTGTACTGCTGTTCATACAGACACAATGTTATGCTGTTACAGTGAAGTTGAGGGACGATCGCGTCCTATCACATACAAGGGAGTTGGGTCACTGTATGAAACGTTGGACAACGGCATGGCTATTGGTACTGGTGTTAGCTGTTGCAGTGGGAGGAACGGCGGCAGGTGAGGTAACTGGGTACCTTGAGGTCAAAGGTTCGGACACCATGGTTAACTTGGGTCAGACGTGGGCCGAGGAGTTCATGGAGCGCAATCCCAGTGCAGTGATTGCGGTCACTGGCGGCGGCTCAGGGACTGGTATCGCAGGCCTCATCAACGACAACTTGGACATCGCACAATCATCCCGCAGTATGACGACGACAGAAATTCAAATGGCAGCCGACAATGGCGTTGAAGTGTTTGAGTTTGTGGTGGCGCAGGATGGTTTGGCTGTGGCTGTTCACAGCGACAATCCGCGCGACCAGTTCACCGTGGCGGAACTGAAAGCGATCTTCACCGGTGCCGTGACCGATTGGTCCGAAATGGGCTGGGCTGAAGGCGGACCCATCAGCGTCTATTCCCGTCAAAGCAACTCCGGCACCTACGTGTTCTTCAATGAAAACATCATGGATGGCGACGATTGGGCTGACGGTACGCTGTTCCTGCCGGGTTCTGCGGCCATCAATGAAGCCATATCTCAAAACCGCAGCGGCATTGGCTATTACGGTATCGGCTATGTAGAAGGCGTCAAGGCAGTATCTGTTGCCCGTGACGACAACTCGCCGGCCTACTCACCGTTGGACAAGGATGCAGTGGACTCGGGACAGTATCCCATCGCTCGGCCGCTCTACTTCTACGTCAATGGGACGCCAGCTGATCTGACCCTAACGTACCTAGAGTGGATCCTTGGTGAAGAAGGGCAGCAGATCATCGGCGAAATCGGATTCTACAGTTTGACCCAGGATTATGTGGATGCAAACGAAGCTAACTTTGCTGCCATTGGTCTGCGCTAAATGACACAGCAAAAGAACAAGCTGGTACAGACAGCAGAGCCCCAGCTGCTGTCTGTGCCAGCGCGGGGAGGCTCTCTTGACATGGCTGCACGCAGTTGGACAAAGGCCAAAGAACGATCCATTGAACATGGATTGTTCATTGTGGCAATTCTGACCGTGATCTTCCTTATGCTGATCTTAGGTTTTCTTCTGAGCCGAGCTTGGCCGGCCGTGCAGGAAGTTGGTCTGCGCGAGTTTCTCACCGGAACCCGTTGGATGCCCAGCAGTCGCAATCCGGGTTATGGGGCGCTCACCATGATTTATGGTTCGCTGATGGTATCATTGGGAGCGCTGATATTGTCCATTCCCTGGGGGTTGGCGGTGGCCATCTACATTAGTGAACTGGCGCCGGGGCCCGTGCGCGAAGTTCTGAAACCCGCAGTGGAGACCTTGGCCATATTCCCGTCAGTGGTGATAGGTTTCATTGGCTTAGTGGTGCTGGCCCCGTGGGTTGCCCGCACGTTCGGCCTGTCCCATGGCCTGACTGCGTTCACCGGCGTCATTATGCTTTCGATCATGGCCCTACCCACCATTGTTTCCATTGCGGAAGACGCCATCACTTCTGTTCCCCTAGAGTTCAAAGAAGCCTCGTATGCTTTGGGCGCCAATAAGATGGAAACTATTCTTTTTGTGGTCCTGCCAGCTGCTCGTTCCGGGATTACCGCTGCCATTATGTTGGGGTTTGGGCGGGCCATTGGGGAAACGATGACGCTATTAATGGTGGCGGGCAACGCCCTCTCCATGCCTACCACGCGGGTCTTGGGTATTCCCATTCCCGATTTCTTCGCATCTGTGCGCACGTTAACGGCCACCATCGCTATTGAAGGTTTGGATGTGCCCTGGGGTTCTCTGCATTATCATGCATTGTTCGTGATCGGCGGCATCCTGTTTGTGTTCACCTTTGCTGTCAATCTGGTGGCAGACATGGTTTTGCACCGCAAGGAGGTGTAACGGATGAGCAAACATTGGCAGCAGAAGCTTTTCACCACGGTAGTCACGGGTGCTGCACTATTCAGCGTCGGTGTCCTGCTGTTCGCCGTCTACTGGATCGCCAAAGACGGACTGGCAGTGATCAGCTGGGAGTTCATTACAGATATGCCGCGACGGCGCATGACCGAAGGTGGTATCTGGCCGGCTATCGTCGGCACGGTCTATGTCTCCCTTCTAACCATGCTCTTCGCCGTACCCTTGGGCATCGCCACGGCCATCTATCTCAACGAGTACGCGTCCAAAGGCTGGATCGTCCGCATGATCCGTTTGGCCATCCGGAATCTTGCCGGTGTTCCGTCCATCGTTTATGGGCTGTTTGGCTTGGGGTTGTTTGTCTCGACCCTGCGTTTGGGCCATTCCATCCTAGCAGCCGCTTTGACCTTGGCGTTGATGGCCCTGCCGCTGATTGTCAGTGCATCGGAGGAAGCTTTGAAGACGATCCCAGAGTCGTTCCGGGAAGGATCACTGGCCCTTGGCGCCACGCGATGGCAGACCGTGCGTCACCAAATACTGCCCTTAGCGCTGCCCGGTATGATTACCGGTTCTGTTCTGGCCTTGGGAAGGATCGCTGGCGAGACGGCACCGATCATCCTGACAGGAGCTGCGTATTTTTACCCACTGATACCCCAGTCCATCGGAGAACAGTTCATGGCTCTGCCCTATCACCTGTACATTCTCGCTACGCAGCATGAACAGGTGTCTGTGGTGCGGCCCTTGGCCTATGGTACAGCTCTCGTGCTGCTGGTCTTGGTTTTATCCATGAGCTTGGGAGCAATCCTCGTCCGCAGCTACGTTCGTCGGCAGCGCACTTGGTGACTCATCGCTTTGCTGCCGCCTACCACGTGGCCCTTTGGGAAAATGCTGCACTGGACCCAACCAAACAGCGGCCACATTCACTTTGAAGGGAGAATGGAAAGCCATGGCCATGAATCAGTCTGTGATGTCCAGCCGTCATGTCAGCTTATGGTACGGACAGACTCGGGCATTAACCAACATTACTATGGAAATTCCAGAAAAACAGGTCACCGCGATCATCGGACCATCGGGATGCGGCAAATCCACATTTTTGAAGACATTGAACCGCATGACGGACCTGAATCCCAGCGTCAAGATGGGGGGCTTCATCAACTTTTTGGGCCAACCACTGCAAAAGTATGACGTTGTAGATTTGCGACGGCGGGTCGGGATGGTATTTCAGAAGCCCAACCCATTTCCCAAGTCCATCCATGACAATATCACCTTTGGCCTGCGGCTGCAGGGAGTGAAAAACAGAACCGCCTTGGACAACGCTGTGGAAGCCAGCTTGCGCCAAGCCGCCTTGTGGGACGAGGTGAAGGATCGTCTCAAGCAGTCGGCCATGGCTCTTTCTGGAGGCCAGCAGCAGCGACTCTGTATTGCGCGAGCGTTGGCGGTGAACCCCGAAGTGGTTCTCATGGATGAACCATGCTCCGCCTTGGATCCCGTAGCAACGGCAAAGATCGAAGATCTGATTTTGGAGCTTAAGAAGGAGTACACCATCGTCATTGTCACACACAATATGCAGCAGGCGGCGCGTATCTCGGATCGGACGGCATTTTTCTTGTCCTCGGAGCTGGTGGAGTACGACACCACGGCCAAGATGTTTGAGAACCCTGCAGATCAACGAACCGAGGACTACATTACGGGGCGCTTCGGCTAGACGCTCGAGGAGGAGATCAGATGACAAGTAGGCAGCAGTACCATGAGGAACTGGACGCACTCCATGAGCGACTCTTAGAAATGGGAGCTCTCGTGGAGCAGGTTGTACAGCAGAGTGTAGATTCCCTGGCCCGGTTGGACGTGCCTTTGGCGGAGCATGTCATTGCCACCGATGACACGCTGGATGCCATGGAACTGGAGATCGAGCGACGGTGCATTCGTCTCATCGCTCTGCAGCAGCCGATGGCTGCTGATCTGCGATTGTTGGCCACCATTCTTAAGGTGGTGACGGACCTGGAACGGATGGCTGACAATGCCGTGAACATTTCGGAGATCACGCTCCGCCTGGCGGGACAGGAATTGGTCAAACCGCTGGTGGATATTCCGAAGATGGCCGATCTGGCTGTAAGAATGGTTCATGATGCCTTGGCTGCCCTGGTACGCCGCGATGAGCAGTTGGCCCGGGACGTATGCCAACGGGATGATGCCGTGGACGACATGTATGCGCTGTTGTTCGAAGAATTAGTCGTGATGATGAAAAATGATTCGGACCCTGACCGCGTATCCCAGTGTGCTAATTTGATGTTTACTGCAAGATTTTTAGAAAGAATTTCGGATCATGCCACCAATGTTGGGGAACGAGTAGTCTATTTGGTCAGTGGAGAGCGCGTCAAGCTGGGTTAACAGCATACTACTGAAAATTTTGCGGCCAGGAGCTTACCTGGCTTTTTCTTTTAGGAAATTTTGAGAACTTCATGATATTCTTTGCCTACAAAAATGATTTTCAGGAAGCGGAGGTTGCAAAAATGAGAGTTCACATGTCTCGTGTGGTGATACTGTTGCTGTTCCTAACCTTAATGGCTCCCCCTGGATTGACGGCGGTGCTCCCCCGAGAGGATGTGCCGGTGGCTGTCAATATACCCCAGTGGGTCGTGTTGGAAGTTTTCCCCGGCCTTCTGGAGTTTGAAGAAGAGGATTTTGACTTTGAAGGCGCCACTGTAGATGACCCTGGTGTCACGGCTCAGAAGTTGGAGGCGTTGGAACTTCGTTCCGCCGGCAATATACCGTATGCTATTTCCATTTCTGTTCCCGAAGGCTTGACAGTCTTTTCGCATTTGACTCTGGATGGTGCCATACCGGTGGGCAACATGGGCTGGCGTGAAACTCCTCTTTCAGGTTTCGATGGGACTTTTGCCGGGCTTACGGAACAGAGTGTTGTGATCAAGTCGTATGATAAGGCTGGGATGGATCGTTTAATCAATATGGATTTCGACCTGTTGGTGAACTGGGACAACCCTGCCGGTGCTTATACGGGTATTGTGCTGTTTACTGTAGTGCCGGGAGAGCCGGGCAACAACCAATAAACACAAATTGAATGGAGGGTGTATTGTGAAAGGACAAAGGTTAGCAATTGCTGTTTTGTTGATTGGAATGGTGTTTGCCGTACTACCCTTTGCAGCAGTGGCCGAAGAACAACCCCTGGTCAATTTGCTGTTCTTTGATACCAGTATTCGGGAAGCACTCAGTGAGATCTCCCTGCAGACCGGTATCAATATCATCCCCGACGGCACCGTTTCGGGAACTATCACCGTCGATCTACAGGATGTACCGTTGGACAAGGCTCTTCGCATGATTTTGATTGGCGGTGGCTTCTCCTACCGCAAGATTGATGATGACTTCTATCTGGTGGGCCTGCCCGATCCTCGGAGCACGACATTCGGCGAACTGGTCGAAACAGAAGTGGTCCAGTTGCGTTACTTAACGGTCAGTCAGGCTACCGCTGCCATGCCGCAGTTCTTGGCTTCCTATGTACGAGGCGAGAGTGCCGGGCGCACGTTGACCATCACAGCACCACCTCGCGAGATCGAGCGCATCAAGACTTTCTTGAGCCAGGTCGATAAACCGAGACAGCAGGTGGAAGTCAAGGTTGTGGTGACCGAAGTAGCCAGCAGCCGCGTGAATGAACTAGGGGCAAACCTCTTTGAGTACGTCTTTGGTGCCGGCCAAACCGTGAACAGCGATTGGACCGGTGGTATTGGTTACAGTGGCGGCCTTCTTACCTTGGCCACAGACATCTATGGAACGCTCTTGACGGAGCTGCGGATTATGGAGCAGGAACGCGACGCCAAGATCCACGCAGATCCCAAGGTCATGGTGGCCGATGGCAGTACTGCCACGATTTTCGTTGGCGATCGTCAGGTTCTTTTGTTGGAATCTGAAGGAACAGCCCAGCGGGTGGAGCGCATCGAAGTGGGAATGAACTTGTCGGTTACGCCCACCGTTTTGGGTGACGACGAGGTTCTGCTGAACATTTCCCCGGAAATCAGTCACTTTGTGAATGGTTCCAAGAGCACCTTGGTTATCAAGGAATCCAACGTCTCCACTACAGTCCGTCTGAAGGCTGGACAAACAGCGGTATTGGCAGGCATGACAGTCCAGGAAGACAGCGAATTGGTCAGCAAAGTGCCTGTATTGGGTGACATTCCTCTTCTGGGTTGGTTGTTCCGCAAAGATACGACACAGGTTAGCGATCGTGAACTGATGGTCTTTGTGACTCCCATAATTCACGAATTTTAAGGCGGTGGTGGCATGACCCGAATTCGACGCAGCGGCGGGCTGGCCTTGGCGCTGGCCGCCATTCTACTTCTCAGCAGTACGGTGATGACACAGGAATGGACACCGGACACCGCCAAACAGCTTCTGGAACCGGGTTGGGAATATATTGAAGAGGAACTGCAAAAACCAGCTGTGGTTATGTATCGAGCGGCTTTCCAACAGGTGAGCAGTTCATACCAACCAGAGGTGTTGACCGCATGGGGTATTACCAAGAACCCAGACGAAACGGGCGATGAGTGGTCGGTGACCACGCAGGGTGGCGTACTGCAGGCGGCACGGCAGGCTGAGTACAGTCTGTCCATGGAAGGCCGCTACGAGGAATGGCTGGATATATTGTATGAGAATAGTGCGCTCTTGGTCACGGTGGACCAACAGCCGGTGACAGTGCAATTTCGTTACGATGTTCTGGGATCCGAAGACGATGATTGGGGCTTTCTGCTGCGGCTGCGTCCCTCGTGGCTGGAGCCGGGCCTCAACAGCATTCTGACCCGAGTGGACATGGAATATCAATCACCCTATACCCAAGCTGGCGATGTCAGTCTGGAGGCTTGGATTACGCAAAAGCCCACTCCAGTAGCGGTGGTAACCAGG
>PWMW01000286.1 GCA_003559095.1 Clostridiales bacterium | reverse complement strand
CCGTATTCGCGGCCACCGCAATGCCATGTACATTAAGATCGATCAGGGTATCCGCGCGGGAATACTCATTGACGGCCGTCTCTACAGGGGAGCCACGCACATGGAGGGTGAAGTGGGTTTTGTGGTCACAGATTGGGAAGGGGTTGCTCGCCAGAAGGCGGATTATGGTGCTTTGGAAAGCGTCTGCAGCACCCTGGCCATTGAGCAGCGGGTAGAGCGTAAACTAGCGCGCTCTTTGACGTTCTCCCAAATCGTGGAACAGGCCTTGGCGGGCCAATCCGAACTGCGCAATATCCTTTTGGAAACGGCCTTTCATATTGGTCTGACCATTGCCAACATCGTCACGGTCCTAAACCCGGAGATCGTTGTTATTGGCGGAGAATACAGTCAAGCCGCGCCGATTGTTGCAGATTCCATGGCGAAGATCATCCGGGGGGTTGTTCCCCATATGCCTGAGTTCGTGTTCTCGGATCTGGGAGAATCGGTCTACTGTTTGGGCGCCATCGTTATGGCCCTAGATGGGATTGAGGATAAACTGGCCAGCCGGATTGTGCTCGGCAAAGAGCCGCTGGTGGCCAAAGTATAGCCGGGCCTTGTCGTAGGGGGATGGCTCAGCGTCGGTGGCAGTCTCGATCATTGCTGTATGCGTGTTTGTTACTTAACTTAAATAATGCTTTAGCAGGAATGCTGGGAGGGTACACCATGAAGAGTGTGGACCAACTGGAATCCAAGTTGGCCGCGGTGTCGCCGGAGTTGGTGGCGGATCTGGCCAAGCTTGACGGTGATATCATGATTCTCGGTGCTGGGGGGAAGATGGGCCCCAGTCTGGCGAAGCTGGCCAAAAACGCTGTGGATCAGGGTGGGCTGGATAAGCGGGTGGTAGCGGTGTCTCGCTTTTCCTCCGGAGGTTTGCGCCAGGAGCTAGAAGCATGGGGCGTTGAAACCTTGGCTGCGGACCTTATGAATGAGAGCGATATCAAGGCACTGCCGAAGCTGGCCAACGTCGTCTACATGGCGGGGCAGAAGTTTGGCACCACTGGCCGCGAGTATTATACGTGGGCCATGAACACCCTGGTGCCAGCCAAAGTTGCCGACCATCTGCGAGCGTCCCGCATCGTGGTCTTTTCCAGCGGCAATGTCTATCCATTCATGCCGGTAGCGGCCGGTGGCGCCGCAGAGCGTGTGGTGCCGGATCCTGTGGGAGAATATGCCCAATCCTGTTTGGGTAGGGAACGGATCTTTCAGTACTTTTCCCATACGTATGGGACGCCGATCGTGCTTTTCCGCCTGAACTACGCCATTGACCTTCGCTATGGTGTGCTGCTGGATCTGGCCCAACAAATCTACCGGCAGGAAGCTGTGGATGTCAGTATGGGCCATGTGAATGTCATCTGGCAGGGAGATGCCAATGAATATGCCCTGCGCTCGCTTCGTTTGGCCGAACCGGAAGGTGGCCGCGTTCTTAATGCCACCGGTCCGGAGACCATATCCATACGCTGGCTGGCCGGCGAGTTCGCTGAGCATTTTGCTGTGGACCCCATCCTTATCGGAGACGAACAGGCAACATGCCTTTTGAACAATGCCTCAGCCGCTCATGCCTTATTCGGCTACCCCAAAGTGTCTCTGCAGCAGATGATCGCGTGGACAGCTGCGTGGATCGAAGCAGGTGGTGCCACGTTGGATAAACCCACCCACTTCCAGGAACGAAAGGGGCGTTATTAACATGGCAGATTTGTCGCAAGCTGTGCAGAGTAAGCTGCAGCAGGGTACCGTTATTCCAGCCATGCCCCTGGCCCTCAAAAGGGACCGGTCCTTTGACGTCCGGCGGCAGCGGGCTCTGGTCCGTTACTACATGGCGGCGGGTGCTGGGGGTCTGGCTGTGGGCGTTCATTCGACGCAGTTTGCCATCCGCCATCCCGATGTAAACCTGTTGGAGCCGGTTTTGGCCACCGCTATGGAAGAAATGCTGTGCTGCCCTGCGTCTGCCGGGTTCATCAAGGTGGCCGGGATCTGCGGACCCATCGATCAGGCCGTGGAGGAAGCAAGGTTGGCCGCAGAGCTGGGGTATGACATGGGTCTGCTCAGCATGGGCGGCCTCCAATCCTACTCGGAGGAGCAGCTGCTTGCACGGGCCCGAGCTGTGGGTCAGGTCCTACCGCTGTTTGGCTTTTATCTGCAGCCACAGGTGGGCGGGCGGGTGTTGAGTTACGACTTTTGGCTGCAATTTGCTGAACTTCCCAGCGTCAAAGCTATCAAGATGGCTCCCTTTGATCGCTACTTGACCTTGGATGTGGTCCGGGCGGTCTGCCATTCCAGTCGTGCTGAGGATATTGCCCTCTATACAGGAAACGACGACAACATTGTGGCAGATCTACTGACTGAGTACCGCTTTGATGTGGGCGGTCGGCAGGTTGCGAAACCCATCGTTGGCGGGCTTTTGGGGCATTGGGCCATCTGGACACGCAGGGCGGTCGAGCTTTTGGCGGATGTCAGGAAGGCACGGGCCAGTGGCAGTATACCCCAGGAACTACTGCGGCGGGGGCAGCAGATTACCGATGTTAATGCTGCCATCTTCGATCCCCACCACGGCTTTGCTGGCTGTATTCCCGGGATCCACGAAGTACTGCGGCGACAGGGCCTTTTGGATCACATACTGTGCCTGGACCCCGACGAAAAGCTGTCCCCGGGACAGCTGGAACAAATCGATCGCGTCTGTGCGGCCTATCCGGATCTCAACGATGACGCTTTTGTGCGAGAAAACGTAGAGCAGTGGTTGGCGTAGATCTAGGCGAGGCTGATTGAAGAACCATTTTGCAGAGAATAAGGAAGGTGAGAACCATGGAACCAATACACAAATTCCAGAAGGATCAGTTGTTTGGCAGGGTGTTTGCAGACCGGGAGCAGATGGGAGCCGCTGCCGCCGCCGATGTGATCAAGCGGCTGCGAGATCTGCTTGAGCAAAAGGAAACGGTGAATATGATGTTTGCCGCTGCACCGTCTCAACGGGATTTTCTGCAATCCTTAACCAGCCAAGAAGGGAT